>JANLQJ010000288.1:0-12221 GCA_031367715.1 Hyphomicrobiaceae bacterium | reverse complement strand
GGGCCGGAAACGCTCAAGCTGGAGGGGGTCGAGCGCAGCTTTTTCGACTACGTCGGGCGTGGCGTTCCTTATGGGCCAGACGACGGCACCCTGGCGCCGTGGGCCGTGGTCGCGTCCTTGCCGTTCGCGCCCGACATTGTGCTGCCTGCCATCCACTTCTGCATCCATCAGGCCAAGTTGAAGAAGGCCAACGCCTATGGCTTCAAGGCTGCCTTCAACCCAACCCATCCGGGCCAACCTGGCAATCCTTTCGGCTGGTGGGTTTCTCCTTGGCACTTCGGGCTCAACGAGGGCCCGGTCGTGCTGATGATAGAGAATTACCGCAGCGACATGCTGTGGCGACTGATGCGTGGCTGTCCGCATATTCAAACGGGGCTGCGACGGGCGGGTTTTACCGGAGGTTGGCTGGAGGAAGCGGTGTCGTCGCCAATAAATCGGGTTTGAGATTTATGGAACTTTAGCTGGTGCCCGGCGTTGTACCTTTTGACGTCGCTTCGGGGTCAGGCTTTACGGATCGGCCAGCTTCAGTACACTCGGATCTCGCTTCCAGTTGCGAGTGAGCAGAAATACATCACGGGGAATGCTGATGCCGCACCCGCTGTCCTCCGATCTGCTGGACAAAATGCACGCCTATTGGCGCGCTGCGAACTATCTCTCGGTTGGGCAAATCTATCTGCGAGACAATCCCTTGCTTGAAGCGCCGCTTCGCATTGAGCACGTCAAACCGCGTTTGCTCGGGCATTGGGGCACGACGCCGGGGCTGAACCTGCTCTATGTCCATCTCAACCGGCTGATCAAGGACAACGATCTGAACATGATCTACGTCATTGGTCCGGGGCATGGCGGCCCGGGCATCGTGGCGCAGACCTATCTAGAGGGATCGTATACGGAGCACTATCCGGCCATCGAGCGCAACCGCAACGGCGTGTTGAGGCTCATGCGCCAGTTCTCATGGCCCGGCGGCGTTCCCAGTCACGTTGCGCCGGAAACGCCAGGCTCGATCCACGAAGGCGGCGAATTGGGCTATTCGCTGGCTCATGCCTTTGGCGCCGCGTTCGACAACCCCGATCTGATCGTTGCCTGCGTCGTCGGCGACGGCGAGGCGGAAACCGGCGCGCTCGCCACCAGTTGGCACTCGAACAAATTCCTGAACCCGGCGCGCGATGGCGCCGTACTCCCCATCCTGCATCTCAACGGCTTCAAGATCGCAAATCCAACGGTGCTGGCGCGCATCAGCCGCCAGGAACTGACGGAGTTGTTGCGCGGCTACGGCTATGATCCGCATTTCGTCGAGGGCGACGATCCGGCGCTGGTGCACCAATCCCTGGCCGGCACGCTCGATGTGATCCTGGCCGAAATTCGCGCCATCCAGAGCGCCGCGCGGTCACGCACGACGTGGAAAAGCCCGGAACGTCCGCGCTGGCCGATGATTGTTCTGTGCACGCCCAAGGGCTGGACCGGCCCAAAATTTGTCGATGGCAAACCGGTCGAGGGCACCTGGCGCGCGCATCAGGTTCCCATCGCCGATTTCAAGAAGCCCGAGCACCTCAAACAGCTTGAAGACTGGCTGTTGAGTTACCGGCCGCAGGAGCTTTTCGACCAACAGGGCAAATTCCGCGAGGAGCTTGCCGCGCTCGCGCCGACAGGCCATCGCCGGATGGGCAGCAATCCGCACGCCAATGGCGGCCAGGTGCTGCAACCACTATCGATGCCGGAGTTTCGTGACTACGCGGTGGAGGTGCTAAAGCCCGGCAGCGTCAAGGTGGAAGCCACGCGCGTTCTGGGAACCCTTTTGCGCCAGGTGATGAAACTCAATCTCGACAAGAGCAACTTCCGTATCTTCGGCCCCGACGAGACCGCGTCCAACCGGCTCGAAGCCGTCTTCGATGTGACCGACAAGGCGTGGATGGCCGGTATCGAGGCGGGTGACAATCATCTCAGCACGGACGGCCGCGTCATGGAGGTGCTCAGCGAGCATCTGTGCGAAGGCTGGCTGGAAGGCTATCTGCTCACCGGCCGCCATGGCCTGTTCTCGTGCTACGAGGCCTTCATCCACATCATCGATTCGATGTTCAATCAGCATGCCAAGTGGCTCAAGGTCACGCGGACCATTCCATGGCGCAAGCCGATCGCGTCGCTGAACTATCTGCTCACGTCGCATGTCTGGCGTCAGGATCACAACGGCTTTTCCCACCAGGACCCGGGTTTCATCGATGTTGTCGCCAACAAGAAATCCGACGTGGTGCGTATCTATCTGCCACCCGACGCAAACTGCCTCTTATCCGTAGCAGATCATTGTTTGCGCAGCCGCAACTACATCAACCTGATCATCGCCGGCAAACAACCCGAATGGCAGTGGCTGGATATCGATGAGGCGGTTCGCCATTGCCTCGCGGGCGCCGGAGTCTGGCAATGGGCCAGCAACGATGCCGGCGATCCCGACGTGGTGATGGCCTGCGCCGGCGATGTGCCCACGCTTGAAACGCTTGCCGCCGTGACATTGCTGCGCGGGTATGTTCCCGATATCCGCATCCGCGTCGTAAATGTCGTCGATGTGATGGCCTTGCAGCCCGAAACGGAACATCCGCACGGCCTTGCCGATCACGAGTTTGACGCCCTGTTCACCACGGACAAGCCTGTCATTTTTGCCTTCCACGGCTATCCGGCGTTCATTCACAAGATGACATACCGGCGGCATAACCATCACAACATTCATGTGCGCGGCTACAAGGAAGAAGGCACCACCACGACGCCATTCGATATGGTCGTGCTGAACAACCTTGATCGCTACCAGCTCTCGCTGGACGCCATCAAGCGGGTACCTCGGCTCAGCGGTCAGGTGGGCGCGGCGACGGCCCGCTACTGGACCACCATCGAACGTCACAAGCAATATATCTGCGAGCATGGCGACGACATGCCGGAGGTCCGTGACTGGCGATGGGCCTTGCCGGCATGACTTTGCACCGGAAAACCACATGACCGGGACCGAACGACTGGATGTGCTCACACTCAACAGCGGCTCGTCGTCGCTTAAATTCGGATTGTATCGCGCCGGATCTTCATCTTTGGAAACACTGGTCTCTGGCGAGGCCACATCGGCCGGCGGCAAGGATGGTACGTTCCGTGCGCAAGACGGGCGCGGAAGGACGCTGCGTTCCGAAGCGATAGTCCTGCAAAATCAGGCCGAAGCGATCACCCGGATTGGCAGCCTTCTGATCGATGCCAGAATGCCGGCGCCGGCCGCCATCGGGCACCGGATCGTCCATGGCGGACCGAAGCTGCGGCAGCATTGCCTCATCGATGATGTTGTCCTTGCGCAACTTGAAGCCGCGACGGCATTCGCGCCGCTTCACATGCCGGCGACTCTGTCGCTCATCCGTGCGACTAAAGAGCTTTTTCCAGGTGTTCCACAGGTCGCGTGTTTCGACACCTCGTTTCACGCCGGATTGCCGGACGTCGCACGCGTCCTTCCGATTCCCAAGAATATGCAAGCGGACGGCATTCAACGCTACGGCTTTCACGGCCTGTCCTACGAGTCGATTCTGCGCCAACTCGGGCAGCCGTTGCCAAAACGCATCGTCATCGCCCATCTCGGCAACGGCGCCAGCGTCACCGCGGTGAAAAATGGCAGATCGATCGACACCAGTATGGGATTGACCCCGGCCGGTGGCGTCATCATGGGCACGCGCGGCGGCGATCTCGATCCGGGCGTGCTGCTCTATCTGATGCGTAAACGGAGGTTTGACGCGGCGATGCTGGATGATCTGATCAATCACCGCTCGGGCCTATTGGGTATTTCCGGCGTCAGCAGCGACATGCGCCGGTTGCGCGAGGCTGCTCCGGCAAACGCCGATGCGCGGCTTGCGATCGACATGTTCTGCACCTCCGTCCGCAAACAGATCGCGGCCATGATTGCCGTTCTTGATGGCATCGACCTGCTGGTTTTCACTGGCGGCATTGGCGAGCATGACGCGCAAGCCCGCGATGCCATCTGCAACGGCTTGTCATGGATCGGCGTCAGCCTCGATGCGACCTGCAATCGCTCCAAGACCAACCCAATAAGCAACGCTGCCTCGCGCTGCCCGGTGCTCGTTCTCACTGCACAGGAAGACGAGCAGATCGCTCGCCATAGCTGGGAATTATTGACACCTGCTCTTACGCCAGCCCCCCAGGCGAAGTCGTGAGTCGCGAACATCGGGAACCATTTGTCCCCCCACGGCGTTCAGTGAGTTAGGGGTCATACCGCGCGCGGCCGACAGTCGTTCCCTGATCTCAACAGTCCAGCGACTCGCCCGGCACGGCGGGATCGTGATTCTGCGCGCAGCTCCAACGACAAGGACGCGACCCATGAAAGCCCTCGTCTATCAAGGTCCAGGCAAGAAATCGCTGGAGCAGCGCCCCAAGCCGGATATCACGGCGCCGACCGACGCTATCGTCAGGATGACGAAAACGACCATCTGCGGCACGGACCTGCACATTCTCAAGGGCGACGTCCCGACCTGCAAGCCCGGCCGCATTCTGGGGCATGAGGGCGTCGGCGTCATCGATGCGGTGGGCAGCGCCGTAACCGGCTTCAAGGCAGGCGACCGGGTGCTGATCTCCTGCGTCAGCGCCTGCGGCAAATGCGAGTATTGCCGCAAGCAGATGTATTCGCACTGTCTCCACGGCGGCTGGATACTCGGCAACACGATCGACGGCACGCAAGCTGAGTTTGTACGCACGCCGTTCGCCGACATGAGCCTCTATCACATCCCCGATGGCGCCGATGAAGAAGCGCTGGTGATGCTGAGCGACATCCTGCCGACTGGCTTCGAGTGCGGCGTGCTGAACGGCAAGGTACAGCCAGGCAGTACGGTCGTAATCGTCGGCGCGGGACCGATCGGGCTCGCCGCTCTCCTCACCGCGCAGTTCTATTCGCCGGCCAAGATCATCATGATCGATCTCGACAATAATCGCCTTGATGTGGCCAAGCGGTTCGGCGCCACCAGGACCATCAACAGCGCCAATGGCAAGGCCGCCGAAACGGTCATGGAACTGACGGCCAAGCGCGGCGTCGATACGGCGATCGAGGCCGTCGGCATCCCCGCGACGTTCGAACTCTGCCAGCAGATCATCGCGCCGGGCGGCGCCATAGCCAACATCGGCGTGCACGGAACCAAAGTCGATCTGCATCTCGAGCAGCTGTGGGATCGCAACATCGCCATCACCACACGCCTGGTCGACACTGTCACCATCCCGATGCTGTTCAAAACCGTCGCGGCGAACAAGATCGATCCGAAGCTGCTGATCACGCATCGCTTCAAGCTCGATAGCATTCTCGAGGCCTATGAGACCTTCGGCCACGCCGCCAATACCAAGGCGCTGAAAGTGAGCATCTCCGCTTGAGCGGTTGACGCAGATCAACGCTTGCCGCCAGAGCAACTTGCAAGGAAATCATAGACCAGAGCATGTCTTAACCCCTCGCGCACTACATCTACAAACACAGTGAGTAACATGAGCAGCCTTGTGATCAACTTCCTTGAGCAATTCTTCGTTGAAGGCGGCATTGAGGTCACCACGGCGGCGGGTGGACGGCACATGATCGGCAAGCCGGCGGGCATTCCGCCAGCAATTCGCTTTGCAGATCACGCCGCGGAACTTCGTCTCGTCCTGAACCCGGCACTGGCGCTCGGCGAGCTGTTCATGGCCGGCCGTTTGAGGGTGACGCGAGGCACGATCTACGACGTACTCGAATTGGCAACACGGAATCTCGCGCTTCAGCCACCGGTTCAATTGATCAAGATCCATGAGCGCCTGCGCATGGCCCTGCGCCGCGTGCAGCAACGCAATGGCGCTGACCGTTCAAAGCGCAACGTCGCCCATCATTACGATTTGGACGGGCGGCTCTACGACTTGTTTCTTGACGCCGATAAGCAGTATTCGTGTGCGTATTTCGAGCACCCTGATCAGACCCTCGACGACGCGCAGCTGGCCAAGAAGCGGCATATCGCGGCCAAGCTGCTGGTTGAGGCGGGCCATCGCGTGCTCGATATCGGCAGTGGCTGGGGTGGTCTTGCGCTCTATCTTGCAAAACACTGTGGAGCCGAAGTCACCGGCGTCACATTATCGCAGGAGCAACTCGGCGTCGCGCAATCGCGGGCTGCCCGAAAAGGCATCGCAGGCTCGGTCGAGTTCCATTTGCAGGATTATCGCGCGGTCTCGGGACAGTTTGACCGGATTGTTTCGGTGGGTATGTTCGAACACGTCGGCCTCAGCTGTTACGATGCCTTTTTTGCCAAAGTAGCGAACCTCCTAGCCGATGATGGGGTGATGGTGCTGCATTCGATCGGCTGCATGACCGGTCCTTGTGTCAACAGCCCGTGGATTACCAAGTACATCTTTCCTGGAGGCTACACGCCAGCGCTCTCCGAAGTGCTTCCCGCGATCGAACGCGCCGGACTGATCGTAACAGATATCGAGATACTCAGGCTCCACTACGCCGAGACGTTGAAGGCTTGGCGGGAGAGGTTCATGGCGCGCCGCGCCGAGGCCGCGGCGATCTACGATGAGCGCTTTTGCCGGATGTGGGAGTTCTACCTCGCCGGTTCCGAGGCCGGGTTCCGGCATGGCGGGTTAATGGTGTTCCAGATCCAACTGGCAAAGCGGATCGATAGCGTGCCGGTCACACGCAACTACATCACCGAACGGGAAGATGCACTACGCTCGCCGCCAGCACTTCGGCCCGCAATGCAAGTCGCGGCAGAATAGTGGAGGCCAGCTGCAAGGTGCGGCTGGCTGCAATCGACAGAGGTACGACACATGCAATGGCTACAGAGCAACTGGATTTGGATTGCAATGGGCGTTGCCTTCATCGCCATGCACCTGTTTGGCCATGGCATGCATGGCGGACACGGTGGGCACAACCGGAATCGTCCAGATGGCCCGAGCAATCTGGGCAAGGATGATATGAAAAAAACACCGGGCGCCGACCCAGTTGCCAGCGTGCCGAGTGTTGGCGCCTCCGTCGACCCTGCACCTGGGGGCAATGTGACGGATCATATTAGGCACGGATCCTCGGCAACCGATAAGAATGGACGCCCGCACAAGCATAGCTGCTGAGCGTCGCATCGCCGGAACCGGCTGTCGCGGGGGTCACCATGATGCCGCTGCTCGGCGGACGGTTTGACGACCATTTGTAAGCCGTTTGAATGGTGCGGGGCGCTATGTGTTTTTCTGCTGAAGCAAGCTTCGCCGCCGCGGCGGCGCTCCTGCCCGCCGGGGTTGTCGCTATGCAGCGGGCCGTCCGCAGGAACTTGACCTATCTGCCGATAGCCACACTGCCTCTGTTGTTTGGTCTGCAGCAGTTTTCCGAAGGCACCGTGTGGATGGCAGGCCGGGCAAACCACCAGTCTGCGGTGGAGACCTCTTCTTTGGCTTACATGTTCTTTTCGTATTTTGCTTGGCCTGTCTGGGTACCTTTCTCAGCCTATTTCCTGGAGCCGCAGCGACGCCGGTCGCTCTATCTGATGTTTGCAATTTCTGGTTCGATGTTGGCCGGCGTTCAGTACATTCCGTATTTTGCGCATCAGGGCTGGCTGACAACACGTTTCTATGACTATGCGATCAGCTACCAAGGCACTGTGCTTCTGGACGCTCTGATTCCGCGCGAGCTGACATATCTGATTTATCTTATGACCGTAATTCTTCCGCTCATTATTTCATCGAACTTGAACCTGAGGTTTTTCGGCGGTCTTTTGATGGGAGTCGTTGCCGTCACCTATGCATTCTTCATCTATGCCTATGTATCGGTATTCTGCTTTGGCGGCGCAGTGATGTCCTCATTTCTGGTCTGGATGGTGTTTCAAGAAACAGCGGATGCACGAAATAGCCGATACCCAACACTTGGCCCGGGCGTAGCAGGTTGAGGGATGCCGGGTGCCCCGGCGAAGGCAGCCGCCGCCAGCTAAAAGTCGCTGTGCCGATCGCCGAATGGAACCAAACGCCCGGTTCCCGCGTTTGGTTCCATAGCGCTTATCGGTCAAAGTGTTCGGAGCCTGCGCCTTGGGAATGCTGGAAGGCGCTTGAACCTGGCACCAGGCGGATCGCCGCCGCAATGAATGCGTTTGACGCAGATCAAGGCGCAAGCTGCGGCTTGATGGCCCTAATTCGTAATATCAACCAACATCTCGTGGAAAGAGCCAAAATCATGCAAACGGAAAACCTCAACGTCACAGGGATGACCTGTGGCGGCTGCGCCAGCACTGTCACGAAGGCGCTGAAATCGGTTGCCGGAGTCGGCGACGTGAAGGTCTCCGTTTCCACTGGCGAAGCGACAGTGCAATACGACGAAAGAGCGACCTCACCCGACAAGCTGAAATCGGCCGTCACGAGCGCGGGCTATGGCGTGGCTGCTAGCGGCGCTGCTCATAGCCAGCCAGCCAAAGGTGGTTGTTGCAACTGATAGTTCAGGGCTAACAACCTGCTGCAGCTTGGCGGCCAAGCGACGACCTGAATGCAATATCGTGGAGTGCCAAAATGATGAACGGAAACGATGGCTGGGGCATGGGCTGGGGAATGAACGGGTTTGGCGGGGGAGGCATTATTCTCCTGCTGGTGATCGTCGCAGGCATCGTGTTTCTAGCGAGGCGTGGCCGAAAATCGTAATTCGGAACACAGCGTTGAAGTCAACCGTGATGAGGTGTCCGTATGCAATATTATATCGAAAGAACCGTAAACGGTGGATTCTCCGGAACTATAGATCGTGTCACCCAGTCACTCAAAGCCGAGGGATTCGGGGTCCTCACCGAGATCGACGTCAAAGCGACGATGAAGAAAAAACTCGACATTGATTTTCGTGAGTATCGGATCCTTGGCGCGTGTAATCCTTCGCTAGCGCACCAGGCTTTGACGGCCGATGACAAGATCGGAACCATGCTGCCTTGCAATGTGATCGTACAGGATCTTGGAGGCGGCCAGATCAGCGTTGCAGCCATCAACCCGGAAGTATCCATGGAGCATGTGGGAAATCCTGTGCTCAAAACGATTGCTAAATCAGTCACCGAAAAGTTGAAGCGGGTTATCGCTGCCATTTAGTCACGGTGCAGAGCAGCGAACGGATGATCTCTCCGGTTGCCCCAAACCCCACGAACACTTCGAGTGCCCTTGACAGCAACTCACTTACCAGGCGGAAGGATAGCAGCCATGACCACTAGCACCCTTGAGGTCGGCGGTCTGTACTCCGTGCTTGGAGCGCCAGGGATTGAGAAGCAGCTCCGGCGGATAGCTGGTGTCGATACCGTTTCGGTCAATCCTGTCAATGGCTTGGCGACGGTGGACTACGACCCGACCAAGACAAACCTTGGCACCCTGCAAGCGGCGATAAAGGAATGCGGCTTTCACTGCGCCGGCGAAGCTCTGCCCAAGCACATCTGTCAAGACCACCCCATGCCGGGCCGGACAGGGCACAAGCGGGCCGGCGACATGGCGACTCACAAGACTCATGGCGGGGAAAAGACTGATGCCATGGCTGAGGAGATGGGGCACGGCGCTGGCGGCGATATGCAGGCGATGGTGCGCGACATGCGCAACCGCTTTTACATCGCACTCGGTTTCACGGTCCCAATCTTCTTCCTGTCGCCGATGGGTATGGACTTCATCAAGATCCCGCCACCCTTCGGTCTGCGGCTCGATCTCGTGCTGTTCATTCTGGCCAGCGGCGCCATCCTCTATCCGGTCTGGCCGTTCATCGTCGCCGCTTACCGCGCGCTCCGGGCCGGCGTCGCCAACATGGCGGTCCTCGTCGTCCTCTCGGTCGGCACCGGCTATCTGTTTAGCGTCGGCTCGACCTTCGTTTATGGCGGCCAGCAATTCTACGAGGCGTCGGCGCTCTTGCTGGTCTTCATCTTGCTCGGCCATTGGCTCGAGATGCGGGCGCGCGCCGGCGCATCCAAAGCCATCCGGGCGCTGATGGATCTGGCTCCACCCAAGGCGAACGTGCTGCGCGACGGCAAGGAAGTCGAAGTACCGACGGCCGAGGTCATCGCCGGTGATACGATCGTGATCAGGCCAGGCAACAAGATCCCGGTTGATGGAACGATTTCGGAAGGCGCCTCGCTCGTTGACCAGTCGATGCTCACGGGCGAGTCCATGCCGGTGGAAAAAAAGGCCGGCGACACCGTCATCGGGGCCACCATCAACAAGAACGGTACATTCCAGTATCGCGCCACCAAGGTCGGCGCCGATACCGCGCTCGCCCAGATCGTCAAGTTGGTGCAGGAAGCGCAGAACTCCAAGGCGCCGTCACAGCTCCTTGCCGATCGGGCTGCCCAGTGGTTGGTGCTGGCCGCAATTGTCGTTGGCCTACTGACATTCGGTGTTTGGTACTTTGTACTCGGCCAGCCACTGCTGTTCGCGCTTGGCCTGATGATTACTGTGTTTGTGATCGCCTGCCCCGACGCGCTCGGCTTGGCGACGCCCATGGCGATCATGGTCGGGACCGGCCTCGGCGCCAAGAACGGTATCCTGTTCAAGAACGCCTCGGCACTGGAGGACGCGACCAAGCTCAACATCGTCATCTTCGACAAGACTGGTACACTGACTATGGGCAAGCCCGAGGTGGTCGACCTGGTGGTCGCCGACGGCGCCACCGAGGCGCAACTCTTGGCTTGGGCAGCCAGCGTTGACGCCGGATCCGACCATCCGCTGGCGCAAGCGATTGTGCGCCGGGCCAGCAAACTCACCGTGCCCAAAGCAACCGGTTTCACCAACATCGAAGGCAAGGGCGCCAAGGCCGACGTCGACGGCAAACCAGCGCTGCTCGGCAACAAACGGCTGATGACCGAGAACAACATCGATCTGGGCGCACTCGGAGCAAAATCCGAAGACCTGCAAGGCGCGGGACGGACGGTTGTGCATCTGGCCGTCGGCGGCAAACTGGTGGGTCTGATCGCGATCGCGGACGCGGTGCGGCCGACGGCCGTCGCGGCCATCAAGGCCCTGCGCGCCCGCGGCGTCGAAGTCGCGATGCTGACGGGCGACAATCAGGGCACGGCCGATCGCATCGCCAAGAGCATGGGTATCGACACGGTATTCGCCAACGTCCTTCCCGGCGACAAGGCGAGCAAAGTCAAGGAACTCCAGGCGCAAGGCAAGAAGGTCGGCATGGTCGGTGACGGCGTCAACGACGCGCCCGCCTTGACCCAGGCCGATGTTGGCTTTGCGATTGGCGCTGGAACGGATGTGGCGATGGAGAGCGCAGACATCGTGCTGATGAAGAGCGATCCCTTCGACGTGGTGGGCGCCATCGAGCTGTCGCGCGCAACATTGCGCAAAATGCATCAGAATCTCTATTGGGCCGTCGGCTACAATGTCGTCGCCTTCCCCCTCGCTGCTGGCGTGCTCTATCCTTTCCTGCTGAGCCCGACCGTCGCGGCCATCGCAATGTCGGGCAGCTCGGCGGTCGTCGCCGTCAACGCCCTGATGCTGAAGCGGACCAGGCTGACGGGCATCCGGCAGACCGGGAAGCCAGCGGCTCCCAGTAAGTCAGACTTGGCAGCCTCGTCGAATCCAACGGCGGCACCGAGGGTGTTGGAAGCTCCAGCAAGCGCCAAAGCGCCAGTGGTGTCGGCAAACGCCCAACGGGAAGCACCGAGGTTGATTTCGAATCGAGTGGAGAGATGACCATGGCTCCCGTATTCGACATGAAGCAGATCACAACGCCGCTGTTGCTTTACATGATTGGGAAGGAGATTCGGTTCCCAAGAGTGTTTCTGTTTTGGTGCAAACTTACGCTAGGTGGATTCAAGAGGACAATCGATCCGCGATTTCCGCGTGAACTGATCGATCTCGCTGCGTTGCCAGTTTGGGTGTATCTAAGCTTGAAGAAGAAAATCGGCCAGCACCGAGCCTTCGAAATCATGCGTGTTGCGCTGTTGACCGGCGGGACGGCCGCCCAAAACCTCCAGTTCGATACTGTTCACAAAGAACGGAACTTTCAGAATTTTTCGGAACTGGAGATCGAGAACAACCGCACTGGCCTGGTTCGCTGGAACAAGATGGAAGTCGTGGAGCGCACGGCGCAGCGTTTTGAAATCAAGATTACGCGCTGTATGTTTCACGAACTTGCCATCGCTATGGGCATCCCGGAGATAACGCCGATTGTCTGCCAGATCGACAATGCGATGTTCAATTCCTACTTGCCAGACGAAATGACGTTTGATCGTGGCCTGCTTGGGGGACGGATT
>JANLQJ010000286.1:0-53413 GCA_031367715.1 Hyphomicrobiaceae bacterium | reverse complement strand
GTGCTCCGCATTGAGAGGGCGGCCGCAAGCCGCCGCTACGCGATGACGTCCGTGCCACAAAATCAAACAGTGATGATCCCATGACCACCGACCTGTTCCGCCAAGACGCCTACCTGCAGAACTGCCCGGCCAAGGTCGTTGCCATAACTGACCGCGGCGGCTTGGTACTGGACCGCACGGTGTTCTATGCCACTGGCGGGGGCCAACCGGGCGATACCGGCGTTCTCAAACGCCAAGACGGCAGCTCTCTGACGATCGCAACGACGGTCTACGATGCCGACAAGATCACTATCGTACATGTGCCGGCCGAGGGGCAGGCGGTGCCGGCAGTGGGTGAACCCGTTGAGTGCGCCCTCGATTGGATGCGCCGATTCAAACTGATGCGCGCACACACTGGCCTGCACCTGTTGTGCTCGCTGGTTCCGTTCCCTGTCACGGGCGGGCAGATCGGCGAGGCCGAGGGGCGGCTGGATTTCGACATTCCGGACTCGACGCTCGACAAGGACGAACTGACCGCCAAGATCAACGCGCTGGTCGCCGGCAATCACCCAGTCAGCCATCGCTGGATAACGGACCAGGAAATGGCGGCACGGCCGGAACTGATCCGTACCATGTCGGTGAAGCCACCGATGGGGCGTGGACGTGTGCGGTTGGTAGCAATTGGCGACGTCGACTTGCAACCTTGCGGCGGAACGCATGTCGCCTCGACGAGCGAGATCGGCCGCGCCACCGTCACCAAGATCGAGAAGAAAGGCGCCATCAATCGCCGCATCCGGGTGGAGTTTTCATGATGCTCAAGACAAGCAAGTGGCTGGTTTCAACCACCTGGTTGGCCGAACACCTGAACGATACCGATCTGGCAATTCTCGATGGCTCGTGGCATCTGCCGCCAGAGAATCGCGATGCTGCGGCCGAGTTTCCGCAACAGCACATCCCTGGCGCCCAGTTCTTTGACATCAACACCATCGCCGATACCGATAGCGGGTTGCCGCATATGCTGCCGTCGGATGCTCAGTTCGCTGCTGCGGTTGGCAAGATGGGCATCAGCAATGGCACCCGCGTCGTGGTTTACGACACCAAGGGCCTGTTCAGCGCCGCGCGAGTGTGGTGGACATTCCGCGTCATGGGGCACGACAATGTCGCGCTGCTGGACGGCGGACTGCCGCGCTGGATGGCGGACGGCGGCGCCGTCGAGGCCGGCCCGGCCCGCAAGCGGCCGGAGCAGACCTTCACGGTGCGCCGCAATACCGGCATGGTGCGCAGCCTGGACGACGTGCGCGGACTGATCGGGCAGCCGGGCGCGCAACTGATCGATGCTCGGCCCGCCGCACGCTTCACCGGCGAACAGCCCGAACCACGACCCGGCCTGACACAAGGGCACATTCCGGGCGCGCGGAATGTGCCGTTCACGCAATTGCTGAACGCCGATGGGACTTTGAAATCCGAAACTGACCTGCGGGTGGCGCTGGCGGCGGCAGGCGTCGATGCGGCCAAGCCCGTGGTGGCGAGCTGCGGCTCGGGTGTTACAGCCTCGATGGTGGCACTGGCCCTCGCGGTGCTCGGCCGTCAGGACACCGCCGTCTATGACGGTTCGTGGGCGGAATGGGGCCGCGATCCCGCCAATCCATTTGTGACAGGACCGGCTTGATGTCGAACGATAATGCTAAAGAGGAACACGCAGGGCTGCGCCCAGCCACAGCCATCATCCACACCGGACGCGACCCGTCGGCCCAGCACGGCTTCGTCAATCCGCCGGTCTATCGCGGCTCGACGGTGCTGTTCCCGGACCTCGCCACGCTCGAATCCGGCAAGCAGACCTACACCTATGGCCGCAAGGGCCACCCGACCATGCGGGCGCTGGAGGATGCGCTGTGCGCGCTGGAGGGCGGTACGCGCACCTTCTTGACCTCGTCGGGCCTGTCCGCCGTGACCACGGCGCTGCTGAGCTTTGCCAAGGCTGGCGACCATATCCTGGTGGTCGACACCTGCTACCGGCCGACGCGCATGTTCTGTGATGATGTGTTGTCAGGCCTTGGCGTCAGCGTCACCTACTACGATCCGCTGATCGGTGGTGGTATCGCCGAGCTGTTTCGCCCGAATACGAAGCTGGTCTATACCGAGAGCCCTGGCTCGCAGACCTTTGAGGTGCAGGATATCCCGGCCATTGCCATCGCCTGCCGCGCCCGCGAAATCTGGCTGTTGATGGACAACACCTGGGGCACAGCTCTTTACTTCAAGCCTTTCGTGCACGGCGTGGACGTGTCCATCCATGCTGGCACAAAGTATGTGGTGGGCCATGCCGATGCCATGCTGGGCATTCTGACGGCCGGCGAACGGGCCGCAAAACAGTTGCAAAAGATGCATTGGGCAATCGGCGATTGCGCCGGATCGGAGGAAATCTTCCTGGGCTTACGCGGCCTGCGCACGATGGAGCTACGCTTGCGCCAGCACCATGCGGCGGGCCTGGAGATGGCGCAATGGTTGCAGCAGCGTCCAGAGGTCGAGGCGGTTCTGCACCCAGCACTGCCCGGATTTTCCGGTAACGAGCTCTGGAAACGCGATTTCAGCGGCGCGTCAGGCCTGTTTTCCATCGTCCTCAAACCGGTCCCGCATGCCAGCTTGGCCAGCATGCTGGACGGATTAAAGCTGTTTGGCATGGGCTATTCCTGGGGCGGCTATGAAAGCCTCGTCGTGCCCTTTGACCCGGCGCACTACCGCACGGCGACCCGATCGGCCTATGCCGGCCAGACCTGCCTCAGGTTGCATATCGGCCTCGAGGACACGGCGGATCTGAAAGACGATCTCGATGCCGGACTGCAGCGGTTGCGACACAATGCCTGACGCGAGCCCAGCCGACTCCAGGTAATCCCCTAGTTCTCACAACCAGTGATTGCGACTACGGTCTCAAAATCAATCGGCGCATGCATCCCGGACAACAAGGCGCCGGGGCTGAAAAAAGAAAGGCGGCCACGTAGGCCGCCAAGTTAAACCTAGGAAAGAACAGACCAGACCGAAGAATGCCCAGCAGGCGTCAGGGTCGGGTTTGCAAGCGGACATTAAGGCGACAGATCTTACCAAGATCTGAATCGCGGTTGCGCGACTTTGGCCGCATGCAGCAGTGGTAAAAACACAATCAAGGGTTGTGTTCAGCCGACCCTCACGCGGCGGTCCGGACGCTCACCGGGACTTGCCGATTTGCGTTCGCGCTTCGCCCTTGCGGGGGCACGGACTTGGACGCCAGCGGCAACGCGTCGACGACCACATCCTCAACCCGGCGCACCCGGTAGACGCCCATCATGCGCGCGCCGCGATGTGGACCGTCAGCGCCGAATTTCCAGCGACCTTCGGTGTAGGTGTCGCAAATCTTGGCGCCATGGATGCAGATCCAGTGCCCCTCGCTGCGGATATGCACGGCCAGGATGTAGTAGCTGAAGGCACTGCGCGGTAGTTGCATCCAACTCCACACCGTCGGGCGCTGCTTGCGCTCCAGGTTCATGAAATCCTCGGTCTGATCCATGGAATGGCCGAACACCGCCAACGCATCGCGCACCTCGTTGGGATAGGTGCCCTCGATGATCTTCTTGGCCTCGGCCGGATCGGCGCGATGCTGATGGATGATCTGCTCGACGCGGCTGATCGGATAGCCCGTGATGGCCGACAACACCGTTGGGCCGCAAAAGGCGATGCGGCCGGTATCGTTTCGCACTCGGTTGAGGCTGGGCGTCAAACGCAAACTCATGGGCGGACTCCCTCGTGATGATGGCTCGATCATCAAGGCTGGGCTGCTGCGGTTAACGAAAGGTTAATCCGAAAAGTCGTCCGAAGTTAGCGCGCCGCCTTTTCGCGCTTCTTCGGCACCGAGCGCTGGGCGAATTCCAGCGGCAACGCCGTCGTAAACTTGATCTGTTCCATGGCGAACGACGAGCTGACATCGGAAATTTCGATCTTAGCGATCAGTTTTTTATAGAAGGCATCATAGGCGCCGATATCGGGCACCACCACGCGCAGCATGTAATCGACTTGGCCGCTCATGCGGTAGAACTCGACCACCTCGGGAAAGTCGGCCAGCGCGCCGTGGAAGCGTTCGAGCCACTCCTTGGTATGCTGGTTGGTGGTGATGCCGACAAACACTGTGACGCCGGCATTGATTGCCGATGGTTCCAGCAGCGCCACGCGGCGGCGGATGACACCATCCTCTTCCAGCTTCTGGATGCGCCGCCAGCACGGTGTGGTCGAGAGGCCAATGCGCTTGCCGATATCGGCGACTGGAACGGTGCAATCCTCCTGCAGGATGCGCAGGATTTTCAGGTCCATGTCGTCGAGCACCGCCACATCCGTCTCCGCCGTTTCGCCGCCAAAATTGGAATATCGTTCTCAATCTATCACAGTTTTGCCGTGTTGTGCGAACCTAACGCTATGTCTTGAGCAATTCCCGCACTCTCGTACGCAGCTCCGGCAGCAGTTGATCGCCGAACCAGGGGTTCTTCTTCAGCCAGCCACTGTTGCGCCAGGACGGATGCGGCAATGGCAGGGCGGCAATGGCTCGGCTCCGGCTCAGATGCCGGCGCCAGGCCTGCACGGTTTGGGTCATCGTTCCTTTCTCGTTCGGCAGATGCCAGGCTTGGGCGTAACTGCCAACCAGCAGCAGCAGTTTCAGCGCGGGCATGGTCGCTAGAACTCGGGCACGCCACAGCGGTGCACACTCGCCGCGCGGCGGCAGATCGCTCCCTTTGGCATCGAGGCCGGGAAAACAGAACCCCATCGGCACAATGGCGATGCGCCCCAGGTCGTAGAACTCGTCTGAACTCACGCCCATCCAGTCCCGCAGACGGTCGCCCGAGGGATCCGTGAACGGAATGCCCGAGGCGTGCACGCGGGTCCCAGGGGCCTGCCCGCAAATAGCGATGCGGGCCGTCACGCTCGCCCGCAGCACCGGCCGTGGCTGATGCGGCAGCGGCGATCTGGTCGGGTGCTCGACGCAGTGCCGACAGGTACCGATTTCGGCCAGCAGTCGGGCCAGATCGGTCACCGCGCCACCATCGAATAATCCTCCACCGAACTATAAGCCGTATCCTTGAAGCCACTCTTTTTAAACACTTTTTTATGCTTTTTGATTAACACTTCAGCAACCGGCTCCAGATCGTTCCGCGACCAGCCGGACTTGCGCATCATTACACCTGTCAAAGGCTCATGAGCAGCCCGGCCACCCTCGATAGCGTGCCACGCCTCCGCAAAACCAGCGGCGGAGGCGCTGAGAGTGCTCGCCTGGTTCGCCAGCAATTGACCCAGGGCCAGCACACGAAGCCAGAGTTCGACTATGAACTGCTGCTGATGTTCGCGCGCAACGAGCTGGGCGCAAGCGTCACTATACCGCTCCTTGCGATTATCATCGCGCTTGCCTCGATGTACTGGGCGAACCCGCGCGAACCGCTGATCTGGCTCGCCGTGCTGTTGGCGGCGCGATCCGGCCTGACCCGGCTTTGCCGCAACTTTGTCAACGAGCCGCGCACGAGCGTCGACGTCGGCGCCTGGCAGAACAAGCTGATCGCAGCCGAAACGCTGTACGGTCTAGCCTGGGCGGGCGTGGCTCTGGTCGGCTTCCGGCCGGTCGATCACTCGGCGCACGTCTTTGTCTTTGCAGCACTCATCGTTGTCTTGACCCTTCGGCTGCTGTTTGCCTCGACGGTGCTGCCGATCGTCTATGCCGGCACGATACCGCTGACCGTCGGCTTGATTATTCGCTTTGGCGCCCAGCACGAACCCTTCTATTGGGCCCTGGCTGCCATGGCGGTCGGCATCCATATCTACTTCATCTTCCTGGCCAAGGGTCTCAATGTCACCGTTGCCAATATGCTGGAGTTCCGCGCCGAAAAGGACGCGCTGATCGCACAACTCGAAGAATCCAAAGCCATCTCCGACGAGGCGCGGCGGCGGGCCGAAGCCAACAACCTCGCCAAATCGCGCTTTCTGGCCAACATCAGCCATGAGTTGCGCACACCACTGAATGCCATCCTCGGCTTTTCGGAAGTCACCATGACCGAGATGATGGGACCGATCGGCAACAAGACCTATCGGGACTATGCCGAACACATCCACTCCAGCGGCAAACATCTGCTGCAGGTGATCAATGATATTCTCGATCTCTCGCGTATCGAGGCGGGAAAATATGAGTTGCGACCGGAACCGGTCAGCCTGAAGGCGGTAGTCGAGGATTGCCATCGACTGTTGAAGCTGCGCGCCGAAAGCAAGCAACTGAAAATCATTGAGGACTGCCAGGCGGACTTGCCATCGCTGTGGGCAGACGAGAAGTCATTGCGGCAAATTACACTCAACCTGCTGTCGAACGCGCTCAAGTTCACGCCGCCTGGTGGCAGCATCCGGCTGCAGGTCGCGCGAACCCCCGATGGCGGGCAGGTTTTCAGCGTCAAGGATACCGGACCGGGCATTCCCAAGGAGGAACTGCCCCGCGTCATGCAGGCGTTCGGCCAAGGATCGCTCGCCTATCAGTCGGCCGAGGGCGGCACGGGTCTGGGGCTGCCGATCGTGAAAAGCCTGGTCGAGATGCATGGCGGCAGTTTCCGCCTTGAGAGCGAACTCAGGGTCGGCACGCAAGCCATCGTAACCTTGCCACCGCACCGAGTGTTGCGGCCTGCGACGGCTGTGTCGGCGCCAATGACGGTCGCCACTCCGCTACGTCAGCGCAGAACGGCCCGCTCAATGCCGTCCGCACCGGCCGTCGAACCCGTCGCTCCGATCCAGCCGGTGCCGACCGCAGCCGTGGCGCGTCTGCGCAAACTTGCGCGCGCCCAGATCCAACCTGCGGCCTGACTTCGGCGCACCGCGGGCCCGTTGGTTCCGCAGGGCAAGACCTGCTAAACTGCCGCAGCATCCGTGCCATCGCACCATGCCCTGACGCATCCTTTGCGATGCCAACCGCAGCTGACCCATGTCCACAGACCACCCGAAGCCATCGCCTTGCATCGACATCTGCCATCTGAATGACGCCACAGGTCTGTGCGAGGGCTGCTGGCGCAGCATCGATGAGATCGCGCGCTGGTCGAGCTTGGATGAACCCGGGCGCCGCGCCATCATTGTGGTCATCGAGGGCCGCAGGCGCCGATCCGCCCTGCAGGGAGAGTAACTTGGCCGGTTGGGTTGCCCTGATACTGCTGGTGTTGGCAGCCTTTGCCATCGTGCTGCGCAGCGATGCCGGCAGCCTGTTCGGCTATGGGCCGGCACAGCTGGCAGCGGCGGCCTTTGCGGTGGCGCTGCTGATCGTCATCGCCATGCCACTGTTCCGCCGCTATCAGGGGCGGATTGGACTGGCCGCGCGCGATCTGCTGATGTGGGCCGGCATCGCGGCCGGAGCCGCGTTACTCTACTCCTATCGCAGCGAACTGCCTCAACTCACCGACGATCTGATCGCCATGGTCGCGCCGCAGGGCAGCACGCTGAACGTGCCTGCGCCAGTCGAGACCGAGCGCATGGTGCGCTTGCGCCGGCAGCCGGGCGGACACTTCGTCGTGCATGCCGTGGTCAACGGCGAGGCGGTGGAGATGGTCATCGATACCGGCGCCACCACCGTTGTGCTGCGCGCTATCGATGCCCAGCAGCTCGGCATCGATACCGCCAAGTTGAACTACAGCGTGCCGGTGGAAACCGCTAACGGATCGGCCTTTGCCGCGCCGGTCAAACTGCAGAGCGTCCTGATCGGGCCAGTCGGCGTCGGCAATGTCGATGCGTTGGTTCTCCAGCCGGGAAAACTGGACCGCAGCCTGCTCGGTATGAGTTTTTTAAGCCGATTGAAGTCATATGAGTTTTCCGGGAATTTTCTGTCGCTGCGTGGTTGAGGCGGCTGGCGTCCCTAGCAGGCTCTTTCGGATCAGCACGCATGCGTGTTTCAGCCGGTGCATCGAACTTCGCACGTGAAGCCGTCGGCTGGCTGTTCATCGGCGCCGTGGTGTTTGCCTGCGTCTACTATTTCACCGACATTCGCGCCGTCACCCGCGCAGTGGTCGGCAGCTATGCCGGAACCTCCGATAGTACTTCGGATGCGGCGTCTTCCGGCAATGGCATGACTAACCCTACCGGCGGAGAAGTGCATATCCAGGCCGCCGAGGGTGGACATTTCTTTTCCGATGTCGAAGTCAACGGCCGTACCATCAATGCCGTGGTCGATACAGGTGCAACCGGCGTTGCACTGAGCTATGAGGATGCCCGTTCGATCGGCCTGCGACTGAGCGATGCTGATTTCACGATGGACTCGCAGACCGCCAACGGCACCGCTCGCATCGCCCCGGTGACGCTCGACCGAGTGCAGATCGGCGACATCGAGATCCGCGACGTGCAGGCCTTCGTGGCCGAACCCGGCAAGCTGTTCCAGACCCTGCTGGGGATGAGTTTCCTGCGCCGCCTCAGCCACATCGACATTCGCGGCCAGGAATTGGTACTGGTGCAGTAGCGCGGTTACGCGAATCGTATTTTTCCCAAATTGCCTCGTTTCAGTGCAGGAGCCCGCATGTTTCCAAAACCCCGCGCCGATCTGAAACCCAACAGCTTCGATTTCGAGCGCACGCCCCTGGTCAAGCCAACGGGCTTTCGGGAGTACGATGCGCGCTGGCTGTTCCCCACCGAAATCAATTTGATGGGCTTACAGGCGATCGGGCTCGGGCTGGCGACACTGTCGCGCCGCCGTGGCGTCCCGGCGCGCTTTGTGGTCGCTCATGACTACCGCTCCTATTCGGCTGCCGTAAAGCAGGCGCTGATGGGCGGCCTGATGGCGGGCGGCGCCGAGGTGCACGACATTGGCCTCGCGTTGTCGCCGATGGCCTATTTCGCGCAATTTGAGTTGCAGGTCGAAGGCGTTGCAATGGTCACCGCCAGCCACAATGACAATGGCTGGACCGGCATCAAGATGGGTCTGCAGCGGCCGCTCACTTTCGGTCCCGAAGAGATGCAGGAACTGAAAGAGATTGTCCTGTCCGGCGCCGGCGAGACGCGCGATGGTGGCAGCTACCGCTATGTCGCCGATCTGGTGGATCGCTATTGCGCAGACCTCGCCAAGCGCGGCAAGCTCACGCGTCGCATCAAGGTGGTCGCGGCCTGTGGCAATGGCACGGCTGGAGCCTTCGCGCCGAAAGTGTTGGAAGCCATCGGTTGCGAGGTTATCCCGCTCGATTGCGATCTCGACCACAGTTTCCCGCGTTACAATCCGAACCCTGAAGATATGAACATGCTGCACGCTATCAGCGCCGCGGTGCTGGAGCACAAGGCGGATCTCGGCCTTGGCTTTGACGGCGACGGCGACCGTTGCGGCGTGGTCGACAACGAGGGCCACGAAATCTTCGCCGACAAGGTGGGCGTCTTGCTGGCGCGCGATATCTCGGCGCTGCACCAGGACGCGCGCTTTGTGGTCGACGTCAAATCGACCGGTCTGTTCAGCACCGATCCAGTGCTGATCGCCAATAAGGCGCAAACCGCCTATTGGAAGACCGGCCACAGTTACATCAAACGCTACAATCACGAGCACGGCACGCTGGTCGGCTTCGAGAAATCCGGACACTTCTTTTTCTCGGCCCCACTCGGGCGGGGATATGACGACGGCTTCATCTCGGGCCTAGCCGTGCTGGAGATGCTCGATCGCAGTCCCGGCAAGAGCCTGGCGGACCTCAAGAACGCGCTGCCCAAGACCTGGGGCTCGCCAACCATGTCGCCGAAGTGCGGCGACGAGGTCAAGTACCAAGTCGTGGACGGCGTGATCGCGCATTTCAGTGGCAAAGCCGAGCGTGGCGAGCTGGTGGCCGGTCAGAAAATTCGCGACGTGGTGACGGTCAACGGTATCCGCCTGACGTTGCAAGACGGCACCTGGGGCTTGGTTCGCGCCTCGTCCAACAAACCGGAACTGGTGATCGTGGTCGAGAGCCCGACCTCAGAGGCCAACATGCGCGCGATCTTTGCCGAGATCGATGCGCATCTGTCAGGGATCACAGAGATCGGCGTGTATAATCAGAAGATTTGAAGGCACGGGACGACAGTGTTGCGCCACGACTGCCCTACTGCCCATTTCCTACTGCAACGCCTGCTGACCACTCTCCAGCGCCTTTAGCGCCGCAGTCGCATCGATGCGGCCAGCGCCGAAACTGTCGTCCGTGCCCGGAGTGCCAAGATCCTTTGCGCTGCGCTCGACCAGAGAGAGCGCTGCAGCTGGCGTCAGATTGGGACGGATCGAGCGCAGCAAAGCGATCACTCCGCTGACATTGGCCGCGGCCTGCGAGGTGCCCGTCGCCAGGTTGTAGCCGCCGCCCGTCGACGCCGAGAGAATGTCGACCCCGGGCGCCGCCAGACTGATATAGGCACCGTGATTTGCGCCGGAAAACAGGCTATCCTGCTGATCGGTTGCGGTCACGGCGATAACACCTTTCACCGCCGCAGGATGTGCAGGTGGGGAGCCTGGCCCGTCATTGCCGGCAGCCGCCACCACGATGAAACCCTCAGCAATAGCCTGGGTCACGGCGGCATCGACGAACGGGTCTTCCGGCCCCGCCAAACTCATATTGATGACGTCGGCGCGCTGTTCGGTGGCCCAGTCCAAGCCGCGGACCAATGCCTCGGACGTCGCTTCAGCGGCCGCACCAGTGCCGGCCGGAAAGGCGCGAATGGACAAAACGGTTGCCTCGGGGGCGATGCCGATCAGTTGGCCGTGCGCGGCAATGATACCCGCGATGCCCGTGCCATGCGGACCGGTATCCCAGTTTCCGTCGCCGACGGCATCGAAGCGATCAAGCACGCTGCCCAACAGATCGGGGTGAGAATCGTCGATGCCGGTATCGATGATTGCGATAACCGGTCGCCGTCGCCCGTGGGCCTCGGATTGCGCGGCCTCGACCCCCATGACGTCCAGGGCATATTGCGGCAACGCCGACTTGCGTGACGTTTGATCCGTTGCCGGAGCGTAGATGAAGTTGCGTTGCGACGCCCGCACGCGCGGATCGCCTCTGAGCGCGGCGGTAACCGCCGCCTCCGAGCGCCCATCGGCAATCCGCAAGCGTACCAACGGCGTTCCCAGCAGACGCGACGGCACGAATACTTCAAGTTGCAGGCTGAAAGCCTGCGCCAGCCCCCGCGCCGTGTCGACAGTAGCGCCGGGTTGCAGCAGCACGATCACCTCCTTGGGCCTGAACCGACCGGCCGTCAGCGTCGGCAATGGTGCAATGGCTGGCAGTTGCCCAGTCCCCCGGCCGGCTGGCTCGGTTCCGCCCAGTTGCCCACCCTCAGTTGTCGCTGGACCCGTTGTGCCCAAACCAGGCAGCGTTGCACCGCCCGGACCCGTGCTGGTGTTGGTGGGCCCGCTGCTGGGCGGCAGCGAGCGCGCATAGGCCAACAGGGCCGCCGCATCGGGCAAGGCCGGGCTGTCGGTAGAGGCGGCGCCAGCGAACGGTGTGCTGGCCAAGACCAGGATCGCTGTCAGTGAACCTGCCGCCAGCCCGCCATGGATCAAACGCATCATCGGACATCTCCTCCCATCAGGGGCCAGCCGGCGCGACAAACTTGACCACGTCGCTGCTCGAGCGCAATGCCGTCATCAGCAGGTCACGTTCTGCGTCGCTCAGCACATTGTCCGACAGCCGCAGACGGTAAACGCTCGCCTTTGGACCTTCGACGATGCTGATGCCTAGCGGCTGCAAAGTCTGTTCAATCTGCAGCGAAGTGGCCCCCGGAGCAAACTGAACGATGACATAGCTGCCCAATTTGTCCGCCACTGGCGCCGACGGCGCCGAAGCCGTATGGGAAACCTTGCCAACGGGCAGGTTTGCCCCTCCATTCCATAACAGCGCGCCGATAGTACCTGCCTGCAGCAGTATGGCGACGGCCGCAGCAGCTGCCACCGGCACCAACGCCTGCCGGCTGCCGAGCCAGTCGATCCCGCCTTGCACCAACCCCGACAACATCGAGAAACCCGAACGTTTGGCCAGCGAGCGGTTCTCAATCTCGCTCATCAGCCGAGCCAAGGCATCGGCAGGCGGTGCGCCCATCGCCTCGTTGTTGACGGTCGTCCCGGTGCGTTCGTCTTCGATCAAATCAAGTTGCCGGCGCATCTCGGGATGGCTCGCCAGATACGCCTCGACCAGCTGCTGCTCGGCAGCATCGAGCTTGCCGATGGCAAACCACGGCAGCAGCATCTCGATGTCCTCACGGCCCATCTCTGTGATGGCTGGATCGCTCATGGCCATCCCCTGTCGACGCCGGCTGATTTCAGCATCTCTGAGAGCTTTTTGCGCGCATAGAACATGCGCGTTTTCACCGTTGCCTCGGGAATGCCCAGCACCACGGCGACCTCTTTGACGCTTTGCTCATGATAATAGACCAGGTCCATCACGACGCGCTGATCATCGGGCAATTTATTGAGGCACAGCCGCAGCGCAGCCGCCTTGTCGCCCTTGGCCAGCGTCGTCTCGGCCGAATCGCTGTCGTCGGGAATGGCCTCGGCCACGCCCTCGTCGAGCCCCTCGTCGCGCTTTTTACGTAGCGAACTCACAGCTTTGTTGTGGGCGATGGACAGCATCCAGGTGGTCGCCGAGGACGTACCCTCGAAACGACCCGCCTGTTGCCAGACCGCTAAAAAGATCTCGTTCACCAGTTCCTCCGCGATGGCTTCGCTGCGCACACGCCGCAGCACGAATCTGAAAACGCGCGTGCGGTGCCGTGCAAACAACATCGGCATCGCGCGCTGATCGCCCTTGGCGAGCCGGGCAAGCAAGTCATTGTCCGAGATCGGCTCACTCATGGGCAGTCATCTTGCGTGTTGTTGGTCGCGGCGGGGGAGGATTGGGTTCAATGCGAGCACCACAAGATGCACGCAAGGGTAACTGCGGTGCAAGCGCCAAGCCACAGGCTCGTTAGCGATCATCCAGATCCAACGGTGAACCTCTTAGGCCGCCGCGGCGACGAACCGGTTGGCGAGGTGTCTCGACATCGCCGCGCAATGTCACCTGCAGCGCCCTCGAACACCCAGAGTTTTTCCACACCAGCGGATCGGAAATATGCCATGCCAATCAATCTGTTCGCAAACAACCAGAGCACCGGGCCCGCGTCGCTCTCGCGTGGCTTATGGTTTAAGTTACGATATGGACCTACACCTAGGCGCAGCAGGGAATCGGCGCACGGCCCAGAGTCGGCGCCGCAGCCCAGCGTTCAGCCGCCAAGGCCGGGCAATTGGCGCGATGCGATGAGGGCAACCATGCTGGTCGATCAGGCTTCCGATCTCCGTGCCACCCGTTCAATGGCCGGCATGTTTCGACGCGGCCTGGCCGCACTTGCCGCGACCGTCATCGCTGCCGTTTTAATCGCGCCGGCTGCGCACGCCCAGACGCCCATCCTGCACCAGGGTAACGTCATCATCACTGGGTTCTCGGGCACCGCGCCATCGGCAACGCCTGCCGCTAGCGGCGACCCGCTCGACAACCTGTTTATCGATCTCAACGGCGCCTCCATGCGCCTGCAGGACCTCGTGGCAGGCGGACAGCCGCCACAAGGTCAGTTGATCGCCTCGCCGACCGTGTTCCAGGCCAAGGCCGGCGATGTCGGCCAGGTGTTCGGCATTGCCATGGATGACGGCCGTGGGCCCGACGGCAATCTCTCGACCACGCCCAACATCTATTTGTCGGCCAGCTCGGCATTTGGTCTGCAGATCGTGCAACCCGATGCATCCGGCAAACTGGCGCGCGCGCGCACCGGCAATCCCGGCACGCAGTGGATGCCCGGCCAATGGGGTGATCCGGCCAAGGGTGGCACGCCAGGCAGCATCTGGATGGTCAACGGTGCCACTGGCGTAATTACTCTGTTTGCAGACGTAAAACTCGGCGGCCAGCCCAACAGCGGACCAGGCCTGGGCAATCTCACGTTTCACGCCAAGTCGCGGCAGATTTTCGTTTCGGATCTTTCGACCGGTATGATCCACCGCATTGACATGCTTGGCGCGGATCTGGGCTATTACGATCACGGCACGCAAGGGCGCGTGAGCCAAGGTCTGCCGCCTATCGCTGATGACCCAGCCAACCGGTTGGACATCAGCAACCCGGCCTTCGATTCCGAAAACGCCGCCACTTGGCATTATGCCCAGAAGGGCCGCATGGTCTGGGGCTTGCGCGCCCATGGCGACCGCTTGTACTACGCCACCGCCGAGGGGCCGCAGATCTGGTCCATCTCAATCGGCCAGGACGGCAGCTTCGGCGCCGACCCGCGCATGGAAATCGATGTCACCGGAACGCCGGCCAACAATGCCATCTCGGACCTGACCTTCGACGGGCAGGACTATCTCTATCTCGCCCAACGCGGCGCCACGCGCGGTGACTATGCGTACAAGTTGTTTGCTGAACCCGCAAAATCCGTGGTGCTGCGCTATCGCTTCGACCAGATCACGCAGAAGTGGCTCCCGGCGCCCGAAGAATATGCCGTCGGTTTCCCGCCCGACTACCGCAACACCAATGGCGGCGTGACGCTCGGCTATGCCTATGACCAATCCGGCCGGGTGCTGCCGGGAACCTGCGGCCGCATGGTCTGGACCACCGGCGAACTGCTGCGTCAAGGCAGCGGCCTCGGCGGCCCCGAGATCGTGCACGGCCTGCAAGGCATGGATCGCAGCCTGGTGCGGCCATCCAATCAGCCGCCGAGACAGAGCTACTTTACCGACTATGACGGCGCCTTCGAAGATTCTGACGTTCACGGCCATATTGGCAATGTGAAGATCTGGCAGCCGTGCGAGCCGAGCGTCGGCACGCTGATCCCGAGCATCCCGCCGGGCTACATCCCGCCGCCGACTGGCAAGTTCAACCTTACGTTGACCAAGGTCGCCGACCCGAAGGACTGCATTCCGGGCGGCCAGGGCTTCTTGTGCAGTTATCGCATCTTCATCACCAACACCGGCACCACCATCTATGCCGGCCCGTTGACAGTCGATGACTGGCTGCCCGCCGCCCCTCCCGGCGCGATCATGACGTTCTCGCCGATGCCGCCTTGGAACTGCGCCCCGGTCGGCCCTGGTGCCGCCCAGTGCCTCAACCCGGCAGTCGTGTTGTTCCCGGGCCAGAGCACCGAGCTGGACGTGGTTGTCGATCTGCCCAAGGACTTCCCCGACTGCTATCTCGACAACGTCGCTCAGATCGACTGGCCGCTGGGCTATGGCGATGCCAATCGGTCCGATGACGTCGGCTTTGCGTCGACCCATATCCCCGGTTCGCATTGCCCGCCACCGCAAGGCAAGAAGACCAATCTGCGCATCCAGAAATTCGCCAAGCCGCAGTGCAAGCCGCTGCAAAACGGCGACTGGGAGTGCCTGTATGTGGTGGTCGTCACCAACACCGGCCCTGCCGTCTACAACGACGTGATCAAGGTCGATGACACGCTGCCGGCAGGCGATACCGCAACCTTCATCACGCCTGCCCCCTGGTCCTGCGCCGACGCTGCGCCGACTTACCATTGTGCCACGCCGCCGACGACCTTGAACGTTGGTCAGAGCACGGCTTTTGGTGTGCTCGTGAATGTGCCGGGTGGATCGATCAAGCCTGACAACTGCAAAGTGCCGAACAAGGTGCACATCAGTTATGCCCCTGGCGGCTCGGACCAGAACACCAACCCTGGCGATGACGACGCCGTGGCGGTAGCCAATGTGCCGTCCGAACGCTGCCTGGGCAAGCAGACCAACCTGAAGATCGAGAAGATCGCCGGGCCATGTCAGCGCAGTTCCAGCCAGTATGGCACGGGCTATGCCTGCATCTTCGGCATCCGCGTCACCAACACCGGACCCGGCCTCTACAACGGCAACATCGTCATCGACGATTCGTTTGCATCGACGCCGGCTGCTGCCGTGTTTGCTCCGCAACCGCCGTGGAACTGCGTTGGCGGCGGCGCCAATTGGCAGTGCACTTATGCTGCTGCCGTGCTGGCGCCAACCGGCCATATCGATCTGCTTGCCGCCGCCCTGGTGAGCACGGGCAACGTCCTGGAAGGTCAGTGTAAGCTCAAGAACACGGCGAAGATTCTCTCCGCCATTCCCGGCAGTCCACAGAACAACGTCCTTGGCGATGATAGCGCCTCGGCTACCGCCACCATCAATGACCCGCATTGCGATCAGGTGCCGACCATCCCGGGCGGCGATGGCCATGTGAAGATTGAAAAGACCTGCAAGCAAAGCCAGCTTGCGGTTGGCCTGAGCTGCCGCATCACCATCACCAATGATGGCGGCACGCCGCTAGCCGGCACGATCAGCTTTGCCGATCAGGGCACCTGGACCGGCAGTGGCGCTGCACTGCAAATCAGCAGCGTGACGCCTGACGACCCGGCTATCGTGTGCTCGGGTCTGCCAAGCAACCTCGTCTGTACCCTGCCGGGCAGCAGCCTGCCACCTGGAACCACGCACTCGGTCGAGATCGCCATCGCAGGCGGCAACGGCCAGACCAAATACCGCAACTGCGCCTCGATGGTACAGCCGAACCGTCTGCCCACGGCAGCCATCGGCACGCCGTCTTGCGCCGAGGGCGGTTCGGGCAGCGAGATCTCCGTGCTCAAGACGGCACCGCAGAGCTGCTCGTATGGCAAGGACTGTGCCTTCCAGGTGACGATCACCAACACTAGCGAACAGTCCTTCTCCGGCCAGCTGTTGGTTGGCGATCTGATGTCGCTGGGCGGCGTCAACAGCAAGGGCGTAGCAATCAGTTCGATCTCGCCGCCGCTCAACTGCGATGCGGCGGCGTCCGCGCTGCCGTTCACCTGCAAGGCCAACGCCTCGCTCGCCGGGCATGAGGCGCATACGCACACTATTGTCGTGCACATGCCCGCGGCACCGGCAGGCGGTGCTCCGGCTGCGGACGGCCTCAACTGCTTCATGGCGGTTGATGCCGTGCGGGCCGGCGCCGATACCAGCATTGCTGCGACCATGACCGGCCCCGGCAACGGACCCGGCTACAGCTGCGTCGCCTTCAAGATGGAGCGGCTCGAAGATTGCCCAGGCGCTCTGGTGCGCATTGGCACGCAATGCAAGTGCCCCGAAGGCACGCGGCAAGGGTCGAACCATACCTGCGGCAAAGGCAGCACGATTGTGCCGGTACCCATTCCGATCCCGCCCACCTCGTCCTGCCCGAGCGGGCAAAGCAAGGTCGATGGCAAGCATTGCTGCCCACGTGGACAGTCGTGGAACGGCAACCAATGCGTACCGCCTTATTCACCACCGGCAAAACCGCAATGCCCGCAAGGTCAGTTCAAGGTTGATGGCGTGCATTGCTGTCCGCGCGGGCAGTCGTGGGATGGCAACAAATGTGTACCTCCATACACGCCACCGCAATGCCCGAAAGGTGAGATCAAAGTCGACGGCGTGCATTGCTGCCCGCGCGGCCAGACCTTCAATGGCAACAAGTGCGTGCCGCCGTACACGCCGCCGCCACCGCAATGCCCGCAAGGTGAAATCAAGGTCGATGGCGTGCATTGCTGCCCACGCGGCCAGACCTTCAATGGCAACAAGTGCGTGCCGCCGTACACGCCGCCGCCACCGCAATGCCCGCAAGGTGAGATCAAGGTCGATGGCGTGCATTGCTGCCCGCGCGGCTCGACCTGGGATGGTCATTGCATTACCCTCAATCAGGGTGGCGGCAATGCTCCGCCCAAGTGCAAAGGCATCGTCATCAATGGCGTGTGCCTCGGCAACATCATCGTGCCGGTCAAGAAGGTCTGCCCGGCACCGGCAAGCGGCTACTTGCCGAACTGCAAATGCCCTGGGCTGGCGCGCTGGAATGGCTCGAAATGCGTGCCGGTGTCCGACACGGCTCCGCAGCAGCCGGGCCTCCAAAGGGGGCCGGTCCTGAAGCAGCAGTTCAACATTCCGAACCTGCAGATCTTCAAGCAGTTGCAGCAACCGGTTACTCCGAAGGGGTAACTGGGTGATCGCTGCAACCCAAGACATCCGGCGGCCTTCGGGCCGCCGGTTCGGTTTGCGGGAAGTTTCAGAAGCTGCCGGTGCTGTGGGCAACCAGCGCGCGCTCGAAACGGCCGAGATAGTCGGCGGTATACGCTGGATAATCGAAGGCCAGCTTGGAGTGAACTTCCGACACCATGCTCCATAGCGTCTCGCGCAGCAGCGAGGCGCATTTCATGGCGGAATAGCTGCGTTTCAGCTCTGATGTTGGCGGCTTGCCGTAATAGGCCTCCAGCATCCAGGCTTCCTGCTCAACCGATAGATCATTGTTGCTGGCGAGATTGGCGAGATCGAACAGCGGCGAGTTGAAACCGGCATAATCCCAGTCGATCAGCCAGATGCGGGCGCCGTCGTCGATAAAATTGGCAGGCAACAGATCATTGTGGCCATAGACCATCTCGACCGGGCCGACTTCGCGCTCCAGCTGTTCGGCGATGGCCAGCAGTTCGGGCAGCCGCGGCAGATGCCGGCTCGCCCCGTCGCGCAGGGTATGACCATAGTCGCGCAAGACATGGAACACCCAGAACACCAGGGCGGGGCCGCGCACCTCACCCGGCATATCGGTATGCACACGCCGGATCAGCGGCAGGATACGGGCGAGTGTCTGCGGGGCACGGACGTCGTCGCCGGTAAGGGTTTTGCCCGTGATGAACCGGATCACCATGATGCCCGGCTCGGCATGCACCACCTCGGGCGAGATGCCGGCGCGGAACGCCGCCTCGCTCGCTGCCCGCTCATTGAAGCGCATAACCTGGTGCACCGGAATGTCGTCACCGACGCGCACTACGAAGCGCTCGCCGCGATGGTTGACCGTGAAATTAACATTGGTAATGCCGCCGCCCAGGGGCTCGGGTCGTACCGGCTCATGCCAGAATGACAAGTTGCGGACGCGTTCGTTCGGGGTGCTCACGGCGTGCCCATCCGCTCCTTCAGCTGCGCCACTGCAGCCTTGATGAGCCGGTCACTGATCACGGCCAGTGCTGCGATGGCCAGACCAGCCAGAACACTTTTGCCGAAGTCGCGCCGCATGACACCGGACAGCGTATCGAGCCCGAGATCGGGAACACCCGTATAAGCTGTAATCACCAGCATCGACAGCGCCATCATGATGGTCTGGTTCAGCCCGAGCAGGATCTGCGGCAGGGCGAGCGGCAGCTGCACCTCTTTCAGGATCTGCCACTCATTGCAGCCCAGCGCGCGGGCCGCCTCGACCAGTTGCGGCGGCACCAGCTTGATGCCCTCGGCGGTGTAGCGGATGGCTGGAACGATGGCGAAGGTGATGACGACCAGGATGGCGGTGAAGACGCCGGTGTGGAACAGCATGACAAACGGCAACAAGAAGATGAAGGACGGGATGGTCTGCAGGATATCGGCGATCGGTTCGAGGATACTCCAGAAGCGCGGACTGCGCGCCGCCAGCACGCCAAGCGGAAAACCGAACAGCACACAAATGGCGACCGCGATGGTCATTTCGAGCACGCTCTGGGTGGTGCGATCCCACAAGCCGGCAGCGACGATCGCCAGCATCGAAAGTCCCGGCAGCAGCGCCAGCCGCCAGCCGCCAAGCTGCCAGCCCACCAGTGCCAGAGCGGCAATCACCGCTGGCCACGGCAACGCCTTCATGACCGCGTGCAGATTATTGATGATGTGGAGCGTGACGAAATTGCGGAAAGCCTCCAGATAATCGAACCAGTTATGCAGCACCCAATTCATCCCGGCGTCCCAGAACGGCGCCGTCGTGATGATCCAGGTCTTGGGCCAGATCGCAAAGGCCGGCACCGCCAGCGACAGGGCCCAGCTCAGCACCGCAAATGCGATTGCCACCAACAGATGCGGTTTACGGGCCAACAACCCGGCTTTGGGATCGATGCTCTCAGGTCGCTTGGCGGCCAGCGCGCGCAAGAAACGGTCCATCACTACCGCGAGGATCACGATCGCCATGCCGTATTCCAGACCGCGCCCGATATAGAGCCGGTTCAGTGCGTTCCAGACTTCAAACCCGAGCCCACCACCAGCGCCGATGACGGCCGCCAGGATGACCAGGTTGAGCGAGAACAGGATGACCTGATTGAGCCCGATCATCAGCGTTTCGCGCGCCGCCGGCAGACGCACCAGCCACAGGATCTGCCACGGCCGGCAGCCGGTCATGCGGCCAAAATCGATCAATTCCTCGGGCACGCTGCGCAAGGCCAAATCAGTCACGCGCACCATCGGCGGCATGGCGAAGATGACGGTGGCGACCATGCCCGACACCGGACTGATGCCGAACAGCACCACCACCGGCACCATGTAGGAAAAGAACGGCACCGTCTGCATCAGATCCATCAGCACCGTGACGGCTTCGCGAAAGCGCGGGTTGTTGAAACTGAAAATGCCAACGATCAGCCCCAGGATCAATCCCACCGGCACCGCGAACAACACCGAGGCCACGGTCAGTCCGGTCGAATTCCACATCCCGAAAATGGCGAAATACGCAGCCGACAGCAGCATCAGAGTTGCGATCCGCCAGCCACCCGCATAGTGGCCCGCGATGCCCGCGACACCAGCCAGCGTCAGCCACGGAATGCTTGGAAAATTTTCCGGCAGCCACTGCGGGCGCTGGAAGTCGGGCGCCAGCAGCACCTGCAACAGCTGCATCGGATAGTTCAGCCAGCCCGACAGCGCGCGGGTCAGTTGCTTGAACGTGTACCAATAGAAGATGTGCGCATCGACAAACCAGTTCCAACCGTTGGTGAGCCATTCGTTGACCGGCAGCAGGGCTTTGGGCGCTCCAAACAGCGCCGGCAGATGGTCGCGAAAATTGAACGCCGCGACCGTCACCGCAATCAGCACCAGCCAGGGTAGCCACAACGGCAGCGGGCGGCCCGTACCTGTGCGAACCTCTGACTGCGCAGGTGCCGCCACATCGGTCATGTTTTACCGCTTCCATGGCCGGCATTGGCAAGCACACTGAGAATATCGCCGCCGCGCACCGAACCGATCGGCTGCCCGCTGGCGTCTTCGACCGTGAGGCAGCGCTCGGGATCGAACGCCTGCAATGCCATCGCGCCGACCTTGGTATCGGCGGCAACCCGTCCCGCCGACGGCCGCGCGGCATCGTAAGGCAGCATGATCGAACGCGCCGACAGCACCTTGGCCTTTGGCGCATCGCGGGTGAAGGCAGAGACATAATCGGTCGCCGGTGCGGCCAGGATGTCCTCGGGCGTGCCGACCTGGATGACGACGCCGTCTTTCATAATGGCGATGCGATCAGCAAGCCGAATCGCTTCGTCGAAATCGTGGGTGATGAAGACGATGGTCTTCTTCAGCATGCCCTGCAAGCGCAGCAGCTCTTCCTGCATCTCGCGGCGGATCAGCGGATCAAGCGCCGAGAACGGCTCATCGAGGAACCAGATTTCGGGACGGACGGCCAGACTGCGGGCGATGCCGACGCGCTGCTGCTGGCCGCCCGACAGCTCGCGCGGATAACGATGCTCGCGCCCTTGCAGGCCAACCAGCTCGATCACCTCATGGGCGCGCGCCTCGCGCTCTTTCAGTTTGATACCCTGGATGCGCAATGGAAAGGCCACGTTCTGCAGCACGGTCAGATGCGGCAGCAGGGCGAAATGCTGAAACACCATGCCCATGCGATGGCGGCGAATGTCGATCAGCCTTACCGGCGAGGCGGCCAGCAGGTCGATGCCATCGAAGCTGATCGAGCCGGCGCTGGGCTCAGTCAGGCGCGACATGCAGCGCACCAGCGTGGATTTGCCTGAGCCCGACAGACCCATGATGACAAACACTTCGCCGCGCGCGATGTCGAGCGAAACATCGTTCACTCCGACCACCAGGTGGCGTTTGACCGACGCTGTCAGCTCGCGGGCCGCCTCCTGCGTAATGCGTTTCCCCTCGGGAAGGCCGAAGATCTTCCAGAGATTGCGCACAATCAGGTGCGGTTGATTCATCAACGGAACCTTTGAAACACTGGCAAACGCTGCGTGCGGCGCCCCTCCCTCCGTATGATGGGTGAGGGTCGCTAGCAAGCTCCGCACCAGTTGCAACAGGGCCGGAGCCAGCAGCCCCACTCACCGACTGCGCAGCTCATTGCGCCAAAGCGCACCATACTTCTTGCGACGTGGGCAAGGGGGCGTGGCGGTCTCCTCTCCCCGTCAAGACGGGGAGAGGACAATTAGGACGCTGGCGGATGCAAGCGGCCCGCTACTCCAACCACTTCTTCCAGACCGCCTCGTTGGCGTCGACCCAGGCCTGTGCGACCGCGTCGACCTTCTTGCCGTCGATGTCGACCTGTTTGGCCAGGCCGCCGATGGTGTCGTTGTCCATTGAGAACTTCTTCACGGCAGCGATCGCCTTGGGCCATTTCTTCTCGGCGCCGATCGAGCCGAGTTTCTTGACCGGGCCCTCAGGCTTGGCGCAGCCATAGCTCTTACTTGCGTAGCAGTCGGCAGTGTAAGCCGGGAACTTGATCCACTCGCCCTTGTAGACACTGGTGGTCCAGTTCGGGGCATAGACCCAGGCAAGCACCGGTGCCTTGCGCTCATAAGCCGATTTGATCTCGGCGTTCAGCACCGAGTCATTGCCGGCATACACGACCTGATAGTTCAGCTTCAGCGCTTCGACACGCTCCTTATCAAAGCCGCCCCACGATTCCGGACCCATGATGTAGCGGCCCTTGTCGCCGGTGTCGGCGGTCGCAAACAGCTTTGCGCAGTCGTTCAGCGCTTTCCAGTCGGGCAGTCCCGGGCACTTTTCTTTCATGTACTCGGGGAACCACCATTCCTCCTTGGCCAGCATCCCGGTCGCACCCAGATCAACCGACTTGCCGTCGGCTGTGGACTTGGCGAACAGCTCGGCCGCCGTGGTGAACCAGATCTCCATGGCGACTTGCACATCGCCCGACTCGACGGCGGGGAACTGGGCCAGGTACTCGGTTGGCACGTTCTCGACGTTGTAGCCCATCTTCTTGAGCACACGGCCCATGATCTCGACATTGAGCTGATCGGTGGTCCAGTCGCCATAGGCGAATTTGATCGGATCTTTCGATTCTGCGTCGGCGCGCGCCGCTCCCGAGCCGATCGCAGTGGCAATCAACAGGGCCCCAGCCATGCCGAACGTCCGCCAAGCCAGTGTTCGTTGCAACATTGTTATGTTTCCTCCTTAGCCAAACAGCAATTATTCAGGACCCAAGCGGGCCTGCTTGTCAATCCTCGGGTCATCCGTTCGGTTGATGCCAAGGGGTGGTTCGCTCTGCTATGATGGCCGTAAGGTAGCTGGCGCCCAAACAGTCGTTGCCAGTTAAAATTGCCCCTGGAGGCAGGCTCGCGGCGCCTTTGCTTGTCAACTGCTGGTAAGACCTCGGAAAAATTGCCGCCAGCTCAATAATCATCCCGCGTTATTTATTATGCTCGATGACTAAGTCTGCCACTTTGCCCGAAAATACGCATAAGTCCCTTGCAATTGCGGCGATGCTCCGGCATAAAATTGATTGCCGGTGCGCTCAAAATGGGCGCGCTCTCACGATTGTCGGCTAAGACTCTGCGACCCCCAATTGGCCGTTTGCCTTTCCCGAATATCTGAGATCACGGGGCCGAGCGTGCGGACCTGATGATCGGCTGGCCTTGAACTCACGCAACTCGCAGTCTCACTATAGGGGAAGGACCCACTGCAATGCGCATTTCTGGAACCGTCAAGTTCTTCAACGCCGCCAAGGGCTATGGCTTTATCCAGCCGGCTGATGGCAGCAAGGACGTGTTCGTACACGTCTCGGCGTTGGAGCGCGCGGGTATCCGCAGTCTGAATGAGGGCGACAAGGTAACCTTCATTCTGGAAGACGACCGCAAGGGTCGCGGCAAGCAGGCTGGCCAGATCGAGCGCGCTTAAGTCGCGAAACCGATCGGAATGGCCAAGAGACGCCGCCGCGCCATCGGCGGCGTTTTTGTTGGGGGACGAGCCTAACCTTATGACGCTTCAAGGCCCACGTATGGGTTGCCGATGCGCTCCTCGCCCAAAGTGCCATGGGGACCGTGCCCGGGCAGAAACGTCACATCGTCGCCAAGCGGCAACAGCTTGTCCTGGATCGCCCGCACCAGCCCTTCCGGATCGCCATACGGCATGTCCGTGCGCCCGATAGAACCCTTGAACAGGGTATCGCCGGCCAGCAGGAACCGATTGGCTTGGTTGAAGAATACTAACGAGCCCGGCGTGTGACCGGGCACATGCAGGATCGAGAATTCAAGCTCGCCGAGGCGGAGTGTCTCGCCCTCGCTCAGCCACCGATCCGGCGTCACGGTGCGGACATTCAGCATGCCGTATTCGCGCGCCTTGGCCGGCAAGTCGTCGAGCAGGAACTTGTCGCGCAGATCTGGCCCCTCGATCGGAACGCCGCCGAGCGCCTGTTTCAGCTCGGCCGCCCCACCCGCGTGGTCGATGTGGCCATGCGTCAGCCAGATGCGCTCGACCGTGACACCAAGTTTCTTCACCGCCTCGAGAATGCGCGGCACGTCGCCGCCCGGATCGACCACAACAGCCCGCTTGCTCGCCTTAGGGCTGATGATCGAACAGTTTTGCGCAAACGGCGTCACTGGCACGATCGCGACTTCGAGAGTTGTAAAGGTCATGGGTCTCCTCGGGTTTCGCTTTCAACGGTTCGGCACCAGCCAGCAGATCACCGCCGCCAGCAGCAACAGCGTGCCACCGCCAACGGCACCGCCGGCCAGATTGAGCAGGACTTCATTGCTCAGCGTTGCCGCCGGCAACGGCATGGCCGACATGTCCATACCCGCCATGTGGTGATGGCCGCCCAGGATGTGCCCCCTGAGTTCGCCGATAGTCACCCCACCCAGGCCGCCAAGCACCGGAATTCCCGGCCACGACAGCTGCAATCGCGACCACAGATAGGCCAACGCGGCGGCCGTCAACGTGCCAGCAACAAATTGCAACAGGATCGGAACAATCAGGTCCATTCTTTGAAGCTCATTTGAACTGCCCGAGCCGCTCTGTGCCGCGAATACGCGCGCCTGACAATGTTTTCCGCTGCCAGGTTCCAAACTCTATCCGTGCGTTGCACTATTGATGCGGGCAGCGCGTACAACCGAAACGTCCGCAAGCAAAGGCGAAACTTGCCCAAGATCGCCAGTTGGGGATATTTTCCAGCCACGCTGCCGCCCGAACCCTGATGCTCGGTTGGCGCCGGATCACGCGGCTGCCGCAATCTTCACGCAAAAAGGGTGCAAAAAGTCTGGGAGGGACAACGTGCCGGGTTGGTCGCGGCCACCGGCATCGGGCATAGTGCTGGCTGACGGAGCGGGCTGGAGAGATAATGATATGACACAGATGGCAGGCGGACCTGCGGCGTCGCGACGCTGGCTAGGATGGATTGCGGTGGCATGTCTTGGCACCGGGCTGGTCAGCTGCCTGATCGCGTCGCCTGCCTTTGCGCAATCGACATCAGCAGCGCTGACGAAGGCTGGAACCACCGCGCCGGCCAGCAGCGCCGCCGAGGCTGCCGCTCTGCTGAAAAAGAAGAAGGCGGCAAAACTGCTGGTCGCTCCGGCAGCTACAACGGCAACGGCCGCCGTCGAGCAGCCGCCCGTGCCGCTGGACGGCGCTGCGGCCGCCGACACCGCCGCCGTTGCCAAACCGGCCAAAGCGGCCGCGCCTGCCGTCGTGAAGGCCGCCGCTGCCGATGCGGTGGCGCCGAGCGACAGCTCCACAACGGCAGTCGCTGGCGCACCCGTTGCGCCCACCGCCGACAAACCGAAGATGACCAAGAAAGCGGCCACCAAGGCACCGTCGGTAGCTGCAGCCACTGTTGTGCCCACCAAGCCCAGCAAGGCAGCCAAAAGCGCAGCGGCCGTCTCGCCCGACAACAGCCCGGCCGGTCCCACCGGCTGCCGTGTGCGGTCTTTCCTGGTCAACGACTATGGCAAGGACGGCCCGACCGCCGATGCCAAGCGGCTGCTCGATGCCGATATCGCCAGCTGGAGCAAGTCGAACAACTTGCAGAACATCAAGGTCGGCCCCAAGAGCGTGAAATGCGAGCAGTTCCTGAACTTTATCGTCTTCGATGAATGGACCTGCACGGCCTCGGCCAAGGTTTGCTGGCAATAATCAGGGCACATCCCTATGATGATACTCTACGGCGGTCCAACTTCCCCGTTCGTGCGCAAAGTCGTGATTTCGGCCAAACTGCTGGGCGTCTTCGACCGTATCCAGATCATACTGGTCGAGCGGCTGACGTCTCCCAGCGGCGAGACGCGCACAGACTATCAGCTCACCCAGCACAACCCACTGGGCAAGATGCCGGCGCTGGGCCTTGAGGACGGTACGACGCTGTATGATAGCGCCGTCATCGCCGAGTATCTCGACAATCTCGCTGGTGGCGGCAAAATCTTCCCGCGCAACTCGGCCCGCTGGGGTGCCCTGACCATGGCCGCGCTGGCCGACGGCATGATGGATGCGGCGCTGGTGGTCCGCTACGAACACACGCTGCGCGACAAGGCGGCCTGGTCGCAAGTCTGGATCGACAGCCAGATGGGCAAGATCGAGCGCGGCATCGCGGCGCTGGAGGCCAAGCCGCCAGGCCTTGGCTCGCCGCCCGATATCGGCCAGATCGGCGTTGCCTGCGCGCTGGGGTATCTCGACCTGCGCTATGAGGGAAAATGGCGGGCGAGCAATCCGAGGCTGGTGGCGTGGCTGGAGGCGTTTTCGAAGGCGGTGCCGAGCTTCGGCGAGACCACGCCGAAGGGGTGAGTTCGGATGGTAGACACAATCGAATCGCCGACATCGGTACCGTGGCGTTCTCCCTTTGGGAGAAGGTGGCCAACGGCCGGATGAGGGGATTGCGCGTAGAGTTTGACGCACGTTCGCGGCACACCCACAGCCGCAATCCCCTCATCCGGCGCTGAAACGCGCCACCTTCTCCCAATGGGAGAAGGAAATCCGTCGCTCCTTGGAGACCCTGGATTTGACCGACGTCAGATCATCCCTCCCCGCCGTCCGAGGCAAACAAGGACAGTATACCTATTTCATCGACGCTGTTAATTCGTCGCCGGCCTATGTGTGAAATAGGTATACTGTCCCCATTTGCGCCGCCGCCTGTGGAGATACCCAGATTGCCCGACAGCTCGCTCTTCTCCGCCGTCCTCGCCGCCATCGAACGCGACCGGCCCGCGCAGCTGACGCGCCTGATGGAGTGGCTGCGCATCCCGTCCATCTCCATGCTGCCCGCCGCCGCGCCCGATTGCGTGCGGGCCGCCGAGTGGTGTGCGGATCAATTGCGCGACCTGGGGTTCGAGGCCAGTTTGCGCCGATCGCTCAGCCATCCGATGGTCGTTGGACATCGCAAATGCAAAACCCCCGACGCACCGCACGTCCTGTTCTACGGCCACTACGACGTGCAACCGGTCGATCCGCTGGATCTCTGGACCCGCCCGCCGTTCGAGCCGTACTTGGCCGAAGATGCCAAGAACGGACTGATGATCGTCGGCCGCGGCGCCTCGGACGACAAAGGCCAGGTCATGACCTTCCTCGACGCGGTGCGCGGCTGGATCGCGGCCACCGGCGATGTGCCGATAAACCTTTCGGTCCTGATCGAGGGCGACGAGGAGGCCGACTCGGGCCCGCTCGATGCGTTCCTGCGCGCGAATGCGCAGGAATTGCGCGCCGATGTCGCCTGGGTCTGCGATAGTGAGGCCTGGGACCGCATGCGCCCCGCCATCACGGTGAGCTTGCGCGGCTTCGGCGGCGCCGAGATCACCGTCACCGGCCCGAACCGCGACCTGCACTCGGGCAAGTACGGCGGCGCGGCAGCCAATCCGATCCGTGCGCTGACCAAGGCGCTGGCCGCGCTGCACGATGAGTCTGGTCGCGTGACGCTGCCGGGATTTTATGATGGAATTTCCGAGCCCACGGCCGCCACGCGCGAACGCTGGCAACGGCTGGGGTTCGATCCCGAGGCGTATCTGGCCGAGGTGGGGTTGCGGCATCCCTCCGGCGAGCGCGGCCGGTCGCTGCTGGAATTGATCTGGACCCGTCCCACGGTGGAGATCAACGGCATCTGGGGCGGCTACCAGGGGCCGGGCATGAAGACGGTGATCCCGGCAGAGGCGTCGGCGAAAGTGAGTTTTAGGCTGGTGCCGGGGCAGGACCCGACCGCAGTGCTGGTGGCGTTCGAGCGGTTCGTGCGGGAGAAGCTGCCGGCGGATTGCGGGCTGCGAGTGGCGGCGGCGGATGGGTCGCGCGGGATCGCGTTCGATCCGGAGGCGGAGTATGTGCGATCGGCCGTTGCGGCGCTGACGCAGGAATGGGGCGTGCCCCCGGCGATCGTGGGGAGCGGCGGGAGCATCCCGGTGGTGAGCGCGTTCCGCGAGGTGTTGGGGATAGATACGCTGATGCTGGGGTTCTCGCAGGACGATGACCGGGCGCACGCGCCCGATGAGAAGTATAATGTGGCGGCGCTGGTGCGGGGGACGCGGAGCTGGGCGCGGGTGATTGGGGGGATGGGCAAGCTTGCCGGGGGAGCAGAGATCATGCCTAAACATGTCGATCCACAAACCGTCGTGCGAACAGTGCAAATGCGGTAGGATTTCGCGCGTCCACAGATTGTTGCGGCGTCGAACTGCCAGGCGGCAAGTCGCCAAGATAGAACGCCGGGCGCTATGATAGTATGCCCAGACGAATCAGCTCCGATGATCAGAGGGAGACGCTGCTGTGGCGAAGGCGATGGAGTGGCTATCGGCCCTTTCGGGTTTCGCGGCAGCGGTTTTCTGGTTCCTCTCGGCATATGTCAGACTGCCGCCGCCTCGGGCATACTTCGATGAGGCTCCTCAGGATGATCCGTTCTACGTGACCATGAAACGGGTCGCGCGCATGAATCAATGGGCCGCAACCCTCAGTGGCGTATCGGTTCTGTGTTTAAGTCTGAGGATGTTCATCCCCTGCCTTGTGTTGCTCATGGCCAGCGGAGTGTTCAGCGCATCCCCAGCAAGCGCTCAGGCAACGCCGACGGTTGCTGTCTTCACCACCGGCGCACGCTTCCAATGCATGCACTTCTTGGAGTTGGAGAGAGTGCAAATTCCGGGGACAAGCAGATTTCTCTTCTACCCTACTGAGCCTGATTTATCGTACGACTATCTCAAGACAATAGGATGGCTGAGTGGATACATGTCCGGCCTCAACATGCACCGTGTTATTCGGAGCGACGGCCAACTCGGTGTGGAAACGGATATTAGCCAGTGGATGGCTTGGCTGTTTAGCTACTGCCGCGCACATCCCGGAGACAAACTAAATGGCGCAGCGAGTGCACTCGCGCTTGCACTAGCTGGTCAATCACCGCAACGTTAGATGAGCTGCAGCGTTTCAGCCATGACTTCACTGGGCGGCATCCGGCTTCATATCCATCCGTGCCGCCGCAAATACGCCTTCCCTTACAGATTATTTGCCTAGGCGTCCGTGATCAGACCACGTCGAGCTTCCCGGAATTCGGCGCGCCTTTCTCTCTTGCGCGACGAATATCCGGGACCCTTACCTGCCGGGGGCGTGCGAACGCTATCCGGTTCGAGGTGGAACGTATCGGCAGGGGGCGAGGGTATTCCGGCATCTCGCCCCACATCACCCGGAAGTGTCCCGGATATCTGCCGCGCGAAGAAAGAGCGCGTCAGATTCCGGGAAGCGTCGGGCGCGCGCGGCCTACGCCTTCACCCCCCAGCACCCGCTCCCCATACAGATCATACGCCGTCGCGTCGGTCACCGTCACCCGCACTAGGTCCCCGGGCTTGACTTCGGTCTCGTCCTCCAAAATCACGGACCCATCGATCTCCGGCGCATCCGCATACGACCTGCCCACCGCCCGCTCATCATCGACCGTATCGATCAGTACATCGATCTCGGTACCGATTTTGTCCTCTAACAAAGAAGCGCTGATCTTCTGCTGCGTTTGCATGAACCGGTGCCAGCGCTCTTCCTTCACCTCGGGCGGCACCTGCCCGTCCAGCGCCTTGCTCCCCGCGCCATCGACATTCTCGTATTTGAAACACCCCACCCGCGTCAGCTTGGCTTCGCCCAGCCAATCCAACAGAAGCTGAAAATCCTGCTCCGTCTCACCCGGGAATCCGACAATGAACGTCGAGCGGATCGCCAGATCCGGGCACACCCGGCGCCACGCTGCGATCCGGTCCAACGTCTTTTCCGCATGGGCCGGGCGTTTCATCGCCTTCAGCACCGACGGCGACGCATGCTGGAACGGGATGTCCAGGTACGGCAACACTTTTCCAGCCGCCATCAGCTCGATCACGCCGTCGACATGCGGGTACGGATAGACGTAGTGTAGACGAACCCAGGCGCCGAGATCGCCCAGCGCGGCCGCCAGATCGTAGAACTTCGCCTTCAAGGGCGAGCCGCGCCACGGGCTCTCGGCATACTTGATATCGACACCGTACGCGCTGGTGTCCTGCGAGATCACCAGCAGCTCCTTCACGCCCGCCCTCACCAGCCGCTCGGCCTCGGCCATGACGCTGCCGGCTGGGCGCGAAACCAAGTGGCCGCGCAAGCTCGGTATGATGCAGAACGAGCAGCGGTTGTTGCAGCCTTCGGAGATCTTCAGGTAGGCGTAGTGGCGCGGCGTCAGCTTGATGCCCTGCGGCGGGATCAGGTCGTACTTGGGATCGTGCAGGGGCGGCACGGCCTTGTGCACCTCGGCCACCACCTGCTCGTATTGATGCGGGCCGGTGACGGCGAGCACGCCGGGATAGACTTTCAGGATGCGCTCGTTCTCGACCCCGAAGCAGCCGGTGACGATCACTTTGCCGTTCTCGGCCATGGCCTCGCCGATGGCGTCAAGACTCTCCTGCTTGGCGCTGTCGAGAAAGCCGCAGGTGTTGACGACCACGACATCGGCGCCGGCATGGTCGCCCGAGATGGCGTAGCCTTCGGCGCGCAGTTTCGAGATGATGCGTTCCGAGTCCACCAGCGCCTTGGGGCAGCCGAGCGACACGAACGAGACTTTGGGGACGGATTTGCGCGCTGCGGCGCGGGGCCGTTTGGTCGGGGCGAGTGTGGTCATGGGCGGGGAATTAGCACATGGCGAGGATTGGGGACATGATCTTCATCTTCGGCATAACGCGAAAGGCGCAGGCACTCCAAAAGGGGCGCCGTCCACACATGAACATCATGTCCCCACCCGCTACCCCCGCACCAGATTCCCCACGAACGGCAGCTCGCGGTAGCGGTGGCCGATATCCATGCCGTAGCCGATGACGAATACGTCGGGGCACTCGAAGGCGCAGAAATCGGCCGAGACCTCGGCTGCGCGCTCGACCGGTTTGTCCAGCAACACGCAGGTCGCAACCTTCTTTGCGCCGCGCGCCACCATCAGGTCCTTGGCGAACGCCAGCGTGCGGCCCGACTCCAGAATGTCGTCCACCAGCAGGATGTTGCGACCCTGCACATCACTGTCGACGTCGCGCAGGATTTCGACCTGGCCGGAAGACTTGGTACTCTTGCGGTAGCTCGAGAGGGTGATGAAATCGACCTCGGGCGAGACCCCGGCAGCATGCAGCGCCCGGATCAAGTCGGAGGCGAACACGAAGCTGCCCTTCAAGATGGCCACCACCAGCAGGTTGTCCAACGTGGCAGCTGCGATCTGGCCAGCCAGCACGTCGATGCGCTTGGCGATCTCGGCGGCCGAAAAGACGACCTGAATGTCGTGGGTGTTGGCAGTGTCGGGCATTATGGGGTCCGAAGGGATCTCGGCGGAAATGGCTGATCAGCCTAGGCTCAGCGGCGCGACTTGGCAAACCGCACTTCGACCTTGCGCACGGCGTCGGGCGGGGCGGGCACCACCGAGGCGAACGACGTCTTGGCCCCCGGCTGCAGGACGTTGCTCCGCATCGGCGTGGCCCAGTCGAACAATTCCAACCCGTCCTGATCGAGGAACGCGAACACTACCGAGGGCACGCTGCGCGGCTCTTGGCTGATATTATGCACCTCGCCCGAAATGCTGAGCACCGGCAAACCGCGCGGATCTATCTGCCAATGATAGTCGAGCGTTTTGAACTCAAGGCCGCGCACGTTGGTCGGCACACCCAGCATGGCATAGAGCGTGGCGCTGCCGGGCAGCTTGCGTATGACGGTTTCGGCGCCGAGATAGGCAAAACTGGTGAGGCCCACCAGCGCAGCTACCAGCGCCACCCAGCCGATCATCGCGGCGGCACGGCCGGCGCTTTTCTGGTCGACGAAGCCTTCGTCGGCGTCGAACGGCGAGTGCGGGTCAGCTTCCAGCCCGTTGGCGGCATAGCCGGCCGATGCGTTGGCTCCGTCATAGTGGTGCTGGGGGCTGCCGGCCTGGAGCCGCCCCTGGCCGGTGCCGCTTTCGGCGCCTGCCGAGACATCATCGAAGGGGTGATCGGACAGGCCGGCCGCGCCATTGGTGGGGGCGGTGCGAACGGCGGCGATCGCGGCTTCCACGTCGTCGAAGCTGGAGCGCTGACGGGCCTGGCGGCGCCGTTCGATGGACGCCGAAATCGAGCCGGTTGGCCCCCCGACGTCGGCGTCATCCCCGTCGGCGGTCGCGGGCGGCGGCTTGCGGATGGGCTTGGCAGTGGCGGTCGGCGGGGTCTCGCTGCCCTCCGGCCATTGTGGCCAGTCGAAATCAGCTGCTGCTGCGACGTCGACGGCTTTCGACTGGCCTCGCGCCGCCTCGGGCTTGCTCATCAGCGCGGCCTCGCTATCGCTTGGCGTGGCGTTAGACACGGGCGGCCGCGCCGGCGACGCGGGCACTGTCCGCCCGGCGCTTGGCACAGCTTTGGCTGGCGTGGCGGCAACCACTGCGCTTGTCCCCGATACCTTGGCGTCAGCCGGCGCCTCGATGCGCCAGACCGTGCGGCAAGCCTTGCAACGCACCTTGCGGCCAGCCAAGCCGTCGCTGTCGGGCATTTCGTACGCCGTGCCGCATTGCGGACAACTGATGATCATAGTCAAAGCCAAGACAACCTTCCGCCAGAGACGCCGTTATGACTTCTATCGGGAAAAGTGGAGCAAGTAAGACGGTTTTGGTGGCCCGCCGCCTCAAGGGTTGCCTATAACACAACGGCGGGGCACAAGGAATCGCGCCCGGACCTCATTTCCTTTCGCGTATTTGTCGATGTCGTTTGGTGCAGCGGCGCTTGCCGCTCATGTCTTGCAGCCCGTGTTTTGCGGTCCAAATTTTGCAGCCTAAGTCATGGCCGCGCAGTCTTCCGGAGCCTACCACGCATGATCCGACTGAATGAGCTGGGGCTGAGATACGGGCGCGGTGCCGACGTGTTGAACGATGTCACCTTCCATCTGCGGCCGGGTTCGTTCCACTTCCTGACTGGCCCGTCGGGATCGGGCAAGACCAGCCTGCTGCGCATGCTGTTCATGTCGCAGCAGCCGACCTCGGGGCAGATTCTGCTGTTCGGCCAAAACATCACCACCGTATCGCAGACCCGGCGCGCCCAATTGCGGCGCCGTATCGGCATCGTGTTCCAGGACTTCCGGCTGCTTGACCATCTCACCACCTGGGAGAACGTGGCGCTGCCGTTGCGCGTGGTCGGCCGGCGCATGGGCGACTACAAGGACGACGTTACGGACCTGCTCCAATGGGTCGGCTTAGGCGAGCGCATGCATGCCTATCCGTCGGTGCTGTCGGGCGGCGAAAAACAGCGCGCCGCCATCGCCCGCGCCGTGATCGGCAAGCCTGAACTGTTGCTGGCGGACGAACCGACCGGCAACGTCGATCCGCAGATGGCGCGCCGGCTGTTGCGTCTGTTCATCGAATTGAACCGGCTCGGCACCTCGGTCATCATCGCCACTCATGACCTCAGTTTGATGAAGCAATTCAAAGCACCGCGGCTGGAGCTGCACGAGGGCCATGTCCGCATCGTATGACGATAGGGTGGGGGAGGCTGGCGAGCCTTCGAGCACCGGCACTCCGGGCGAGCGCCCAGTGCCCGGCCTGCAAGGCACTTCGCGTTCGGGCACCGAACTCGACGCCGGCCTGCAAAAGCGCATGCGCAAGCTGGGCAACCAGTCCGCGCCGATCGTGCCTGCCGGCTCGGTCACCGGACGCTCGCTCAACCTGGTCATCACCATCATGTGTTTTCTCGCCTGCCTGACGGCCGGCGGCGTCTACATGGTCAACCAGTCGGCGGCCAACTGGCTGCGCAACATCGCTAGCGAAGTCACGGTGCAGGTTGAGCCGGCCGAGGATGCACAAAGCACCGACGCACTGGTCAACAAGGTGGCCGATTTCCTGAGCCGGCAACAGGGCGTCAGCTCGGCACGGCCGCTGTCGGCCGAGGAATCCAACGCCTTGCTGGAGCCCTGGCTGGGCCAGACCGATGTGCTCAACAGCCTGCCGGTACCGCGGTTGATCGCACTGGTGCTCGACCGCCAGCGCGCGGCGGATGTCGAACAGCTGCGCGCGGGCATGGCCAAGGAATTTCCCAGCGCCGGCCTCGATGATCACCGCCACTGGCAGGCGCAGATCCGTGCCGTGACGCGCTCGCTGGCGCTGGGCGGGCTCGCCATCCTGGTGCTGGTCGGCGCCGCCACCACCGCCATCATCGTCTCGGCCACCCGCAGCGCGCTGGCCTCCAACCGTGAGATCGTGGAAGTGCTGAACTTTGTCGGCGCCACCGATCGCTTCATCAGCCAGGAGTTCGAAAAGCACTTCCTGTCGCTGGGCATCCGCGCGGGGCTGGTTGGGGCTTCCTCGGCGATGCTGGTGTTCCTGCTGTTGCCGGCACTTATGCCGCTGCTGGGCGGCGGCGTGGTGACGGCAGCCGAGCTGCGCAATCTGGTCGGCGGCGGCGTGCTGGATCTGCCCGGCTATCTGCTGCTCGGTATCGTGGTTGCCGTGATTGCGGCGCTCTGCATGCTAACCTCGCGCTATGGCGTCTACCGCATCCTGCATGCCAGGGTGTGATCTGCCACCGCAGCGGCCCGTTTGTGCCCTAATCTGCGTTTACTATGCAAGGCAACGGGAATGGTTCACACTCGCTGACATGGACGCTGCTTTCGTGATTCGGCACTGCTCACTGAGCTTTGGCGGAGCAAGAACAAGCCAAACATGATACTTCTGCGATGGATGATACGGCTTACTGGCGGCCTCATCTTGGTCTGGACTGCCGGATTCGTTTTTTTTGCCGCCCTGGCCTCGCAACCGGCCAGCGAGACCGCTGTTGCCGATGGCATCGTGGCTTTGACCGGCGGCGGTGCGCGCATCGAGGAAGCTGTCAAGCTGCTGGCCGAGCATCGCGGGCAACGGTTGTTGATCAGCGGCGTCAATCAACATACCTCTCGCGCCGCTCTGCAGCAGCAGGTGCCGGACTATGCGGACCTGTTCGACTGCTGCATCGACATCGGCTATTGGGCCAAGGACACCAACGGCAACGCCCAGGAAACCGAGGTGTGGGCCAAGCAGCGCGGTTTCAAGCGGCTGATCATCGTCACTTCGGGCTATCACATGGCGCGCAGCCTGGCCGAGATGGCGCAGGTGTTCCCCGATGCCACACTGGTCCCGCACCCGGTTCTGCCGCCCTCGCAGCACAGCGAAGCCTGGTGGACCTCACCCAGCGCCACCCGTCTGCTGCTGGTCGAATACGTAAAACTGTGGCCGGCCCTGGCCCGCCTCGGCATGGCCCGGGTGCTCAGCGCCACCCTCACGCCGGAATCCGCCAGCGCCTCGGTGAAGCTGCCGTTGGCGAGCAAGGCCTCGGTGAATTAGAAAGCTTGAATAGACCCAATTGCTCTCGCCGCGCGCGAAAACCGCGCCGGGAGAGCGCGAGCCTTAAGCCCCAACCACCTCGAACGCGACATCAATGTTGCCGCGCGTGGCGTGCGAATACGGGCAGATCTGCTCGTGCGCCTCGTTCACAAACGCCTTCAACTCGGCGGTCGGCAGGCTCATGTCCTCGACCCGCATCTTGACTGCGAGGCCGAACCCACCGCCCTCGCGCGGGCCGAACATCACCGAGCAGGTGGTCTTGGCTTTGCTGGCATCTTTTTTATGCACCTTGGCGACGTGCTCGACCGCACCCCCAAAGCAGGCCGAATAGCCGGCCGCGAACAGATGCTCGGGCGTTACTGCGCCGGGCCGTCCGGGACTTCCGTCTGGCTTGGGCCCAGCCAGCTCGACCTTGACCAGGTGATCGCTGGTTTCCGAATGCCCACCGCGGCCCCCGCTCGAAGTGCCCGCAATGGCAAATACCGTCTTGATGGTATTGGCGCTCATGACGACTCTCTCCTATTTGACTTCGACAACTCCAAGCAAACAACTTGCGCTGAACCAACTTTGTGATCAAGAGCTTCCGGCACCGTCCGCAACGGAGGCCACCCTGCCAACCGCCGTCATCATCCGCTCCGCACTCTACAACACCGCCTTTTATCTGGCGACAGCGCTGTTTCTCGTCTTTGGCAGCCCGTTGCTGTTGGGGCCGCGACGCTGGGCCATGGCTGCGCTGATCGCGCATGCCCGCACCTGCTGCTGGCTGCTGCGCGTGATCGCCGGCACGCGCATCGAGGTGCGCGGGCGCCAACATCTGCCGGCCGGCGCCGCCCTGATCGCGGCCAAACATCAATCGGCCTGGGACACCTTCGGTCTGTTGCCGCTGCTGCACGATCCCGCACTGGTGATGAAATCCGAACTTGGCTGGATCCCCCTCTATGGCTGGTTTTCGTACAAATTCGGCATGATCTTCGTTACCCGCGAAAAACGCGGCGCCGCCTTGCGACGCCTGCTGCGCGACGCTGCGGATCGCACCGCTGCCGGCCGCCATATCCTGATCTTTCCTGAAGGCACCCGCCGGGCCCCAGGTGCGGAGCCTGACTACAAACCCGGCGTTGCCGCACTCTATCAGGGCCTTGGCCTGCCTTGTGTGCCGATCGCCCTCAATTCCGGCCTGTTCTGGCCGCGCCGTAGCTTGCTGCGCCGGCCCGGCACGATTGTGGTCGAAATCCTCGCGCCCTTGCCGCCGGGTCAACCCCGCCGCGCCTTCATGGTTAGCCTGCAGGAACAGATTGAGACGGCAACGGCACAACTGGTCTTGGAGGGTCGGGCCACGTTCGCGAAAAACGAGTACAAATAGAGAACATTTTCTTGACCTGGCCGAATTGATAGCCTATGCTCCAAGCATCGCAATAGACGGGTACCGGGGCGTAACTCCATGGACCAATTGGTTCTTTCACCTCTGTCGCAGCATATCTGGAAGCTGAAATACCGCATGCACAATGCTGCCGGCCAGCCGGTCGACCGCACGCTCGGCGACACCTGGCATCGCGTTGCGCGGGCGGCTGCCGAGGCCGAGAAACCGGGCAGCCGCAAGCGCTGGACGGGCCGCTTTGAGGAGGCGATGGCGGACTTCGCCTTCCTGCCGGCGGGGCGCATCCTGGCTGGCGCGGGCACCGGCCGGCAGGTGACCCTGTTCAACTGCTTCGTCCTCGGCACCATCGAGGACGACATGGCCTCGATCTTCCAGAACGTGAAGGACGCCGCGCTGACCATGCAGCAGGGCGGCGGCATCGGGCATGATTTCTCCACGCTCCGCCCCAAAGGCGCGCCGGTGCGCGGGGTCGGGGCCGACGCCTCGGGCCCGGTCAGCTTCATGGATGTCTGGGACGCCATGTGTCGCACCATCATGTCGGCAGGCCAGCGCCGCGGCGCCATGATGGGCACGCTGCGCTGCGACCACCCCGATATCGAGGAATTTGTGGCAGCCAAGGCGGACGCCAAACGCCTGCGCAATTTCAACCTGTCGGTGCTGGTGACCGACGCCTTCATCGTCGCCGTGAAGGAGGATGCCGATTGGCCGCTGCGCTTTGCCGGCAAAGTCTACCGGACGGTGCGCGCGCGCGACCTTTGGCATCGGATCATGCGCGCAACCTACGACTATGCCGAGCCAGGCGTGATCTTCATCGACCGCATCAATGCCGCCAACAACCTGTCGTACTGCGAGACCATCGCCGCTACCAATCCGTGCGGCGAGCAACCCCTGCCGCCGTTCGGCGCGTGCCTGCTCGGCTCGATCAATCTTGCCCGCCTGATCGACCAACCGTTCACGCCCGAGGCGTGCCTGGATACCGACCGGCTGGAGGAATTGACCAGCATCGCGATCCGCTTCCTCGACAACGTCATCGATGTGTCCAACTATCCGCTGCGAGCGCAAAAGAAAGAGGCCAAGGACAAGCGCCGCCTGGGCCTGGGTATCACGGGGCTGGCCGATGCGCTGATCCTATCGGGGCTCAACTACGGCTCGCACGAAGCGCGCGCGCGTGCCGGCGAGTGGATGGCGGCGATCCAGAATGCCGCCTATCGCGCCAGTGCGGAACTGGCCGCCGAGCGCGGCGGCTTCCCGCTGTTCGATGCCGGAAAGTTGCTGGCGGCGCCCGGCCCGCAGCGGTTGGACAAGGCCAGCCGCAAGGCCATCGCCAAGAATGGCCTGCGCAATGGCTTGCTGACCTCGATCGCGCCGACCGGCACCATCTCGCTGCTGGCGGGCAACGTTTCGAGCGGCATCGAGCCGGTATTCGGCCTCAGCTACAGTCGCCGCGTGCTCGGCGAGGGCGGCGAGGCACGCGAACTGGCAGTTGAAGACTACGCCCACCGCCTCTTTCGGGACCGGCACGGCGCCGATGCCCCACTGCCAGCCGCCTTCGTGACGGCAGCCAATCTGACGCCAACCGCCCATCTGCAGATGCAGGCGGCGCTGCAGCCACAAGTCGACAGCTCGATCTCCAAGACCATCAACTGTCCCGAGGCGATAACCTTTGCCGACTTTGAACTGATCTACCTCACAGCGTATGATCTCGGCCTGAAAGGTTGTACCACCTTCCGTCCCAATGCGGTGACGGGCTCGGTGCTGACGGCGACACCAGCGGAGGCTCAGGCTGCGTTGCCCGCCATCAACGATACGCCGGTCGCCCCGCTACCACGCGATGCCGTTTTGCCGGGCTTCACCTACAAACTGCGCTGGCCAGAAAGCGAGCACGCGATCTATGTCACCCTTAACGATGTGATCGAGAACGGCCAGCGGCGCCCGTTCGAGATCTTCATCAACTCCAAAAATCTTGAGCACTATGCCTGGACGGTGGCGTTGACGCGCATGATCTCTGCCGTGTTCCGGCGCGGCGGCGATGTCACATTCGTGGTCGAGGAGCTGAAGGCGGTGTTCGATCCGCGCGGCGGCCAGTGGCTCAATGGTCAGTATGTGCCGAGTTTGCTGGCGGCCATCGGCGGCCTGATCGAGCAGCACATGATCGCAACCGGTTTCCTGCCGGCCGAGCGCACCGAAACGTTCGCATTGACTGTGCCAATGCAGGCCACGCGCCCGGAAAAACTCGCCGCAACGCCTGGCGCCCGCTTCTGCCCGCGCTGCCAGCAACCGGCCCTCATCGTGCAGGAAGGCTGCTGGGTGTGCCAGTCCTGCGGCTATTCGAAGTGCGGCTGATCAATGATGCAGGCCACGGCAAGTGATGAAATGTCAGCGCCGCGCCGCCCGCGTCAGGCGGTCGTTGATGGCCGTGCCCAGGCCGGTATGCGGGATCGCCATTACGGCAATGGCGCTGACGCCCGGCCTGTCGAGGCTGCGCAAGCCCGCAAACAGATTGGCCGCCGCCTCGCGCAGATCCGCGCCGGGACTGAGATTGAAAACCAGGCCAGAGGTCGCCGGGAGGCTCGGCCCAAACGCCAGCAGGGCTTCGTCAGCCCGCAGCGAAACCACATTGAGCCGAACCGGCACGCTCGGAGCGTAGTGGCTGAGCAGCTGGCCCGGCGAGACCGGTCGTTCGCCGCCCTCGGTTGCGAGCAGGGACACCTGGCCGCAGGCCCGCTCGATTTCCTCGCGCGTGGTACCACCCGAGCGCAGCATCACCGGCTGGCTTCCGGTGGCATCGACCACGGTCGATTCCAGCCCCACCTCCGCCGGCCCGCCATCGAGGATCATGGCCACCCGCTCCTTGAGATCGGCGGCCACATGCTCAGCCAGGGTCGGGCTGACATGCCCGGACGGGTTGGCCGACGGCGCCGCGATTGGCCGCCCTGCAGCCACCAGCAAGGCAAGCGCCACCGCATGCCGTGGCACCCGCAAGGCAATCGTATCGAGCCCGGCGGTCGCCAGTTGAGAAATCGGGCAATTGGTAGCGCGCGGCACGACCAGCGTCAGTGGTCCTGGCCAGCAGGCCTGCGCCAGCGTCACCGCCAACGGCCCGAACCTGCCCAACTGCCGGGCACTAGCCAAGTCGGGCACATGCACGATCAGCGGATTGAAGCGCGGCCGCCCCTTGGCCTCAAAGATCGCCGCCACCGCCTGGTCTTGAGTTGCATCAGCGCCGAGACCATAGACGGTTTCGGTCGGAAACGCGACCAACTGACCGCTGCGGATCAAGCCGGCAGCCCACTCGATCGCCGTTGCGCTCGCCTGATCGACTTTCATGGCAGTTCAGTTCCTTTTCCAGGCCATCTGGCCGGGCCTTGCGGGTCGCCCGCATCGGGTTATGTTCGCCACCAGATAGCGCCCTATCGGCAGCTTAGCGAGATGACATGAGCTGGCGTCACGTCGCGCCTTCCGCAACCGACAGGACCGAACATGACCTATCGAGCCCCCATTGACGACATCCGGCTTGCCGTTGACCTGGCCGGTGCAGGGACGAGCGACCTCGATGCCGATCTGGTGTCGTCGGTTTTGGAAGGTGCCGCGCGCTTTGCCGAAGAGGTGCTGGCCCCGCTCGACCGGGTCGGCGATGAGCAACCGTCGCGTCTGGTCGCCGGCAAGGTCGTCACGCCCCCAGGCTGGGATTCCGCCTACCAGGCTTTCGTCGCTGGTGGCTGGCCGGCGTTGTCAGGTCCCGAGGCGTTCGGCGGCCAGGGCCTGCGCCAAGTGCTGGCGTCAAGCGTGATCGAAATATGGAGCGGCGCCAACCTCGCCTTCAGCCTGTGCTCGCTACTGACGCAAGGCGCGGTCGACGCCGTGCACGCCGCCGCCAGCGCGGAACTCAAGGCGCGCTATCTGCCCAAGATGGTGTCGGGCGAATGGGCCGGCACCATGAACCTCACAGAATCTCACGCCGGCACCGATCTCGGCGCGCTGAAAACCCGCGCCATCCCGCACGCCGATGGCAACTATCGCATCTTCGGCACCAAGATCTACATCACTTACGGCGACCACGAACTCACCTCCAACATCATCCATCTGGTGCTGGCGCGCCTGCCCGATGCGCCCCCCGGCACGCGCGGCATTTCGTTGTTCATTGTGCCCAAATTCCTGGTCAACCCGGATGGTTCCTTGGGTGCCCGCAATGATGTCCGGGCGACCGGCATCGAGCACAAGCTCGGCATCCACGGCAGCCCCACCTGCGTCATGAGCTATGGCGAACAGGACGGCGCCATCGGTTATCTGGTCGGTGACCTTGGCCGCGGCTTGAACCACATGTTCGTGATGATGAATCGGGCCCGGCTCGATGTCGGCATGCAAGGGGTTGCCACCGCCGAGCGGGCCACCCAGCGCGCCATCGGCTATGCTCGCGAACGCCGCCAGGGCCGCAGCGGCGCGACCCCCACGGGAGCGCCCATGACCAATATGACGCCGATCATCGAGCACCCAGACGTGCGCCGCAATCTGTTGCAGATGCGCGCGCTCACCGCCGCCTCGCGCGCCATCTGCCTCGCCACAGCCCATGCCTTGGACCTGAGCGAACACGCGCCCACCGGCACCGAACGCGGCCATGCCGCCCATCGCTGCGCCCTGCTGACGCCGGTCGCCAAGGCCTTTTCCACCGATAGCGCCGTCGAGGTCGCCTCGCTTGGGCTTCAGGTGCATGGCGGCTCAGGCTTTATCGAGGGCACGGGCGCCGCTCAGCACTATCGCGACGCCCGCATTCTGCCAATCTACGAGGGCACCAACGGCATCCAGGCCATCGATCTGGTGACGCGCAAACTTTCGCTCGATGGCGGCAAGGTGGTCGCGCGCTATCTTGACGAACTGGATGCCACGGCCAGCGAAATCGCGACCTCCAATCTCCCCGGTTTTGCCGCCATGGCGGCGCAGCTGACGCAGGCCAACCGGGCCTTGCGCCAGGCCACCGGGTGGCTGACCCAACAGTTGCCGCACCAGCCCGAGACTGCGCTGGCGGGCGCAACACCCTATCTGCGGCTGTTCGGCATCGCGGCGGGTGGCGTGGCGCTGGGCCGTGGCGCATTGGCCGCGGCACACGCCGTCTCATCCGGGCCTGCGCTTGGCCGCCAGATCGAATTGGCAAAGGTCTTTGCCGCGAGCTTGTCGCCAACCGCCAGCGGACTCGCCAGTATCGTTACCGAGGGAGCCGATGCCGTGCTCGGGTCCGGCAGCGCAATGGATGCCTTACGATGATCAGACGTCCGCTGGAGGCTGCATGAGCCTGCCAACACCGATGGCCGCAACCAGCCCGCTGACGCGGCTTGCCGATCATCTTTACACGCGGCCGCGGCTCCTGCTGTGGCTGTTGCTGCTGCCGCCGCTGGCCTGGCTCGGCGTGGTCTATCTCGGCTCGCTGCTCACGCTGCTGGCCTACAGCTTCTTTTCGCTTGATGATTTTTCCGGCGTCATCTCCTTCGAGCCGACGCTGCGCACCTACGGTCAGCTGTTTGACGGCGCCAATCTCGACATCATTGGCCGCACGCTTGCCATGGCAATCGCCGTCACCCTAGCCGATGCCGCCATCGCCTTTCCAATCGCCTACTATGCGGCTCGCTATGCGCGCGGCCGCTCCAAGGCGCTGTTCTATCTGGCGGTGATGTTGCCGCTATGGTCGAGCTATCTGGTCAAGGTCTATGCCTGGAAGCTGATCCTGGCCAGGGAAGGCATCCTGACCTGGGGCGCACAGCATCTGGGCCTGGGCTGGCTGCTGGACGGCGTGCTGGCGCTGCCGGTGATCGGCGGACCGTCGCTGTCGATCAGCTATCTCGGCACCTTCCTGGTGTTCTGCTATGTCTGGCTGCCCTATATGATCCTGCCGGCGCAGGCCGCGCTCGAACGCGTCCCCGGCAGCCTGATCGAGGCGGCGGGCGATCTTGGCGCCACCCCCGCCCAGACTTTCCGTACCGTGATTTTCCCGCTGGCGCTGCCAGGCCTGATTGCTGGCTCGATCTTCACCTTCTCGCTGACGCTTGGCGACTACATCATCCCGCAGATCATCGGCAATTCGAGCTATTTTCTGGGCCTTGCGGTCTATTCGCAGCAAGGCACCGCCGGCAACATCCCGCTTGCCGCCGCCCTCACCGTGGTGCCGATCGCCATCATGGGGATCTATCTCCTAAGCGCCAAACGCATGGGGGCGTTCGATGCGCTCTGATACGCTCACCTCCCCCCTCCCGCTTCGCATCACCGCCTTTGCCGGCTTGCTGTTCTTGCATCTGCCGCTGCTGCTGATCTTCCTCTATGCCTTCACCACTGAGGAAAAGAGCTACCAGTTTCCGCCGCCGGGGTTGACCGGCAAATGGTTCGCGGTCGCTTGGGGCCGGCAGGACATCTGGGATGCCATCGGTCTGTCACTGAAGATCGCTGCCATCTCGACCGCGCTGGCCTTGCTGCTCGGCACCATGGCGGCAGCGGCGGTTGCCCGAGCGCGCTTTTTTGGCCGCGACGCGGTCACGTTCTTGCTGCTGCTGCCGATCGCGCTGCCTGGCATCATCACCGGCATATCGCTGCGCGCCGCCTTCAACCTGATGGACCTGCCGTTCAGCTTCTGGACCATTGTGCTGGGGCACGCCACTTTCTGCATTGTGGTAGTCTACAATAATGCGGTTGCCCGCTTCCGGCGCACCACCGGCTCACTGATCGAAGCCTCGATGGATCTCGGCGCCGACGGCTTCCAGACCTTCCGCTATGTGCTGCTGCCGGGCTTGCGACGGCACTGCTGGCCGGCGGCATGCTGGCTTTTGCGCTGTCATTCGATGAGGTGATCGTGACCACCTTCACGGCTGGCCAGCAGGCGACGCTACCGATCTGGATGCTCGGCGAACTGATCCGCCCGCGCCAGCGGCCGTTGACCAATGTGGTCGCCATTTTCGTTATCGCCGTAACACTCCTCCCGATCCTGGCCGCCTACTACCTCGCTCGCGATGCCGACACGGTGGCGGGGCAGGGCAAGTGAGCGGTGACAAACGGCATCGACAGACCGCTATTTCCTGGGCTAGGCAGTGAGCGACACAGGAATTTGCGCAGAATCACACCATCAATGACATTCTCAGGGAGCTTTCTATGAACCCGACCCTTGCCACCAGCTATTGGCCCGCTGCCCGCTCAAACTTACTCTATCAGGTGCTGCTGGCGTTATTCGGCAGTGCGCTGCTGTTCGTCTCGGCACAGGTGCAGATCCCGACCCAGCCGATTCCGTTCACGCTGCAATCGATGGTGCTGTTGCTGATTGGCGCGGCCTACGGCCCTTGGCTTGGCGCAGCCACGGTGTTGCTCTATATCGCCGAAGGCTTGGTCGGACTGCCGGTGTTCCAGGGCTTCCAGACCGGCGCCCAGGTCTACTACACGGCTGGCTATCTGGCCGGCTTCCCGATTGCCGCATTTGTCGCCGGCTGGTTCACGCGCTCCAATCGCCTGCAGTCAATCGTTCCCGCTCTGCTGACCGCCTTGGTGGTGTTCCTGGTCGCCGATGCCATCGTCTTCGGGCTGGGTTACACGTGGCTTGCCAGCCTGATCGGCGCAGAAAAGGCCTGGGCCGGCGGCGTTGCGCCGTTCCTGCTCTGGGACGCGCTCAAGGTCGGCCTCGCCGCCTTGATCACTACCGGAGCCTGGCGCACGGTCGGCGGCAACAAGGTCTGATCCCGACATCATGACCTCCCGAATCGGCGCCGTCACCATGCCGAAATGGGGCATGACCATGACCGAGGGCAAGGTGGCGCGCTGGCTGGTTGCGCCCGGTGATAGCGTGCGGACGGGCATGGCGGTGGCCGAGATCGAGACCACCAAGATCACCAATGTGTTGGAGTGCGCGACCGCTGGCGTGCTGCGCCGCCAGCTAGTGGGCGAGGGGGCATCGGCGGGCATCGGCGCTGTGCTCGCTATCGTGGCCGCGCCCGATGTCACGGACGCCGAGATCGACGCCTTTATTGCCGAACACGCGTCCGCGACCGATGATGACCCGTCAGAGATGGCCGAGGACCCGTCCTCGCAGCTCGTTCTAGCCGGCGTGCATGGCCTGAATGTGCTCTCGCTGGGTGCCGATACCGGCACACCGGTGATCTTCATCCACGGCTTTGGTGGCGATCTCAACAGCTGGATATTCAATCAAGAACCACAGTCTAAGCAAAGCCCCACGCACGCGCTCGATCTGCCTGGCCACGGCCAATCGTCGGCGACTTTTGGCAACGGCTCGGCCCGGGCGCTGTCCGAAGCGGTGCTGGCACTGATGGACGCCTTGGCCATTGCGCGAGCGCATCTGGTCGGCCATTCCATGGGCGGTGCGATCGCGCTTTTGCTCGGCCTCGCCAAACCCGAACGGGTCGCCTCGATCACCTGCGTTGCGCCAGGCGGGCTTGGACCGGAATTGAACCGCGCCTTCATCGACGGTTTCATTGCCGCCAACTCGCGTCGGCCGATGCAGGAGGCGCTTGGCTACCTGTTCGCCCGACCCGAGGCGGTCAGCCGCATGATGCTGGAAGAGGCGCTGAAGTACAAACGGCAGGACGGGGCAATGGAGGCCTTGAGCGCCATTGCCGCTGCCAATTTTACTCCCGAAGGGCAGAAATCGGGCTTGCGCGAGTTGCTGCCTGCAATCAAGGCTCCCGTGCAGATCATCTGGGGCCGGGACGACAAGGTGATCCCGGTCGCGCAGGCGGGCGGGCTGCCGATGCACATCGCCGTAACCGTGCTCGAGGCTGCCGGCCACATGCCGCACATGGAGCTGCCGGGCGAGGTGAACCGGCTGATTGCGGTGTTTATTGCCCAACATCCCTGACCTGCCGGCCTCTGGCCAACTGTGACTGCGCCGCAACAGTACCGGCGCTGGGGGCGGCTGCGTCAGGTCGACATGGCACCGTTGCGTCCGTTTGGTGCCATAGCGTTAGCGGCGTATCGGGCGAGTCGATGAACGGCCAACTGCGATAAAATCAGCGGTGCAGTTTCGAAAGCGAAACCGCGGCAGTAAAGCCGGCAGCACCTTTGGAGGGTAGTGACGTGCAACGACGCGACCTATTGCGTCTGGCGGGAGCCGGCGCCGCAACAGCGGCTTTGGGCAGGCTGGCCATCGCAGCCGATCCGCCACCGCCTGTTGCCGTGCCGACACCCTATGATTTCGCACTCGAAATTCCGAGCGCCAATCGCGATGCCTATGTCGCCTGGATGATCAAGAACCGCGCCGAGGACCCGAAGTTCCTCAAACAGCGCTTCGATCGTTGCCTGACGCTGCTGCATAATCACGACATCTGGGACAAGCCCGACACGCGCGCGTTTCTGATGACGCCGCGCGAAGAGTTCTGCCTCAAGCAGAACCTGTCGCACGCCTATGAACATGCCTTTCTCGATATCGGATTTGGCGTCACCATTTCGGGCCCCTTCCTGGTCGCGCGCATGACCTCGACCCTCAACGTCACCCAGGGCGACAAGGTTTTGGAGATCGGTACCGGCTCGGGCTATCAGTCGGCCTATCTCTCGCACCTGACCGACAAGGTCTATACCATCGAGATCATTAAGCCGCTGGCCGAGCGCACGCGGGCAACCTACGACGCCCTGATCGCGCGCGGCTACACTGAGTTCAAGGGCGTCAACACCAAGAACGCCGATGGTTATTATGGTTGGGAGGAAGCGGCGCCGTTTGACAAGATCATTGTCACCTGTGGCATTGACCACATTCCGCCGCCGTTGCTGCAGCAGCTCAAACCCGGTGGCATCATGGTGATTCCGGTCGGCCCGCCCGGCGCCCAGCACGTGCTGAAGGTGGAAAAGATCGTCGCGACCGACGCCACCGTGAGCGTCAAGCGCTCGGATATCTACGCCGGCAAGATCGTGCCCTTCGTTCCGTTTACCAAACTCGATGGTGACGGCATCAATGGCACGCACAACAACTAGAACGAGGTTGACTTTCTTCTCCCCGTCTTGACGGGGAGACGGTCAGCTCTTGGCGCAAGTGCGCCTGCGAGGAGCGGTCTCCTCTTTCCGCAAGTAACGCGGGAGACGAATAGCAAGCACTGAGTTGGTGACAATATCTGAACCCGATTGTCTGACTACCAATTGAATATCTGGATCTAAAGGCTCTGCCCATCCCATGGCTTACGATGGCAACACTGCACCAACCCCCGCGCAACCGTCACCGGCCGTCGCGCATGCTCCGGTGCCTGACGAATTGATCCCGAACATTCCGATCTACCTCGCGGTCGGGCTGGTGGCCGGCGCCATCATCGAATTGCAGATCTGCATCATGCGGCTGTTCTCGATCGGCAGTTGGGCGCATTTCGGCTCGTTCGTGGTCAGCCTGGCCATGATGGGATTTGGCCTGGTCAGCGCCGTCATGTGCGTCGGCAAGGGCTGGTTCGACCGCAACTGGAAGGGCGTCGCCACCGGCGCGCTGCTAGCCTTCCCGATCCTGATGATCGGTTGCAATCTGCTGGCGCAGCAGTTCCCGTTCAATGCCATCTTCATCGTCTCGGACCCGAACCAGACCTGGCGGCTGGTCGGTAACTTCGTTGCCTATCTGGTGCCGTTCCTGGCCGGCGCGCTGTTCCTCGGCATCGTGTTCCTGAAGGCACACAACAGCTTTGGCCGCGTCTATTTTGCCGATCTCACCGGATCGGGCCTGTGCGGACTATTGTTCCTGCTAGCGCTTTATCTGTACCAGCCGGAAAACCTCATCCTGGCGCCGCTGGCGCTGGCCTTTGCCGGCTGCCTCTGCTGGTTCCTGGCCATGGACCAGCCGCGCGCCATCGCTGCCTCGTTCGTGGTCGCCGGCCTGGCGCTGGCCGCGCATCTGATGCTGCCGCCGATGCTGGGCCTCAAGAAGCTGGCGGTCAGCGACTACAAGGGCGTCTCCTACGCCCGCAAGTTCCCCGACAGCCAGCGCGTATTCGAGCGCACCACGCCGTTCGGCTACCTTGAGGTCTACGCCTCGTCCTATCTGCATTTCGCGCCCGGTCTCAGCGACAATGCCGGCTTCAACCTCGCCAAGCTGCCGCAGAATGCCTATCTCGGCCTCTACATCGATGGCGACGGACCGATCGGCATCATCCGCGATCTGCCGGCCGACGAAACAGCGTACTACACCTATCTGCCGATGATCTACCCGTATCTCTTGAAAAAGAACCCCGACACTTTCGTGGTGCAGTTCGGCGGCGGCCTGTCGACCTCGGTGGCGATCAAGAACTCCGCCCACGTCACAGTGGCCGAGGGCAATCCGGCCATACTCGATGCTTTTAGCAACGATAAGACGCTGCAGGACTTCACTGGTGACATCCTGCATCACCCCAATCTCAACGTCATCGGCTATGACGGACGGCTCTATCTGGCGTACACGTCGAACAAGTACGACGTCATCGATCTGAGCCTTGCCGATAGCGCGGGCCTCAGCAATCCCGGCGGCTTCTCGATCGTCGAGAAATTCAGCTACACGCGCGAAGCCATGCGCAACTACATGCGCGCGCTAAAGCAAGGCGGCGTGCTCTCGGTCACCATGTGGAACAAGGAGGAACCGCCCAAATCGGTGCTGAAGCTCTATGCCACCATGGTGGCAGCCGCACGCGATGTGGACGAGGGCATGCTGGCCGACAGCTTCTTTGCCACCTCCACTTATCTCTCCACCTCAACGGTACTCTACAAGCGCGGCGGCTTCACGCCGGTCGAGATCGCGACCTTGCGCAAGCATTCGGTCGCCATGTCGTTCGATGAGATCTACTCGCCAGGCTACGCCTTCGACGACTCGCGCACCAAGGACACCATCAAGGGCTATCGCGATCAGATCTTTGGCTCGGGCGAACCGGGGCCCGGCGCCAATCCTGGTGGGGCGCCGGCTGGCTCGGCAACCGATGCAAGTGCACCTGCGCCTGACGCGGCCGCAGAACCTGCGCCCGATGCCGCGCCAGCGCCGAGCGCCGAATCCGAGGTTGTCCCCGCCACCACCATGGGCCGCATTGCCTGGCACTATCTGATCACCGGCGGCTACGCTGCCATCAGCGATGCCTATGTGTTCGACAGCCGGCCGCTAACCAATAGCCGCCCGTACTTCGCGGCCTACGTGAAACCGGCCGATCTTCTGGCGACCACCGACCGGCTGGATATCTTCCAGGACGAGTGGGGTTACCTGCTGGTGTGGGCCACGCTCGGCGTCGCCATCGCGGCCGCCACCTTTCTGGTGCTGTTCCCGCTGATCTTCGGCTGGCGGACGATTTTTTCCGCCGTGCCGGGCAAGTTCATGTCGATCCTGTATTTCGCCTGTCTCGGCCTCGGCTACATCATGGTCGAGGTGGGGTTGATCGCCAACTTCATCCTGGCGCTCTCCAACGCCACGGTTTCTGCTTCGGTGCTGATCACCGGCATGCTGGTGTTCTCGGGCCTGGGCAGCTTTGTCTCCGAACGCTATCTTGATCGCGCCAGGACCGTCATGCCGCGCATATTCCTGGCCATCGGCGTGCTGCTGATCGGCTACGGTTTCTTCCTCGACAATGTGCTCGATGCCATCGGCACGCTGCCCTATGGCATGCGCCTGCTGTGCTGCTTCGTGCTGATCTTCCCGCCGGCTTTCCTGATGGGCTTTCCTATGCCTACCGCCATGACCAACCTTGCCCGGCTCGGCAAGGACCACATGTTCCTGTGGGCCTGGGGCATCAATGGCTGCTTCTCGGTGGTGGGCGCGGCCCTGGTGCCGATCGTTTCGACATTATTTGGTCTAACCGCCGTTCTAGTGGTCGCCGGCTGTGCTTATCTGCTGGCGATTCCAGCCTTGTTTGCCGTTCTCCTGCCGATGCGGGGGGTCAAACCAATCGGAGCGGTGTGAGTGAAACATGGTTTTGGCACAACTCTGCTGCTGACGATGCTCGGGCTGGTCGCCTTGCCGGGCATGGCGCAGGCTGCAAAACTGGCTGCGATCACGCTACAGAAGATCCCGCGACCGCATGCGGCTCAACCACACTTGAAAGGTGTGCCGGTGCCCAAAGAGGTGCATGCCAAGCTGCGCCCGCTGCCCGCCGAGCTGACCCAACTGATGCCGTTCGATATCTCGCCGTTTCCGTTCGATGGCGTGAAGCCGAACGAGGGCCTGTTCCTGAATGTCTTTGCGTCCGGCCGGCGCGGCCATGCGACCAGCCACGGCGGCACCTATTGGGAGGATACCACCTACAGCGACCGGCGCGTGCTGCTGTCGATCCCCAAGGGCTTCGATGTCCGCAAACCGGCCGTCATGGTGGTATTCTTCCACGGTAACGGCGCAACGCTCGAACGCGACGTGTTGAAGCGCCAAAAAGTGGTGCTGCAGGTGGCACAGTCGGGATTGAATGCCGTGCTGGTGGCGCCGCAGTTTGCGGTCGATGCGGTCGATTCCAGTGCCGGATCGTTTTGGCAGCCGGGCACGTTCCGACAATTCCTGGATGAGGCCGCAGTGCGGCTGGTGGAGCTTTACGGCGACGAGCGCACCCGCAAGCCGTTCGCCAAGATGCCGGTGGTGCTGGTGGCCTATAGTGGCGGGTACCTGCCGGCGGCCTGGTCATTATCCAGTGGCGGCGCTGACGACCGCATCCACGGTGTCGTGTTGTTAGATGCAATCTATGGCGAGGCGCCCAAATTTGCCGAGTGGGTTGCCAGCAAGCCGGGCCGTACCGGCTTTTTCGTCAGCACCTATACCGGCTCCTCGGCAAACGGCAACCGTGACTTACAAAATCTTCTGGCGCAACGCCAGATAAGCCTGACGCACGCTCTGCCGCCAAAACTGAGCAAAGGCACGGTGGCCTTTGTTCCGGCTTTGCCCAATGCCGTGCATGGCGATTTCGTCACCCACGCCTTTGCCGACAATCCGATCAAGGAAGTGCTGCTGCGCCTGCCCGAATTTGCCCATGTGCCTGGCAAGGTGAAATCCACCTACAAGCCCATCATCGTGCAGCAGCAGGTGTTGCAGGACGCTGTGCCGGCGGACCCGAACCAGCCACAATAGACCCACCCTGTTTACCGATTTGTAATTTCGAACGGCAGCGTCTTGCTGCCACAAGTGACATGGCCGTATTGCTGGCGCTATGACAGTCCGACGTCGGGCGAGTCGGTGCCCGTAGCGCGTGACGATGATACTTGGGGGAGGACGAGGTGCGCAGGCGATCATTTCTGAAACTCGGCGCTGGCGTGGCTGCCGGCATAGCCCTACCGCAATTGGCGCAGGCCGACGTCAGCAAGCCTTATGCCTGGGACGCCGCACCGCCGATGGACAGCGCGGACGCCTATGTCAAATGGATGGTCGCCAATCGAGGCGAAGACGCCAAGTTCCTGCGCAAGCGCTGGGAGCGCTTTTCGATCATGCGCGGCAACCAGTATTTCGGCGACAAGAAAGACATGCGCGGCTTCTTGATGGTGCCGCGCGAGGAGTTCACGCTCAAGGTCAACCAAGAGCGCGCCTACGAGTATCATTTCCTCGATATCGGCTACGGTGTCACGATCTCCGGCCCCGATACGGTCGGCAAGATGACCAGCGCGCTCGACATCAAGAAGGGCGAAAAGGTGCTCGAAGTCGGTACCGGCTCTGGCTACCAGTCGGCCTATCTCGCCAACATGACCGACAAAGTGTGGTCGATCGAGATCATCAAGCCGTTGGCCGAGCGCACGCGCAGCGTCTATGACACGCTGATCAAGCGCGGCTATGAGGAATACAAGGCCATCACCAGTAAGAACGCTGACGGCTACTACGGTTGGGAGGAGGCTGGCCCGTTCGACAAGATCGTGGTCACCTGCGGCATTGATCATATCCCGCCACCACTGCTCAAGCAGCTGGCACCCGGCGGCGCCATGGTCATCCCGGTCGGCCCGCCCGGCGCACATCATGTGTTGAAGGTGATCAAGGATGTCGGCGCAGACGGCGCCATCAGCGTGCGCCGTACCGATATCTATCACGGCAGGATCGTGCCGTTCGTGCCGTTCACCAAGCTGGTCGGCGATGCCATCAAGGGCAACTACAGCCAGTAAGTGCTGCCGTTTCTTTTTCCTGTTTTGACGGGAAGAAGGTTCCTGCGACGTAAGGGCGACCACTGCTCGCCCTTACGTCGCTACTTTCCCTAATCCCAAGGTAGACCCGTGACCACGTCGACCGCCGCGCAGAATGAAACGCGGGGTGTCGTCTTTGGCCTGCTGGGCGTTTGCGTGTTCGGCCTGACGCTGCCGCTCACGCGCATCGCGGTGCAACAACTCGACCCGCTGTTCGTCAGCCTTGGACGCGCAATTCTGGCTGGATTGGTGGCGATCGTATTGCTCGCCGTCAGCCGCGCGCCCTGGCCGACGCGGGAGCAGTTCGGCAAGCTCGTCATCGTGGCTGCTGGCGTCGTTTTCGGCTTTCCTGTGCTCTCGACCATCGCCATGCGCACCGCGCCAGCCGGCCATGGCGCCATCATCCTGGCCATTCTGCCGCTGGCCACCGCTATCGCCAGCGTAGTGTTCGCGGGCGAGCGGCCGTCACTCGGTTTCTGGCTGTTTGGCATCCTCGGCAGCGCCGCGGTCCTGGCCTTTATTGCGCTTTCAGGCGCCTTTGCCAATTCCGGTCTCGGCGGCGCCGATCTGCTGCTGGCCGGCGCCATAGTCGCTGCCGCCATCGGCTATGCGCAGGGCGGGGCGCTATCGCGGTCGTTGGGTGGCTGGCAAGTCATCTGCTGGGCATTGGTGATCTCGCTGCCATTGCTGGCGCTGGCTCTGATGCTTGCTGCACCAAACGTCAACTTCGCGGCCTCCTGGCCGGCTTGGGCTTCGTTCCTGTATGTCGCCTTCGGCAGTCAGCTGCTCGGCTTCTTTCTTTGGAACCGGGGGTTGGCGCTGGGAGGCGTAGCCAAAGTCGGCCAGACGCAACTGCTGCAAACCTTCGTCTCGCTACTAGGCGCGGCGGTCTTCACCGGCGAAAGCATCGGCTGGCTCGAATTCGGCTTTGCGCTGCTGGTGGTCGCGATTGTCGCTATCGGCCGCCGCATGCCTGTGGCACACACATAACGCCAATCGTACTGAGTCAGAAAGTCACAATGCGGAAAGGCCCGACAGCAGGTTACTCCAGCCGCAATCTGCCGTACCCGGAAGTTATCGACCCGGAGGTTCCCCCCCTGCGGCCTGAGCGCCATGTCCCCAACTCGATCGCCACCCCGCGCCGGAATGACGAGTCCTGTGGGTAACAAATGATTGTTATACCGTCCAACCTATCGTTTGACCTGTCACTTTGAAGGTTCGTGACAGACGTCATGGCGTAGGGGCGCACGGCGGTGCGCCCGTCGAGCTGCGCGGCAAGCTCTTGGAC
>JANLQJ010000107.1:0-11462 GCA_031367715.1 Hyphomicrobiaceae bacterium | reverse complement strand
AGGCTCCTGTTCGGAAACGTCCTCAAGCGTCCACGCCACCTTGTGATCGTGAGGCGCGCTCGCTCTGGCCCACCAGAGGGAAGCGCTCCCCTCCTGCGCCGCCGCCGCTCGCCGCTTGGGGGTGGCACGAGCGAGCGGCGGCGGCTCCGGAGGGAAGCGGGGCGGAGCGCGATCTCTAAGAGATCGGCCCAACGGATCGCGAACAACAGTCGAGCGGATTGAACGGCACTGCAGTCGATGTCGATTGTCCATCTGTTATGCTCCATCTGTTTCAACTTGGCAGGCGATCGTAGGCGGGTCTTGCCGCTGAGCGTGATCGCATTGAATTGAAATGATGGTGGTGACGTATTTTGTCGAGGGGTTCAGGCAGAGAAGGGATTTGTGGGTCATAGGGCAAGATAGATACGCACCGGCAACCCGTCGAAACAGCCCGGAGAGTCGGCGCGAAAACTGACGTCAAACATTATTTTTGTGACAGTGAATTGTACCAGCGAGAAGGAACGAAGAAACGTAATCGACGCCCTCAAAATATCGCAAATTTCATTAACAGTCAGACCTGTGTAAACGGTAACCAATCGCTGCGAGCGACGCAATGTCCGAGTCCGAATTCAAGCCGAAGATCAGCAGCACACGCGCCAGGTCGGCCGACAAGGATGGGCGGCTGACGCGCATCGTGGTCAAGGCCGCGTCGCGCAACCGCGCGCCGAAGTCGCCCTGGGCCAATGCGCTCACACGCCGGCCGGTGAACCAATTGGCGCGCGGCAAAGGCGCGCTCTACGGACTGACACCGGCCCCCGTCGGCTGGCGCCGTGTCATCGTCAAGGCGCGCATCGCCCGCCACGGCACGTCCGATCTCGGGGCTGCCCGCGCCCACCTGCACTATATTCAGCGCGACGGCGTTACCCGCGCCGGCGGCCCCGGCCAACTCTATGACCGCGAGCACAACGCTGCCGACGGCGGCGGGTTCCTGGAGCGCCAGAAGGACGACACTTATCAGTTCCGGTTTATTGTTGCCCCAGAGGACGGCGCGCGCATGCGCGACCTCAAACCCTTCGTGCGTGATCTGATGGTCAAGATGGAACGCGACCTGCACACCAAACTCGATTGGGTGGCCACCGACCATTTCAACACCGGGCATCCCCATACCCATATCGTGATCGCCGGCCACGACGACCTCGGCAAGGATCTAGTCATGGCGCGTCACTACATCAGTCACGGCATCCGTCACCGCGCCTGCGATCTGGTCACACGCGAACTTGGCCCCGAACAGCCGTTCGAGCGCGCCGTCAAGCTGGCCAACGAAATCCAGGCCGTGCGATTCACGTCGCTCGACGTTGGCATCGTGAAAGACGCCAATAATAACGTGTTGGTCGTTTCGGCCGATCCCAACCCCGACCGGCAACGCGCTGTGTTGCGTGTCGCCCGGCTGCGGCACCTTAAGAAAATGGGTCTTGCCAAGGAACCGTGGACCGGAGTCTGGCACATCGACAACGACTTGCAAACCAAGCTGCGCAGCTTCGGCGAGCGCGGTGACATCATGGTCACGATGCATCGGGTCATGCGAGAGCATGGTCCGGACCGACCTGCCGGAGACTTCGCCATTTTCACCGGCGGCAAAGAAGCAACGCCGGTGATCGGCCGGGTCGTCGAGGTAGGGATCGCCGACGAGATGACAGATCGCAAATTCATCGTTGTCGATGCTGCCGACGGCCGTCTGCACTACGCCGAATTTGGCAAGGTCTCGGCTCTTGACCCTCCCGACCCTGGCATGATCGTCGCCTTGACCTCGGCGGGCGGCAAGTCGTCGAGGCGCACCGCCCGAGTAGAGACCCTGTCTCTTTGGGGCGTGGATCGCCTGCCGGAAGCCGAGGCACTCACTTGGCTCGATACCGCGATCACAGAGAACAAGTTGCCAGCAATGGCCGAGCGCAACTTTAGCGCCGAGCTGTCCGCAGCTTTCCGCGCTCGCGCCGACTGGCTGATTGCCCAAGAATACGCCTACCGGGATCCTGCTGGCCGTGTGACGCCCAAGGCGAACATGCAGGGCAAGCTCAACGAACGAGGCTGGGCGGCCGTCGGACGGCGCCTTGAGGTCGAACTCGATCAGGTCTACCGGCCGGTGACCGAAGGCACACGGATCACCGGCCGGCACACGCGCGACGTTGTGCAGCCGACCGGCCGTCTCGCTGTCATCCAGGATCGCACGTCCTTCACGCTTATCCCGTGGCGACCGGAACTCGAACAGATGCACGGCAAGGAGATCGACGTCGCTTTTCACAACCGGACACTCACCCTCGCCATTTCCAGAGGCCGCGACCGTGGATTGTCCCGATAGGCCCGACTCATTGCCCGACAGTCTGGGGGCCTCCGGCGGCCAAAGAGGCCGCCGTCCCGCCCTATCGCTCCGGCCAGCGGCCTGCGCGACCGAGCCTCAAAGGGTCTCGGCCCTGGCGGGTGACGGTCGGTAGGCCGAAGTGAAAACGTCAACTCTGGCGATCCTATCGCCGAACAAATGAGCGACTCGATGCCAGCGTTCGACCTATCGGCTTGACCTCAACTGATAGCCTTTTGATCGGGCCGAGCCCCGTCAATACGGCGTAAGATCGCGACGGATCAATGACTTAAGGGTCGAAACGAAGCGCCTGCAGGCGTCGGCAGCCCAATCAGCCGAGTTTTTGCGCCGATGCGAAGTGAGGGCCGCTGTACCTCAACACGCGGACGCGGTACTGCCGAAACCAATAATAGCAGTGCACAAGGTAAAGTGCCCTACTCAAGGATTGCACATTCTCGGCGATACATTCGCGCCGCTGAAAATAGCGAGATCGTTCATGAAGTTTTCGCCTGAGGGACCCGACTTGCCGACTGATCTGGTCGACGCCGCGATTCGGGGCGAGGTTGTTTTCTTGTGCGGTGCCGGCGTCTCGCAGCCGTGCGATCTGCCGGACTTCAAGACGTTGACGAGCAAGGTGTTCGGGCGGCTGGGCATGTCGATGAACGAAGCAGAGGAATTCTCGTTCGGCCAGGATCGCTTTGAGGAGACGCTGGGCTCGCTATCGAGGCGTCTTGCTGATAGGAAAGCCTTGTATGCAGCTGTGGCGTCGGAACTCGAGGCAGACAGAGCTAAGAACGCAGACACCCACGGAACAATCCTTCGTCTGTCTCGAGACTTCGAGGGGATGCCTGCGATCGTCACCACCAACTTCGATACGCTCTTCGAACGCGCATGGCATGAGGCGACCAAGGGGCTTGTCCGGGACCGCAGCTTTGCCGGCGCCCAGGTGCCTGCACCTGGTGGCCCGCGCTTCGAAGGCATCATCCACCTGCATGGCCGTTTGGCCGACGCGAAGCTGGGCCTGGACGAAAGCGATCTTGTTCTGACCAGTGCCGACTACGGAGATGCCTACCTGCGCTCCGGCTGGGCGGCGCGGTTCCTCTACGACCTCGCGCGCACCCGCACCATCGTTCTCGTCGGCTATAGCGCGTCGGACGCTCCGGTTCGCTACATCCTCAACATTTTGGAAGCAGATCGCGAGCGGTTTCCTGACCTGCGACGGATTTACGTTCTGTCTGATTGCGGCGGTCGCGATGCGTCCGTCGCGGCGGCCGCATGGGCTGCCATCGCCGTCGAGCCCGTAATCTTCGAAGTCGACTTCCCTTCCTTCTGGCGCGACATGTGTGCCTTCGCCAATCTCGTGGAATTGCCGCGTCAGTGGCGCAAGGCAAGACTCACCTCGCTGGCGGAGCGCAAAATCGCCGAACTTGCCACTTGGGAGAAAGCTCAGGCTAAATGGATCTTGTCGTATTCCGATGGCATGGCGTTGTTCGGTGAGCTGCCGTTCTCTGCGGATTGGATCGCGTTCATCAGAGAGCAGAAACTGCTGCAGGCGGACACGGCATCCGATTGGGCGCTTTGCACGTTGGCGGCACGGAGCTTGGCAAAGCGCGATGCGTTTCTGGAAGTGCTGAATGCATTGGCGACGATCGGGCCCCAGGCAGCCGGCATCATTGACCGCGCGCTAGACGCAAAGGATCGCTCGGCCCTTCCCGGAAGCCTGGAGAAGGCGTGGCGTCTCCTGACGGCAGCCGTCCGCCTGGCAAGTTCGCGGGACGATCGGTGGAGCCACTACGCCGCGTTTGATCGAATCAAGAGGAAATGCCCGACTGGCGATGATCTGAGCGAGACGATACGGCTTTTTGAACCGCGGATGTCCATTGCCCCACCCTGTTATTTCTACACCGATCAGGACGATCCACAGAACCTTTCGTCACTGTGCCATGTCGAATTCAAAACACATGATCATCCTGCCTACAATGAGTTGCTTGATCAGTTGCCGGCGGACTCCGCCGACCTATGGGCATTGCTGCGCCTGGCGGACAGCGCGTTGAACCGCGCACTCACCCTCGCGCGCGATGCGAACATGGTCAGGCTCGACTACGATGCGTCGACGTTCGATGTGCCGTCGATTGCCGATCACGGCCAGAACGAGCACCATGATGGGTTCCTGCCAATCGTACGCTTGTGCGCCGAGTTGTGGCTCCGGCTACTGCCGTCAGCACCTGCCCAAGCGGGTGCCATGGCCCAGATATGGCGCCACGGCGGCAGTGCGATCACGACACGGCTCTGGCTGTTCACGCTGCACGCGGACGGGGGTGCACCTGACGAAACCGTCGTCGAGGGACTGTTGTCGCTTCCGGACAACGAGTTTTGGGCGCATCGCAAAGAGGTGGCGGAGCTTTTGCGCGACCGTGTCAGCGGCGCGCATGGGGCAAACCTCGCGCGCCTCGTTCAGCGCGTCGTCGACGGGCCTGACGTCGCCGCAGGGACCGAAGACCCGGAAGGGGTGAAGGACGCCTATCGCTGGGTCTACCTCGCGGCGCTGCATCAAGCGCTCGTTCTCCTGCCGACTCATGCCCAGAATGCATTGCAGGCGATCAAGGACCGACGTCAGTGGCAAGATCGGCAGCTCGAGGAGCGCGATTTGTTCTGGTCGTGGTCGCACGGTGTGCGCATGGGTCCAATCGGCGACCCCGCGCCTATCGCCGATGCTCCTGTTGAGGCTCGGGTGGCAATCGCTGCGGAGCTCGAACGCAGCGATCGGTTGAACCAGACCGATGCGTGGCGGGTCTATTGCGAAGGCGATCCCGAAGGTGCGCTCAAGTCGCTTATCGCAACGGGGCAAATCCCTGCACATGCCCCACAGTGGCGGGACGTCTTGTGGGCGATCCCGAACATCTGAACCGAGAGCGATGAGGCCAAGACGAAAGGCCATGCGCTCGTTACGCGCGCGATGGAAGCACTTCAGGCTGTGCCTGACCAGGACCTGGCGGAGTTCACTCATCCCCTTGTGGATTTGCTTGTCTATGGCGCACAGGTCCAGCCGGTGATCGTCGACGATTTGTGGGATTGGCTGTGGCGTTGCGCCGCGGCGCATGAGCGCGCCATCGGTGAACCACAAGGCGAGGAGGGTGCCGGATACCACCTCATCTCACAGGCCATCAATTCGGCATCTGGCAAGCTCGCGCGTTTGATGGTCAATCGTCTAAGGCCGCAGTGGCACGAGCAGCCGGCGAAGCAGCTGGCGCGCGCGGTGCGACGGTTCGAGCTGATGTTGTCGAATGCAACCAACGCAGGAGTGATGGCGCGGGCCGTGACTATCGAATTCGTCGCCTGGCTCGACGCCTACCTGCCGGAGTTGGTCGACCGGCACCTCGTGCCAGCCCTGAATGACGAGACTTCTACGGCATTCGCGCTGCGATCACTGCTTGTCGGTATTGCCCGTGGGTATGGACCGGGGGTTCGGAGGAAACTGCGAGAACCCATCTTGCGTGGCGTGCGCGAATTCACCGGTAAAGGTGGCGCAGCCGAGAATGCTGCGGCGCGGTTGCTGAGCATGGCCTTCGACGATCTCGGCAGGCCTTCGGATCATGAGGATCGGCTGCAGCCCGGCATTGCGCGCGCGACGCTCACGGCTGCGTCGGCCGAGATCAGGGCTGCTGCGGCCGAGGTGCTTTCCGATTGGCTGGCTGCCGGGAAGGACAAGCCAAGCCATGACGCTTGGCGTACCGATTTTTCACCCGTGTTCCGATCCATCTGGCCTGCCGATCGAGGTTCACAGACGTCGAAGGCTTCGGTGTCGCTCGCCAAGCTGGCCCTGTCTGCCGGCAGCGCATTCCCTGAGGCATTGGCTACCGTCAGACCCTATATCGTGCCGCTCGATCAGGATTGGCCGAATTTCTTCTTCGCTTCACGCGACGAGGTGAAGCCGACCATTGCTGCCCATCCAAGAGAAGCGCTCACGCTCCTGTGGTTGCTGGCGACGCAGGCAACGCGCGGGCAATCCAATGACCTGGCCAAGGCGCTCGATGCCATTGCCGCTGCGGATGCCACCCTCGTGCGGGATCGCCGGTTCCAGCTTCTGGAAACACGGGCAATGCGGTTTTGACGTCCCCGTCATTCGGCGGCCTGCCGGATTGGTGGGGTCGAGGGCGCCAGGGCGTCGGCGAGGAGCGCGTCGAGCAGGCGGCGGCGGTGCCGGTGAGGCTCACCTCCAGCCGGTCGCTACCACCCCTCGCGCATCCATCGATCCAGATCGCGTGACGACAGCACCTTATCAGCATACTCCCAGTCGAGCCCTTTGTCGTCGGCGACGTCTTTCATGTAGCGCAGGATCATTGGCGCCCGTCTAATCTCGATCCGCTGCGAGAAGTTCTTGAGCTCGGTCCGGTCGTGGAGCGCCGCAGTAATCCAGTCATCCTCAAAACCGTCGGGGAGCTGGCCGAGTACGGCGAAAATGTCGCCGAAACGCTCAGAGAGCGCCGCATAGACGTCGTCCTCGACTGTTCCGGCGTACCGTAGGCTGAGGACATGGACCTCGTCGCGCACTTGTCCGATTCGCTGGATACGACCTTTGCGTTGTTCAAGTCGGGATGGGTTCCAGGGCAGATCGACGTTGATTTGTGCGCCCAGTCTTTGCAGGTTCAAACCCTCGCAGGCGGCATCGGTAGCGCAGACCAGTCGAATGTCGCCCTTCTGAATTGCCGCCTTGATCTGCTCGCGTGTTGTTGCTCGCCGTTCTGTCCCTTGCTGGACATACGATGCGGCACCGCCCGCGTAGAGCGCAATTGGCTCATTGGGGAACGCCTTGGTGAGCGCATCCAGCACCCATTCCGCGGTCGTGACGTACTGGCTGAAGATGATGGCGCCGTTCTTTTCGAGCCATCCCAACTCACGCAGATAGTAGAGGAGCACCTGCACTTTGGGATCGATCCCGCCACCTTCGACCACGGAAACGAGATTGCGCTCGATGTCCTCCAGCATGGATCGCTCCTGCGGGTCGGGCGGGCGATTTTCGGCGGTGGGTTCCGGCTCGTCGCCGATTTCGTCTTCCGTCACGGCGTCGTCCAGCTTGCCGAGCAGGTGCCGCGTTGTCATGAGGCCGGCCAAGGCCGACGATCCGATGCGGCGTAAGAGGATGGTCTTCAGGAATCCTGCTGCAGGATGGCGCAAGGCATATAGGGCACTGAATTTTTCGGCGGCGTCGTAGGCTGCGGAGAAGGCCGCGCCCATCTGGAGTCCTTCGCCGCTGAAGAGGGACGGTGGAAGTCCGTCGCTCGGGCGCGGATGCGCAACGACACCGATCTTCTTGAGCAGTCCCTTTTCCTCCAGCATTGGCCGGGTTCGGCGGACAATTCGGCGGACGATGGGATTGCAGCGTGGCGCGAGATCGCCGAAGTCCTGGAGGAATTCGCCGCGCACGTCGGGACTGAGGTCGTCAAAGCGAGGTCCGACGACATCGCGGCTCGGCACATTCAGATCGTTCCGGACGTCGCGAAAGACACCGTGCTCGACAGAAGGCGGCAGCGGATTGCGGAACAACGCCCATCGTGTTGTTTCGTTCACCGGCCAACTGCGCTCGCCGGTCAGATATCGCATGCACTCATCGCCCAGCCATTCGCCGGCGTGAGTTGGCGATCCGAGTACGTGCGGCGCGCCTTGGGCAAGCGCCGCCAGCAGGTCCCAGACTTCGACCGCATCGAGCTGGATCGGGGTGGCCGTACCGAAGATGACATTGTCGGCAGTGCGGGCCACACGGAACATGAACTCCATCAGATTGTTTGGCGTCGCGGTGATGCGGCCCTCGCGCGTCTGCCGGTTGGCGCGGGCCTTGTGGGCCTCATCGAGGATGACGACGCCGAAGCGCTTCTTGACCAGCAAGCCGCGTTCGGCTTCGTCGTTGCCGTTGACGATCAGGCCGGTCGAGACGATGCCGATGCGCCAGGGGCATTTGGCCACCAGCGTGGGATCGTTCTTCTGCGTCAGCGCCCGCCGCTCGCCGTCCACCCAGCACTTGCGTTGCGTCGACCAGACCGCTGCGGGCACACCGAGCTTGTCCTCCAGTTCCTCCTGCCACTGCCAGATCAGCGTCGAGGGCGCCAGGATCAGCACCGGTTTGTCGTCCATCATCGACAGGACCAACGCGGCGGCGGCCATCGACAGTGTCTTGCCGAGGCCGACATCGTCGGCGATCAGATAGCGCGCCTTGCCATGCAGGCGGCGATCCTCGATGCAGGCCTCGACGAAGCGCTTTTGCCATGGGCGCAGGATCTGTCCGCCCTTGTAGATCGGGCGATCGGCCAACACAGCCTCGGGCGCTATTTCGCCGCGCTCGTCGCGGGCGTCTTCGATAGAGCGGTATTCGCTGCGGCGGGCGACGGCGGCGACGTGCTCGACCACGGCGTCGGGGAGATCGATGCCCTGGTTCCAGAAGTGTTCGAATTCTTCGCGCACCCATTGGGCTGCGGCGGGGTCTTCGTCGGACCACAGGATTTCGTAGGCGTGGCGGAACGCTGAGGCGGAATCGTTCAGGCTGCCGACGAAGCTGTAGACGCGATCCGGAGCGCCGACTGGGCCATGCTCGATGACACCGGCCTTGCCGTGTACGAACACATTGTTGCCGTCGCGGGGGACGACGCGCACTTTCATGCGGCCCGACGACAGCATTGCATGCAGGCGCTGGTAGCGTTCGCGCGTCAGGAGTTGATCGAGCGGTTCCTCGGTGGCTTGCCAGCTGGACACCAGCGCGCGGGCCACGGCCTCTTGGCCTTCCCGGGCGGCGCGAGCGACCTTGACGTCATGCGGGTCGAGGTCGCCGTTGCAGACCACGCGGATTTCGCCGACCGTATCGAGCGCTTCACCGACGACTTCCAGCAGCGACGAGCGGAAATAGCCGGCGATGCGCAGATAACGGGTGGCGCCGTTCAGCCGCTCGGCGAGGATCGGTCCGAGCGTCTGCCGCCGTGACGAGAAGCGCTCGATGGACATGCCTACACCCGGTCCACTTTCAGCGCTTCGGCCAGTTCGTGGGCGGCGGCGCTCTCCTCGGGCCGGGTGCGCTTGGTCTTGGCCGACACGTATTCGGCCAGCCCGATCAGCTTTTGGCGGCGCGGCCAGTAATCGGCCGTGTACTCGCTTTTCAGCGTGGTGACGCCCAACTTGGGATCGTTCTTGTCCATCGCCTTCCAGATCGCGAACAGCACCTGGCGCAGCTGCGTCTCGGCAAAGCCGTCGCCGTCCAGCATCTTGCCCTTGAGATCGGCGGCGCCGGAGAGGCGGGCGTTGTTGGCTGCGGACGAGGCCATCAGGTCGGCATAGTCGGCATAGGCGAAGCTTTTCGCAAAATTCTGGAAGTCGGCGACCTTGGCCGAGCCCTTGTCCTCCATATCCAGCATACGGACGTAATAGCGCTCGGACTTGTCCAGATCGCGCCACATCTCGCGCGGGAAACCAGACGGGACCAGCACGTTGTTGGCGACGTTCTCGGCGTAATCGATCAGATCACGCAGCATAGTGCGTTCGCCCTTGGCCAGCTTGCGGTAGAGGTCGCGGTCGAGCGGCTGGCGGTCGATGGTGGAGTAGCCGGTGACGACTTCCAGCGCGGCGGCGTAGGCGGCCAGCGTCAAGTCGCCGTCGGTGTACAGCGTTTCGCCGTGCCATTCGTCGTGGATCGAGGAGAGGCTGTCCAGCTTGCGCTTCACCGCGTCCTCGATCTCGGCCTCGATCTCCATGCGGCGGGCGTTGGATTGCCCGAGCCGCTTGCGTAGCACGAAGCAGATGGTGCCCTGGACGTAGTTGCCCTCTTTCAGCGCGCTCTGCGTCTCGGTGACGATGTTCCAGGCGCCGGTGACGCGCAGGCCCGCCGCCCAAAGAATGGCGCCGAGATCGGCCCACACGCCCGCATCCTGATGCGTGAACATGACGACCTGCAGGCCGTTGTCCGGCATGTGGCGCGTCATGGCGGAATAGGCGTCCACCATGGCGCGGCGGAAGTCCTCGTCCTTGCCCTTGATGGCGAGGGAGCGCTGCGAGTCCCAAGTCCACTGGTCGAACGGTGGCGGCGGGTTCTTGCGCAGCCAGGCGATGAAGAATTCGGTGATCTCGTGGTAGTTGACGGCGTCGGCGTAGGGGGGGTCGGTGATGAAGAGGTCTGAATGCGTCTTGATGTTACGTGCGTCGACACAATCAACATTATAGTCAGCGAGGCGCATTCGCTCCGGGTAGCCAATGAGGCCGGACCTCATGTTCATGTATGCCGAACGAACAGCATAGTTCATTTGAGGGTTGAGGGCTTGATTGTCGAAGACCTGTGCAAATTTTACCAAGCCGCCTTGATGGACGGTCGGATCAATCCTGCATATCTTTGATGAAATATTCAGCGAACTGCAGAAGTCCACCTTCAATATGGGCGAAGACTTGGCAGCTTTGGCGAATGCAGCCTGAGTGACGAGTTGGCGTGGAGCGAACATATGATGCCAATGAGTCCAGCCGCGCTCGCGGTGAAGCCGAGAAGTCTCATCCCCGTGCTCTATACGAATTTCCGGCACGAAGCCATTTGCCATCCAGTCTGCAAGACCAGCAAAAACCGTTGCGATTGCTGCTTGTTCGCGAGCAACGTCTTCGGTGGTCACGCTGGCAAAGAATGTTTCCTCTCGAGTTCCACCAAGCGAGGCCTGGGTGATCCACTGGATGCAATAAAGTCGCTCTTGATAGATATCTTCATCTAGCGGCGCGAAATCGGATTGTTGCCAACGCCGTAGCTTGTTTTGGTTGTTACCGTCGAGATCGCGGTGGTCGCCTCGGATGGTCTTGATTTCGATGCCTGAGTGTTCCGAATTCATAGGATGGACTAGCCGCCCATCGCGTACAGTACCCAATCCTGCCTCTTTCAACTCGTCGTCCGAAACGTCGAGATGAATTTCAATGTCGTACCGCTTCTGTGGCGCATTGGGCACCAGTTTGGCAATGATTCGAGCTTTGTTAGAAATTATCCAACTCGGCGCCATCGGCACCATCCACCCCGTCTTCGGGCACCTTGTCTCCAAGCAATACAAAAACGCCTTCGCCCGATTGCCGTCCTTGTCGTGCTCGATGCCCAGCCGCGTGATCTCGGCATCGACGGCCGCCG
>JANLQJ010000216.1:0-2559 GCA_031367715.1 Hyphomicrobiaceae bacterium | reverse complement strand
CCTGCAGTCTAGGTAGTACGGCCGTAGTAAGCTATTTTATTGATAGCATTTCAGGCATCTTCAGCACTGCGTCGCCCTGCACCAGCAACACCGCTTGAGACGGCAACTTCTCCAGTTCCACCCACTCGCCCCAAGCCAGCTGCTGGTCTGCCTTGACCCCGATGGCGTCTTGCGGGTTGCGCTGCCAGTGCACCGTGATGTCGTAGCCCTGCAGCTTAAGCCGCAATTCAACGGAGGGCCAGTGCGCGGGCAGGCGCGGTGACAGCGACAGGCTGCCGGGCCGCACCGCCAGACCCAGCAGTGTTTCCACGGCCGCGCGGTACATCCACGCGGCCGAACCGGTGTACCAGCTCCAGCCGCCATGGCCCACATAGGGGGGAGCGCTGTAGATGTCGCCGGCCATGACGTAGGGCTCAAGTTCGTAGGCGGGGCCTTGCTGCGCATGCTCGCTGCGGTGCGCCGGGCTGAGGTCTTCGAAGCTGCGCCATGCGCCCTCCGCATCACCGCTCAGGGCTTGCGCCATCATGGCCCAGACGCCGGCGTGCGAGTACTGTCCGCCGTTCTCGCGCACGCCTGGCGGGTAAGCCTGGATGTAGCCCGGGTTGTTGGCCGAATGCTCGAACGGCGGATCGAGCAGGCGCAGCAGGCCGGCTTTTTCGTCGACCAGCTGGTTGTTGAGCGCCAGCATCGCCGATTTCGTGAAGGCCGGCGTCGAGGCGCCAGACAGTACCGACCAGGCCTGGGCAATCAGGTCGATGCGGCATTCTTCATTGGAATTCGAGCCCAATGGCGCTCCGTTGTCGAAGAAGGCGCGGCGGAACCAGGCACCGTCCCAGCCGGCATCATGCAGTGCGGCGATCCAGCCTTTGCGCGCCTCGGCCCAGCGCTGCGCGCGCAGCGTGTCGCCGCGCATGCTGGCGACGGGCAGGAAACGCTCGACCACGGTGCACAGGAACCAGCCCAGCCAGACCGATTCGCCGCGCCCTTCATGGCCGACGCGGTTCATGCCGTCGTTCCAGTCGCCCGTTCCCATCAGCGGCAGGCCATGCACGCCGACCTTCAGGCTGCGCTCTATGGTGCGTGCGCAGTGCTCGTAAATACTGGCCGATTGGGTACTGATCCGCGGGGTGTAATACGCGTCCTCGGCGCCCTCGGGAATCGGCGCGCCATCGATAAACGAAACCGGCTCGTCAAGCAGCCCGGCGTCGCCGGTTGCCTCAAGATAGTGCGCGCAGGCATAGGGGAGCCAAAGCAGATCGTCCGAGAAATGGGTGCGAACCCCTTCGCCGCCTGGCGCGTGCCACCAGTGCTGCACGTCGCCTTCAGGAAACTGGCGTGAGGCATTGAGCAGGATTTGCTCGCGCAGCCGCGCCGGATCGGCGAGCGCCAGCGCCATGGCATCCTGTAACTGGTCCCGAAAGCCGAAAGCGCCACCCGCCTGGTAAAAACCGGCCTTGGACCAAAGCCTGCACACCACGGTCTGGTAGAGCAGCCAGTGGTTGACCAGCGCATCAAATTTGGCGTCGGGCGTGCGCACCTGCACCTTGCCCAGCAGCTTTGACCACCCGTCTTTTACGCTGCGCAGGGCTTCGGCGGTGTCACGCGGGATCCAGCGCGCGGCCATTTGCTGCGCTGCCGCTGAAGTGGGCGCATGGCCGAGGAAAAAGCTGAAATCCAGCCAGTCGTTGCCGGCCAGGGTGAATTCGCGGGCCAGTGCGGCGCAGGGATCGAAGCCGCCGCCGCTGCGCAGACCCAGGCTGGCGGGCAACACCAGCCGGCCCGGCAGGTCAAAAAATTCGCTCCGATCGCAAGTCCATTGCGGTGCCGTATCAATCCCGGCCATCGCCATGGCCAGAAAAACCGTGGCCTCGCCAAAACCGTCGCGGCTTTCGTTTTGGCGGGCAAACACGGCCGCCAGCTGCGGGTCTTTCCAGGTCTGCAGCGTGCGCCTGCGGCCGCGCGCGTCGCCCATCTGCCACTCCACCATGGCCATGGCGCGCAAGCGCCGCCGACCGCCGCCGTCCAGCCGCACGCGTACCCGGACCACTTTCACCGCCTCGGCGCTATCAGCAAAGAAAGTGGTTTGCGTCTCCAGTCGGCCCTGGCGCCCTTCAAACACGGTGTAGCCCTGGCCATGGCGCACGCGCCAGTGGCTGTCGGCAAGCGCCAGCACCGAGGGCGCCAGGGGAAATATCTGGCCGCTGTCCTGGTCCTGCAGCAGCCAGTGCTCAAACGCAGGGTCGCGCACCGGGTCATTGGACCAGGGCGTGATCTGGTGCAGGCGGCTGTTGCCGGCCCAGGTCAGGCCGCTGCCGGTTTCCGAGACCTGGAAGCCGAAGTCCGGGTTGGCAATGACATTGACCCAGGGCCGGGGCGGCACCTGACCGCCTTGCAGTTCGAAATGGAACTCGCCACTTTCCGGGTCAAACCGGCCCTCGGGCGCCACTGCCGCTGCTGCGGCTGCCTCGTTCGGGGCGGCGGCAGCGCCGCGACCAAAAAATGCAACCCGGAATGGCGTCGTGATCTGCTGCAGGGGCAGGTTCTCGCGCAAGGCGGCGA
>JANLQJ010000198.1:0-5349 GCA_031367715.1 Hyphomicrobiaceae bacterium | reverse complement strand
GACGGTGCGCGCATCTTCGTTGCAGCGATCTCGCTCGGCCAATGGAAGGGCTTGGTCAAGGCGTGTCAGTTGGCGACGCAAATCGGCGCCCTGGCGTCGTCGATGGGTCTCGACTTCGCCAAGGAAGGCGACCGATATGAGGCGAGGGAACGCATCGCCGCCTTGGTCGAGGACTGGTGTTCGAGCCGAACGAGCGACCGGATTGCCGATATCTTCAAGGCCAACAACGTGTGCTGGGGGCGCTACCAGACCGTGCGCCAAACGCTGGCCACAGACCCTCGGGTCAGCGCCGCCAATCCGGTGTTCGAGCGAGTCGAAACGGTCGGGGTCGGGCACCACCTGGCCGCAGGCACATCGGTGCGCATCGCCGGCGTGCCGCGCGGCCGCACCGAGCCCGCGCCGCTGCTCGGACAGAACACCGATCAGATTCTGATGGATGTGCTGCGGCTGGACGCTGCGGCGGTCGGCAAGTTGCACGATGCGGGGGTGGTTGCAGGCCCGAGCCGCGACCCCCTGGTGGGAACCCGATGACTCTGCAGACGCGCCATGACCATCGATGAATCGAAGCGCTGGATCGGTCGCAGCGGGACGAGCCATGACGTTGCGGCTGCGACGTGGTCGAACGCGTGGGCACCTCGGGACAACGCCGGCTACCTGGCAACGACAGCCACGGCTCGAGTCGCATGAACGTCCCGTCCAACCCGGCGTCCCCTTCGAGGGCAACGACCTCGCCCAACAAGGAGCGACACGGCAATTACTTCGAGGATTTCCGTCTCAACCAAGTCATTCGCCATGGCACCCCGCGCACCCTTACCGAGGGCGACGGCTCGGTCTACATGGCCCTGACCGGCAGCCGGTACGCGGCGCACTCGGCCAGCACGGCGGCGAAGCAGCTCGGCTATGCGAGCCGCCCGCTTGACGACCTGCTGGTCTTCAACGTCGCCTTCGGCAAGACCGTGCCCGACATCTCGTTGAATGCGGTCGCCAACCTCGGCTACGCCGAACTGCGCTTCCTCGCCCCGGTGTTCAGCGGCGACACGCTGCGCTGCGAAAGCGTCGTGATCGGTCTGAAGGAAAATTCGAGCCGCAAGACCGGCGTTGTCTATGTGCGCTCGACCTGCTATGACCAGAACGACAGCGCCGTTTTGAGCTGGGTTCGATGGGTGATGGTTCACAAGCGGCGGCCGGAAACGGAAATGAAGGATTCGCGCGTTCCGGACCTGGCGAGCGCCATCGCCCCGGACCAGCTTGTCGTCCATGCCCGGCTTCGCTCGAAAGAGGCGCTCGATGACTGGTGCGAAGCCACCGCCTGCACCGAGCTCTGGGATGCCTATCAGCCTGGGGAGCGGATCAACCATCCGCTCGGCATGACGATCGAGGAAGCGGACCACATGTCGGCCGCGCGTCTCTACCAGAACAATGCCCGACCCCACTTTGACGCACTGGCGATGGAGGAATCGCAGGTTGGACGACGTCTCGTCTACGGCGGCCACGTCCTGTCCGTCTGTCGCGCACTCGCCTACGACGGCCTGGAGAACGTGCTTGGCATCATGGCGATCAATGCGGGCTCGCATGTCGCGCCGACGGTCGCAGGCGACACGCTGTACGCGTACTCGGAAGTCATCGAGAAGTGGAAGCTGACGGGGCGCAGCGACGTCGGTGCGCTGCGCCTGCGGCTCGTCGGCCTGAAGAACGCGCCGCCCGCCAACGTGCCAGCCACCAGGCTTGAGAGTTCTGCCAAGTCTGCGTACCACCCGGCCGTCGTACTCGACATCGACTACACCGCTTTGATGCCCCGGAAATTTGCCAACGGGAGTCGTCATGATTGACAGTCAAGCCTGGCTCGACAACATCGCCGGCTTCGGCAGGGTGCGGCCTCACCACGATGGCGCGACGGCTTCGGAGTTCATCGAAAGCACCAAGGAGAAAGCCAGGATCCCCGCACGCAAGAGCCGAAGCTCTTTGACAGCATCGAGGCGGCGCCGGATGCCAACCCGCACAGCCGCGGCGCACTCGTTGACATGCTCGACGCGAAGATGCTCAGCGTGGCGGACGTCGATCTGGATTTCTATCTGACCCTCGCCACCGGCGCGACCGGCACGATCCTCAGCGGCTCCGGCGGTCACGCTGACAGCGCAGCCGGTGCCAAGCTCGGCATCGCGGCGACGGAGGTGGTCGCTGGTGGAGGAGCCAAGTTCGTCGACCGGGTCGGCTGCATCAAGACGCCGGGACAAACGCTCGACGCCGTGCTGACCGAGCTTGACGTTGTCGTCAATCCGCCGCGCTCGAGCCGGGCGTGGCGTTACGGTGCAGAGCGCGACCTACGCGCCCGGAACATCGGCATCCGCTGGGGTGCGTACTGCATCAGATGGCGCCCGGCGAACGCAGCGCATCGAGGTCGCCCTCCCGACGGCCCATGGCTCGCAAGATCGACTCGGTGTGTTCACCGATCGCCGGCACGGGGCCCATCCGGTACTCGAAGGCACTCGGACGACTCGGCGCCAGCAATGCGGGAATCGATCCCGCCGGCGAGTTGCCGGTAGCCCTGCGATCCCTGTCCTGCAGCTGCGGATGTTTCCACAGGCCAGCGGTTCGGCTCAAGTGAGCAATCGCGATCTGACCTGAATCCAGACGCGCCAGCACTTCTTCGGAGTTGAGGTGGCCAAATGACTCCGGAATCGGCGCGTTCCTGACTGCGTGATTGACGTTGCGTTTCGGATCGCTTTCAAAGCGCACATCGCTCGCGAGTTCGGGCTGATCCTTTCCCATTCATCGTGAAACGAATGGAATTCTCCAAGGCGCTGGCGCCGGTCGAATCACACGCGCCTGCGCGTTCATGAGCTGCTGCACTCCGAAGTGCGACAACTCACGTTCATCATCAACGATTGACCAGGCGTGCGGGCATCGCAATTACGGCAAGAATTGCGCTCATGAACACGACACTGGCAAGAACGTACATCCCGACATCCGTGCTTTTCGTCAGGTCTTTGACAAACCCGAGGGTATAAGGACTCACGAAGCCGCCCAGATTCCCCAACGCGCCAATCAGCGCAATTCCGCCGGCGGCAGCGGTGCCGGTCAGATAGGCCGACGGGAAGGTCCAGAACAAAGGCAGCGAGGCGATTATTCCCGCCGCCGCCAAGGTCAGCGCGGCGAGCGCAAATGTCGTGCTGCCCGCAAATGTGGCGCTCAAAATGAGGCCGACACCGCCGAGAATGGCCGGTATCGCGAAATGCCATCTGCGCTCACGCCGCTTGTCCGCACTCGCGCCCACGACAAGCATGGCCGCTACCGCAGCGATGTAAGGAATCGCGGACAGAAAGCCGACATCGAGCGGATTACTGATACCCGTGGCCTTGATCAAAGTGGGGAGCCAGAAACTAATGCCGTACAGGCCCATGACGACGCCGAAGTACATCAGTCCCAGAATCCACACCTTCGGGTTGCGCAGTGCTTTTACGAACGAATGGTCGGCCTTATTGCCGCGGTCACCTTCGATCTTCTCTTTGAGAAGCTTCTTTTCGTCATCACTCAGCCAGCGTGCCGAAGCGATTCCGTCGTCCAGGTAAAACCACACCACGATGCCGATCAACATGGTCGGAGCGCCTTCGAGCAGGAACAGCCATTGCCAGCCGGCCCACCCATTGACGCCTGCAAAGTGCACCATGATCCAGCCGGAAAGCGGGCCGCCGACGATGCCGGAAACCGGGACCGCGGTCATGAACAGCGAAACGATGCGGCCGCGGCGCTCGGCCGGGAACCAGTAGGTCAGATACAGAATCATCCCGGGGAAGAAACCTGCCTCCGCGACGCCCAGAAAGAAGCGGACGACGTAAAACTCCACCGGTGTGGTGACGAACATGGTCGAGGCAGATATGGCCCCCCACGTGATCATGATCCGAGTCATCACCTTGCGAGCGCCGACGCGATACAAGAGTAGATTGGTGGGCACCTCGAACAGGCAATATCCAACGAAGAACATGCCGGCGCCCAGACCATACACGGTATCGCTGAATTTCAGATCGCTCACCATCTGCAGCTTTGCGAAGCCGACGTTGACTCGATCGAGGTAGGCCACGACGTAGCACAGGAAAAGCAGCGGGATGATCCTCCAGGTGACCTTGGCGTAGGTGCTGTCTTCGAATGTGCTCGCACCGGTGAGGGTGGCACTGTTAGCAATGCTCATGGGAGTGTTTCCGAAAATGGTTTGATTTTCCGCCCCGCCGGGACCAATTCTTGTGTCGATCTGCCTGCCTCCACGGCTCTTTCAGGGCCAGATCTTGTGGTACTCGTGGCTCAAGATAGGATAGATGCGCTCGGTGAAATTCGGCAGGTCTGCGAGCAAGGTCTTACCTTCGGGGCTGGACAACGATGCAGTGAGAGCCTCTTCAGAATCGAACCAGAGTTCGGAAAACCCGTCATACCCGAATTCTGGAAATCGATTTCGATCCACCAGGTTTACCGAATAGCGGCGCAGGTTCGGCAATTTTTTGCAGAGATCGGCATGAACCGTGAGCCAGTGGCGGGAAAACTCTTCGTGCGACAAGCTCGCCTTTTTCATGACGAGCCCAAGGCGTTTGACGCAGTTCGGTAGCATGGATCAGTTCCAATCGTCGCCCGGAGCTAGCGGGTCAGGTTTCGAACCGGTTTGAGTAGCGAGGCTTGGGTCAAGCCACGGCCGGTCAAGCGTAATTTCCATTGACACTCGATGCTACGAAACCGGTCGCGATCCAGACATCAGAATCTGGGCAATGGCGACTGTCGAAACATCGAACTCGGTACAAACCCGAGGCGTGGTGAGGCGGGCAGCAGGCGAGTCCGCCGCGCCGTCGCGTCGCCGCTCCTGACACTTTCCGGTCAAACGAGACCCACCGCGCGGGACATCGAGCATGGGCCGGGGCGGGCGCCCGATTTCAGGCGGGTCCGAATTGAAATTCGCCTGCCAAGACTCGCGTTTCTGTTGGGCTCGACAGTCCCGCGGAGTACGCAGGTGGGTCGGCAAGACCCGGTTCGTTCCTGTCCTGGAGTTCGCGTCGTGGACCGGTCGTCGATCTGTGCCTGAGTCAACCCAAGGGGTCGCCTTGTGGCTTCACCGAGGCCGCCATCACGCGGCACTTTCTGCTGGCCGTGCGCCGTGCCATTTCGGGGTTCATCAAGCTCATTGCCGATTGGCAAGACCGATGAGGTCGGTCATGCGACACCGGCTTTGCTGAATCTTCGACCTCTCATCGCCATCTCACCTATCACTTTCACAGCCTCCCGCAAGTCCTTATTTTTGAATACTTTTTGTTGCCAAAAGGTTCTTTCAAACCGTTCCTAAGTCTTTGATTCCATTGATTTTTTGATCCA
>JANLQJ010000177.1:0-1976 GCA_031367715.1 Hyphomicrobiaceae bacterium | reverse complement strand
CCTTCTTGACTGCATTCTCGCCTTCAATGATGCGGCCTCCGGCACTGGCGATCTTCCATGTCCAAAGGTCGCCGCCGCTGCTCCATTGCGCCTTTCCGTCCGCCAGAAAAGTGAGGGTTTCCCGGCCAAAATAGTTCCACTTCGTGCCGATGAGCTTGCTGGTGAACAAATCCGCCGCCACGCCGCCCGTGCCACCCGCGCCCGCCTGACTGGCAACTCCGAACTTCTGCATCTCCTGGCGGACTTTCAATGCGGCGTCGAGATCGTTGGCCTGCATGGCCCGCTTCAGCAGCGGTTCCAACGACGAGGTATAGCGCCGGTTAATCGGCTCCACCGCCGCTGCCGCAGCCTTGTCGCGCTGATCTTGAAGCTGCTTCATTTCGCGCTCGAATGGCGATTCGGCGAGTAAGGAGGCTGGAAACGTAAAGGCGGCGATGATGGTTGTGCGGATAAGGAGATGAATCATAGGATCTGGGTATGCACTTTACTCAAGTGACCCCAACCAGTAGTGGTTGGGCCTCATGGCCGAAGATTATCCGCGCACGCTGATGGAACTGGAGCGCCGGTTTTCGACGGATGAGGCTTGCGCCGAGTATCTCGCTTAGTTTGCGCTGGCCGGAGGGCTTTCGCTGCCCCGGATGCGGCGGGGCGAAGGCCTGGCGCACCGCGCGGGGATTGTGGGCCTGCCGGGATTGCGGACGCCACACCTCGGTCACGGCGGGCACGATCTTTGGGGACAGCAACCTGCCGTTGCAGTTGTGGTTTCGAGCCATCTGGCATGTCGTGACGCAGAAGAATGGGGCCAGCGCCATGGGCTTGCAGCGGGTTTTGGGCTTGGGCAGCTACCGCACTGCGTGGAGCCTGCTGCTACCGCGCTGCGCCGCGCCATGGTGCGCCCGGATCGGGAGCGTTTGCGCGGGACCGTGGAGGTCGATGAGAGCTACCCCGGTGCACCGGAACCCGGCAAGAGTGGACGCCAGCCAGGCCGCAAGGCGCTGCTGGTGGCCGCGGTGGAATGCGTCGGTGCGCGGCAATTGGGCCGCATCCGCCTGCGTCAAGTGCGCGCGGCCAGCGCTGCGGAACTCGAGGCGTTCATCGCAGAGGCCGTCGAGCCTGGGAGCACGGTGATCAGCGATGACTGGTCGGGTTATCGCGGGCTGACGGCCAAGGGTTACGGGCACCGTCCAACCCCGATGCGCGTGTCGCCGAAGGCCACCGAAGCGGTGCTGCCGCGCGTGCATCTGGTCTTCTCGCTGCTCAAACGCTGGTTGTTGAGCACCCACCAAGGCGCCGTGCGGCAAAGTCATCTGGACTACTACCTTGACGAGTTCACCTTTCGCTTCAACCGCCGCACCTCGGCTTCGCGTGGCAAACTTTTCTATCGACTGCTGCAGCACGCCGCCGAGATCGAGCCGCATCCGTATCGGACTCTGCACGGCGGAAAAGCCCCAAACCACAATAGGATGCGGTCACTTGAGTAAGGTGCATACCCAGGTGACATGATTCGCAAAGCCTTCGTGATGTCCGTGAACGCCGGCTGCGAAGCCGAGTACGAGCGGCGGCACGATCCGATCTGGCCGGAACTCGAGGCCACGCTCCGCGCGCACGGCGTCCACAATTACTCCATCTTTCTCCACGGCGAGACGCGCCAGCTTTTCGCTTATGCGGAGATCGAGAGCGAGGAACGCTGGCAGGCCATCGCACAGACGGACGTGTGCCGGCGCTGGTGGACGCACATGCGCGAGATCATGCCCGCAAACGCGGACGCATCGCCCGTGTCCGTGCCGTTGCGCGAAGTCTTTCATCTATCATGAGTACGAAGCAGCAAATCCATCTCGGCATCGACCTCGGCGCGGAGAGCGGGCGCGTGATGGCAGGCGTGTGGGATGGCGCGACGATGCGGCTGGAGGAGCTGCATCGCTTCTCAAATGGCAGCGTCGAAATCGCGGGCACGCTGCGGTGGGACGTGCTGCGGC
>JANLQJ010000134.1:0-2178 GCA_031367715.1 Hyphomicrobiaceae bacterium | reverse complement strand
TCCAGATAGATGCGCTCCTCGATTCGAGCATAATATCTGGGACGAATGGAAGGCACAAGCAGGTCGCGGATCGCGATTATCATTGAGCCGTGGAAATCCGGCCAACTAGGAGCCTGTCTTCGAATAAAATTCGGTTCTTTCGGACTCTTCGCTATATAAAGCGAGCAGTTATGGTCGGTTGCTAATTTTGCCTGTTTTGGTGGTTCGGACGGTGTCCGGTGCGCCAATTGATCGCGTTTTTGGCGGGGCGGGCCGTCGATTAGCGAACTTTGTCGCTAATTAGCCATTTGAGAGGCGAAGCCGTGCCTTATGTACTTCAAGAAGTTGTGGGCCGCGCAGATCCAGTGCCACTCCTGACGGGTCTTCTCGATGCCTCGACGCATGAATTGATGAAAGCCCGGTGACCCTGGACAGCCCTTGATCTGCCCGAAGACCGGCTCGACAGTCTTCTTGCGCATAGCGTAAGCCTCGTGGCCCGCAGGGGTTGACAGACGCTTGCGCATGCGGTCCGCGGGCGAGAGGTCCGGGTCGTCGTCCTTGCGATCCCCAAGAGCCGCCAGCGCGATTGCGCTCGCGCGGCCATGCTTCATCCGGTCAGGGGGGATAAAAGTCTCACTGAATGTCGTCGAGTTTGTTTCGACGTTGGCCTTGCTGAAGTATCCGGCATCGGCCGATTTCTGGATCGGCTCGGCGCCCGTGTTCTCGATGACCTGTTCTACCATCGGTAAGAAGTGCGGCGCATCGGCGGCCATGTTGGTTAAGTCGCAAGCCACTATCACCTGATGATCGCTGTCGACGGCCGCCTGCCCATTGTAGCCCTGTACCCATTCGCCGGTCCCGGATTTCATCATGCGGCTCTCAGGGTCGGTGAAGTTGGACTGTGCCGTTTCCTTAGGCACGGCCGTCGCGGGGTCTTTCGGCTTGGGTCCTCTGCGCGGCTTGTCTGGCTCGTCGGCGTTGTCGACGGCCCGTTGGCGCTCACGCTCGGCGGCCTTTGCCTCGGCAGCAGCTTTTGCCTCGGCTTCGAGTTTGGCCTTGGCCGCCAGGATGTGCGCCAGGCGGCTCTCGCGAAACATGAGTTCCTTGGGTAGGTCGTAGCCGGGTTTCTCTTTGCCGAAGAGCGTGTCTTCCTTAGCGTCTTCTTCCGCGCACCGACGCTGGATCTCGTCGATCTCACCGCGCAGGATCTCTTCGGCTGTCACCATCCGGCCATAGCTCATGGCCTTATGCTTGCTGGCATTCGCCATCAGCTTGGTGCCATCAATGGCGACGTGTCCGAGACTGACCATGCCAGCCGCCTGGCACAGCCGAACGCTCTGCACGAACAGATCGGCCAACGCTTCGCCGTGGCGGAGCCGGAAGGTGCTGATCGTCCGGAAATCCGGATGGTGGCCGGCCGCGAGATAGCGGCCGCCAAGATCGGCGACGCAGAGCTTGGCGGTGTTGCGCGACGAATAGACGTCGCTGCACCAAGCGTATAGCTGAACCGATACCATCATGACAGGATCGAACGGCAGCGCGCCCCTTGGGTCCTTCATGTACCAGCGGTGGATCGCAGAGAGATCTAGTATCTGCACGAGGTCCCGTATCTGATATGCTAGATGATCCTGGGGCATCCAATCCTGCGGACAGGCCGGAAGCAGATACGGTTGCTCGGGTGAATATGAAAGATATCGTGTGCTCATACGGTACTATTAAACGGCGATAGGCGCGATTCCTTTGTCAGTTGAGAAATTTATTCGTGGACAGGCTCCTAGCGAGCCCGGTGTCGGATCGGATCTGCCGCTCGGTATTGTCGGCGCGCAGACGGCGGAGCAGTTCTCTGATGTGCAAGGTGTCCTTTTTCCTGAATGGCACGGCTTCCTCCCCGTTGTAGGATACAGGAAAGAATAATGCCGGACATGTCCGCTGTCAAGCGAAAGTGGACGACCTTGGCCGAAAAGCTAAGTGGACCAGCTTGGCCGAAAAGTCTGGACCAGTATGACCCGAAAAATGACACCCTGTGCAATCAACTCGAACCGTTAGGAGTTCCAACAAGCGGGGTTATCCGTGCCGACCGTTTCTCCGTCGGTCTCAATCCGACTGCCGTCACCACAGACGTCGCCGAATTTGAGGCCGCCCTCGTGTCCTCAACAAAAGCATCATCGACGACAGAACGCGCTCAGCTTCTCATGCAGG
>JANLQJ010000113.1:0-9454 GCA_031367715.1 Hyphomicrobiaceae bacterium | reverse complement strand
CCCGAAAAATCGTCATCCCGGCGAAGGCCGGGACCCGTCCAAGTCGATGCGAGGCACTCAGGACGTACGCGGTAAGCCTCTGTTTCAAAGCACTGTTTCCGAATTGCCAACTGCTGCAGATCCCGATGGTTGGACAGGTCCCGGCCTTCGCCGGGATGACGAAAAATCGGAAACCATTTGAATGAGTCAGAACACTAGACGGGCGCACTGCTGTGCGCCCCTACGCCATGACCTCTGTCACGAACCTTCAAAGTGACAGGTCAAACCATAAGTTGGACGGTATTACACCGCCGCCTTGCCCCGTGCCTTGTCGAGCAGGAAATCGGCGATCCACTTTGCAATTACCGGCTGGTCGGCCTGTTTGTCCTGGAACGACTTTTCTGCCGTCGCCAGCACCGCGTCCGGCGCCAGCCCTTTCAGGCGGTGCTCCGACAGTCCGCGCAGGAACGGAACATTGAACTCGGGGTGCGGCTGGAAGCTGAGCGCCGTGTCGCCATAGGCGATGACGGCGTTGGGGCAGAAATCGGATGAGCCGACCACCCGACCACCTTCGGGAACTACCACCACCTGATCTTGATGCAGCGCGGCGATTGTGACGCTGGCGGGAGCCTTGCCGGCGAACGCCGGAGCCTCGCTGATGTCATAGGAATGCAGACCAAATCCCCAACCTTTGGGAGACTTCACCACCTTGCCGCCCAGCGCCTGGGCCAGGATCTGGTGGCCAAAACAGATGCCGACCACGGGCACCTTGGCAGCGACAGCATCGCGCAACAGCTGTTCCAGTTTCAGCATCCAGGGCAACCGCTCATAGGCGCCGTGGCGCGAGCCCGTGACCAGCCAAGCATCGCAAGCGTGCGGATCGGACGGGACCTCGCCGTCGATGGCCGCAAAGGTCTTGAAGGCCAACTCGCTGGAGGCAGGGCCAAGCAGGCGCTCGAACATGGCGGGATAGGAGCCGTGCTCCCGCAACATCTCGGGCGGGCGGCCGGTTTCCAGAATTCCGATCAGCATGGGGCGTCTCTCTGTTCGACACTTGCATGGTACCACACGCAACGGCATTGAATCTATCTCTGGCTGCCCGACCCGAAACGTTGGGGTGGGTCTAACGCACCCTGCGGCCGGCGCCCAAGAATCCGAAATTTCCAGCCGGCGATTCGCTCGCCAACGCCACTGCGATCGCGGCGGCGAGCCGTGCGTTGTATCTGATCAACGCCCGATTGGCCTTGAGACTCTTGCCGCCTGTCAACTCCACCAATCGCGCCAGCAGATATGGCGTCAGATCCTTGCCCGTCACGCCGTTGGCCGCGGCCTCGGCGATGGCGGCGTCGATGCGCGGGTTGATCTCGGCAGCGGGGACTTCCTCGGTCAACGGCAGCGGATTGCAGATCAGCAGGCCGCCGGTCATGCCGAGCATGCGATGGGTACGGAGCGCGCCCGCGACCGCTTCCGGGGTATCGAGCCGGCCATCCACGCGCAGGCCCGAAGAGCGCGAGAAGAACGCGGGAAATTCATCGGTGCCGTAGCCGATCACCGGAACGCCATAGGTTTCGAGCACTTCCAGAGTCTTGGGCAGGTCGAGGATGGATTTGGCACCGGCGCACACGACCGTAACAGGGCTGCGCGAGAGTTCGATCAGGTCCGCCGAAACATCGAAACTGGACTCGGCGCCACGATGCACGCCGCCGATGCCGCCGGTGGCGAAAATGGCAATGCCGGCGCGGGCCGCGATCAGCATGGTGGTGGCAACGGTGGTGCCGGCGCTTCCGCCCTGCGCCACCACCAGCGCGAGATCACGGCGCGAGGCCTTGCCGGCAGTTGTGTCGCTGGCGAGACGCTCCAGCTGGTCGGGCTCGAGGCCGACGTGCAATTGCCCATCGATGATGGCGATCGTGGCGGGAACGGCGCCGCCCGCGCGCGTTTCGGCCTCGACGTCACGGGCCGTCTCGGCGTTGGCGGGATAGGGCATGCCATGCGTTATGATGGTCGATTCCAGCGCCACCACCGGCCGGCGCTCGGCGAGCGCGGCTTTGACCTCGGGACTGATGGCGAGTTTGTCAGTGGACACGGTCGGGATCTTTCTGTTGCCGCATGGCGAGTTCAAGTACGGTGCGTGTCAGACCGGCGGGCACGGTATTGGGGCTTTGCAGCACCAGCGCGGCAAGGCCGAGGCCGATGCTCACAGCCACTGGCGGCGGCCGCCTTTCACTCAGACCAAAGAGCGTTCCCGCGACAATGGCATCGCCGGCGCCAGACACATTGACGATTGGTACGTTCGGCGCCTGGTACGTCAGGCTCTCGCCACCGCTACTCAGCGTCAGACCCTGGCGTCCCGATGTCATGACGACGCAATGGCAGCCACGGTCGAGCAGCTGAAGCAATGCCTTGGCGGCTGAGCGCGTGCCCGCTGCGTGCATCGCTTGGGCGCTGTTGACGAAGAGCAGAGTGACCCCTTCCAGGGAGCTGGGCAGCCGCTCGAACTTAGCGGGAGAGACGCCGTCGATGGCCAGCAAAAACTTCTTCGCTTGCCCGCGTTCGCACAGCATGGCGAGGCTTGCGGCGGGCAGATTGCAATCGGCGAACAGTATCGAGCCGGGGGGCAGATTGGCAATTGCGGGCGCGATGCGCTCGGGCGTCAGATAGTCGAAAATCCCCATGTCGGCGAAGGCTACCCGCATCTCGCCGGTGTGGAACGCGGCGATATATTCAGCTGTCGGATGATCTGACGTCACCAGCAGCGCCTGTGTGTCGGCGCCCGCCAGCGACAAATGCTGTTTCAATTCCCGCCCTGCGGCGTCGTCACCCACCGCGCTGACAAAGTCGACGCGCGCGCCAAGCCGGGCGAGGCTTTCGGCGACATTGCGGGCTACGCCGCCGAAGCTGCGCGCGGAAGTCACAGGATTGCTGACGCCGGGCTTGCAGCCATGGGTGCAGTTCAACGTCCGGTCAAGCACCGCGCCGCCGATGCAGAGGATCTGGATGGGATCGCGTATCACGTCCGCAGCCGGACATTCTTGGCATCGTAGGCGGGCTCGGCGAGTACGCGGGCCTTGCAGACGCGGTCGAGGATTTCCACCTCCAGCGCGGTGCCGGGTGCCGCCAGCGCAGGCTCCACATAGGCGAAGGCCAGTGATTGCTTCACGGCAAATCCATATCCGCCCGATGTGGTCACCCCGACCGTGCGGCCGCCGGCCATGACCGGCTCGCCGCCAAGGCAATCGGCATCCCCCGCATCGACCGCGAGGTAAACCAGCTTGATGCGAGGCCCCTGTTGTTTCGAACTCAAAGTCGCCGCCTTGCCGATGAAACTCTCTTTACCAAGATCGACAAACCGCTCCATGTCACCTTCGATCAAAGTGATCTCATTGGTTAATTCCGAGCCCATGCCACGATAGGCTTTTTCCATGCGCAGGGAATTCATGGCATAGGAGCCGAACAGGGTTACCGCCGGGGTCATAACCGGGCCATGGCAAGCACTGGTCAGGGCGTCAAACAGCACTGGCAGGCTCTGCATGGGTGCATGCAACTCGTATCCCAGCTCACCGACATAGGTCACCCGCAGGGCGCGAACCGGCACCCCGGCGATGGTGATTTCGCGTCCCGTCAGCCACGCAAACGCGGCGTTCGAGAGGTCGGCATCGGTGTGTCTTGCGAGCACATCGCGTGCCATCGGGCCGGCCAGCACTAGCGTTCCGTAAGCGTCTGTTACGTCATCAATCGTGACCTGTTCGCCTGGCTTGCGACGGTTCGTCAGCAAGTCGAGATCGTGGCTCTGCGCGGTTGCTCCCGCCAGCAGATAGAAACGATCCGGACCAAGACGGGTGACCGTGAACTCGCTCTCGATGCGTCCACCCTCGGTGAGCAGATGAGTGAGCGAGATGCCGACGTCGCGCTTCGGCAGCTTGTTGGCGAGCACGCGCTCCAGGAACGTCGTGGCATCCCGTCCGCTTACCTCGTACTTCGCGAAGGTCGAAAGATCCATCAGGCCGCAGCTTTCGCGCACCGCCTTGCATTCGGCGGCGACAGCGTCGCGCCAATTGCCCCGACGGTAGCTGAACTCCTCGCCTTTGCCGGATTTGTCGTACCAGCGTGGCCGCTCCCAGCCGGCGATCTGCATGAACTGTCCGCCCGCCGCCGCCAGCCGATCGTAGAGGGTCGACACGCGCAGTTTGCGGCCAACTTCGTGCTGCTTGCCGGGCGGCATGCAGGCATACATGTGCTGGTAGTCGTTGACCGAAGTGATGCGGGCATAGTCCTTGGTCGCCCAGTTGCCGAAGCGGCGCGGATCGAAGTCGGCCATGTTGATCTCGGCCGCGCCGTGCACCATCCATTCGGCGAGATACTTGCCCATGCCTGCGCCCTGGCAGATACCGATCGAAACACCCGCCGCCATCCAATAACCGGGCGCGCCAGGTGCCGGGCCGAGCAGGAAATTGCCGTCGGGGGTGTGCGTGATGGCCCCGGAAACAATGGACTTTATGCCCGCCTTGGCGAACAGCGGCATGCGCTCGGTGGCCTTCTCCAGCCACGGCATCAGGCGGTCCAGCTCGTTGGGAAGCAGCTCGCTCTCGAAGTCCCACGAGATGCCATCATCGAACACGCTGTGGGCGCCCTTGGTCTCGTAAGGGCCGATCAACACGCCATTGGTCTCTTCACGGATATAGCAGTGGCTGTAAGGGTCGCGCACCACCGGCAGTTCCTTGGCGAGGTCGATCAGCTCCTGGATCGGCTCGGTGATGATGTAGTGGTGCAGCAGGTTGGCGATCGGCACGTTGTGACCGGTCCAGGCGCCCACCACGTCGGCATACGAGCCGGCGGCGTTGACGACGTGCTGGCACACGATGTCGCCCTCGGCGGTGGTCACGTTCCATTCGCCGCTCGGCAGATGGGCGATGTTGCCGACGCGGTTGCGGCGCGATATCGTCACCCCGAGCTGGCGTGCGCCCGCCGCCATGGCGTTGGTGACATCGGCCGGCGCCACATGCCCGTCGGTGACGGTGAGGAAACCGGCCTTGACGCCGAACGTTTCCAGATACGGGTGGTGCTGGCGGATTTCCTCGGGCGAAATAACGTGTGCCTCATAGCCGATCAGCCGGCTCATGGCCTGGACGTGGCGGAACCAATCGACCTCCTCGTCGGTGACCGCCAGACGGATGCCACCGCAGCCATGCCAGCTCACCTGTTGGCCGGTCAGCTCGAACAGTTTGGGATACAGTTGGGTGCCGTAGTGATGGATCTTCGAGAGGCTGAATGAGCCGTTGAAGTTCGGACATTGTCCGGCCGCGTGCCAGGTCGAGCCCGAGGTCAGCTCGCCCTTTTCGACCAGCACGACATCGCTCCAGCCCTGCAGCGCCAGGTGATAGGCCAGCCCGACACCGACAATGCCGCCGCCGACAATGACGACGCGCGCGTGGCTTGGCAAAACAGGCATCTGCAACTCCTCGACATCCCAATGGCAATTTGCCCCGACGTTAACTGTTTCGCTGCCGCCCGGATACCGGTTGCGCAGCGAAACCCCTTGCCTGGCACTATTAACTGAGTATTAAGTCCCCGCGACAAAAGAGCCGGGGATGGCCCGCTCCTTGCCAGAACCCGCAAGTGTGCAGGCGTTACGGGTAGGTCGAAAATGGATGCGGGTTTTCTGAGCTATGTGTTCACGGCGGCCATCGGCTTTGCCATCGGTGGCGTGCTGATGAGCGGCCACTATCTGGTCACCGGCAAGCCGCTGGGCTTTGCCCTAAACAAGGGTCTGTCGGGCTATATGCCGCTGCAGATCGTGCTGCGCCTGCTGGCCGGCCCCGCCATCCTGGTGCGCAACGTCTTCACCATGGAAGACGACAGCCTCAGCCTGACGATCGCCGGCGTCGCTGTCGCGGCGCTGTGGAGCCTGGGCTGCGGCTTCCTGCTGCTGCAGACGCTGGGACATGTCTAAGGCGCGTCCGATCCCGTCGGCGTTGACTTTACTCGCCCGTGATGGCGCATTGGCGCTGCGGCAATCGTGAGTTCACGCCAATGACAATCTACGCCCTGGCTGACAACCACCCCGACTGTGCCCCTGATGCCTGGGCCGCCCCCAACGCGAGCATGATCGGCCGCGTTCGCCTGGCCGCCGAGGCCAGTGTCTGGTTTGGCGCGGTGCTGCGCGGCGACCAGGAATGGATCACGCTCGGCAAGCGCTCGAACGTGCAGGACGGTTGCGTGCTGCACACCGACATGGGCTATCCGCTCGATATCGGCGACGACTGCACCATCGGCCATCTCGCCATGCTGCACGGCTGCACGATCGGCAACAACAGCCTGATCGGTATCGGTGCCGTGGTGCTGAACGGCGCGCGCATCGGCGCCAATTGCCTGATCGGCGCCAAGGCGCTCATCACCGAGGGCAAGTTGATTCCGGATCGATCGCTGGTGATGGGCGCGCCGGGCAAGGTGGTGCGCCAGCTGAACGATGCCGAGATTGCCCGCCTTACGGCGTCGGCCGCCCACTATGTCGAGAACTGGCGCCGCTATGTTCGTGAGCTGAGCGCCGGGGCGTGATGGGAGCCCCCAAAAAAAAGAGGAGCCGGCGCTCGTGAGAGGCCGGCTCAAGTGACAGACCCGGTGTCGGTGTCGGGGATGGCAGAGTGTGACACCGGACCTGTAAAAGTTGGGGCATGATAGACGCCCGCTGAATGTGTGAAGGCGCTACCTCTTGACCTCGGGAAGGGCGGAAACCGATGGATCGCGCGGCGATGCCAGGCCGGGCGCCAAGGCGAGCCAGATGTTGGGGCTGGCGACCGACTGGCGCTTGATGAACTGATAGGGGGTCTGGTTCCAGGCCACGATGCGCGGCTGCCGGTTGTCGAGCACGAAGTCGCCGCGCGAGGTGCGCGCGGTCAGGATGGCGTGACCTTCGCCGTTCTCGTCGCGCACGACCGTGATCAGTAGGGCACCGATCGGCCAGCCGCGCTCGCGCAGCATCAGCTGCTTGGTCAGCGCATAGTCCTCGCAGTCGCCAAAATGTCCAGCGATGGTCCAATAGTCGATGACGCCAAACAGGTCGCGGTCGTTGCGTGCGACGACGGTCTGATTGACGATGTCGTTGACGTCGACCAGATCGCGCCAGCGCTGCTGGGTGAGCGCGGTGCGTTCGGCACGCGCGGCATCGGGCGCGCATTCCCTTGGTGTGCGGCGGCAGAAATCCTGGAACGCCATCGGCGCCAGCACCTCACCACCGACATGCATGGCTTCGGAGGTGGCGGGCAGCCGGGGGCTCGCTTCCGGCGCACTCGCGCTCGGGCTGGCGACGCTCACGACCAGGCCCATGGCCAAAGCCATGACGGATACGCAACGCAACATGACAAGTCCCTCGATACTCTGGGAATACTGACAGAGCCGGGCTGAGATACTGAAAAGCCCGGCATCTCAATTTGAGACGATGATGATTAAAATGTTCTCAAAACTGGAAGGTATTTGCAGTGATCTAGGCAAGACGTGAGGGGTCAGGCGTGAGTGGACGGACAGAGGACGGATGCGGTGCACCAAATGCAGGCAAAACCACCGCTCGCCACTGCCGACTGACCACTCACGCAGTCTTGTCCGCATCAGCCAAAATGCTTGCGCAACGCCATCGGGTTCTGGATGTCGATGAACTGCAGCGCGACGCCTGCCTCGTGATGACGCGCAACGCGGGCCCTGAGGCGGCCAAGCAGCACCTCGGTGCCAATCGGCGGCAGCGGCAGAATTGAGACGGACGCGCCGCTGATCGAGACATCGAGCACATGCACTTCGACTTGGCTGCCGTCGGCAAATTGCAGCATCGAATCCATCTGCTTGGGCACGATACGGTCGTGGCGGCGCGCTTCGGGAATGCCGAGCACCTTGCGATTGATCAGCCAGGTCAGCTGCGCCGCCATCTTTTCGCGCCGGTGCTGGGTGGCGACGATCTGCATGGCAAATCCACCGCCGACCAGCCGCACCACCGGGCCGTCAATGCGGCCGATTTCGTCGAAATAGGCGATCACGTGCTCGCCCAGCGAGACGGCTTGCGGCGTTACGATGGCAGCGCCGCCGACCGAGACATCCTGCAGCTTGCAAGGATATTCGGCCTTGTCGGAGCGCATGAAGCGGCCGAGGCAGAACAGCTCGACGCGCTTGTGGCGGCGCCGGTCCGGTCCCATCTCGGGAGTCTCGGCGCTGACCTGCTCGGAATAGTCCGAAGACGATCTGTCGAATGCGTTCATGAGCGCAAGAACCTCCAGGAGCCCACCTGGACGAAGGCGCCGACGGCTGTCAGCCGCGCCACGAGGTGGGTCGCCGGACTATGCGTTCGGGGCGTTTAACAAAGCGCTAAGGCTGGCCCCGATTGGCTCATTTCGAACCGAACGGTGTGCCTGCCGGGCCGGGCGCGGACGGGACGCCGCCAGCGGTATCCTTGCGGCCACCGTCATAAACCCGGAACGATCGCCGCTCGAATTTCACGACTTTCGAGTTTCCGACATCGCGCAGGAATGGCACGGGCGTATCGCTGCGGGTCACCACCGCATGCGGCCGGCCATCGGGCCAGATTATTTCGAAGGTGTTGAGCTCGATCTTATCGATCGGTTCGGACGCATAGGGCGTCAAGGCGCTGACGGGCACCAAGGAACCCAGCACGCGGCTGATGGTCTGCCCGGTGTGCACCAGCGGCAGCAGCAGTATCTCGTAGGCCACCGCTCCGGCTCCGTTGGCGCTCGCCATCAGTCCCACCACGCCGACCCCACCATCGCGCGTCACGCTTTCCAGCACCCGGATCAGCACTTCGCGGTCCTCGGTGGTCCACAGATCGAGCAGATTGCGGCCGCGGAACTCCCGCCCGAAGCGATCGCAGATACGCGTCCCGGCCAGGCGGAACATGTAGTCATGGCGATCCTGGCGCTCCAGAATGAAGGTATCGGGCAGGATCTGCGCGATCGCCGAAGGTTCGATTTCGAAACGCTGCGGCGCCAACCGTTGCCCACGCAATTCGTTCCAATAGGCATACAACTGCTGGCTCGTTCTGACTTTCATAACCCGAAATCCCGACGTAAAACGCCGCGGTGTTTACCGCGACAGGCAGGGCATGGATGTCCGCGCTGCTTCTGGCCATGCAACCAGCAGGTGTCATGCCAGCGCACCTTGCAACTGCTTAACGTGGCAGGGCGAGATGCCAGGATGGTTGAAGTTCGGGGTTAAGGGCGCCGGATCGCGTCTGTCGCCATCAACAGTAGGCAGTAGGCAGTAGGCAGTAGGCAGTAGGCAGTAGGCAGTAGGCAGTAGGCAGTAGGCAGTAGGCAGTAGGCAGTAGGCAGTAGGGTTTTGTCATCCCGGATGCGCTGCAGCATCCTTATGGTGCAGCGCTGATCCGGGACCTCAAAGGGCTCTTGCCGTGTTGGACCACGGCTTGAGCCCCATGAGGTCCCGTGTCTGCGGCGCACCGTTAAAAACGCTGCGCCGCGCA
>JANLQJ010000094.1:0-13858 GCA_031367715.1 Hyphomicrobiaceae bacterium | reverse complement strand
TGCCCGTCGAGTTCGTCGGCGTGGCCGGGGAAGATTTCGACGGCATCGAAACCCTGGGCGGCAGCCGAGGCGCAGCCCGCGGCGAGATCGCCATGGAACACGAAGGGACCGGATCGAGCTTCCGGGACGAGGGAAACGGTGACAGCGCTGCGAATCATGCCTTCCCGCCAACAAAACGGGTGGGAACTCGGAAGGAAAGGGAAGTACGCCTCCGGCGTCGACAATAAATCCCCGTGGCCAATTGGGTTCGCGCTGAAGGACTTGAGCTGAGCCCCTCGTCCGCGATGCAGTTGGCTCAGTCGGCCTGACCTTCGAGCCGTGATCGCGGGGGCCGCAATTGAACCGGTAAGGGCCCCCTGGTACGGGTGTGAGACAAAATTCTTCGGCTAAGCGGCGAAGGTGAGGCAATCATTGCGAGCGGCGTGGGCATTGAGTCTGTCTTTCCAGAATTCATCCAGGCGTCGGCTGCTGTGAATACAACGCAGGGCCAGGATGTTCTGGGCGCCGGCTTCGGACCAGAACATGCCGGATTGCTTGCAACGTCCCCCGATTACGGTTTTACAGCCGGCTTCGACGACACCCGAGCCAATGAAGTATCCGGCTGAGCGGAACGTGCCGTACTGCATCCGCGCCACGTTGCGGACAAAGTATCCCAGCGCCGCCTCAACGGCTGGCTCGCAACCGCGTCCGGCGCACTCTTGGCGACCTGTGTCATTGTAAGATCCAAGGCAGACGCCGACGGCCACGGTGTCTCCACTAGGGAGTTGCAGCGCATGGTCACGAAACTCACGACGAACGTTCGGTCTGGCCTCATTCATCGGCGAGACCTTCTGAAAGGAACAGCGGCATTAGGCGCCGCATTGGCGATGCCCGCGATCATCACACGTCGCGGCTTCGCTGCCGACAAGCCGACCGTCGTTAATTCCATCCGATCGCTGTCCAATCCCTATCACGCGACCTGGAACAAGGGCGGAGCCGCTTTCGCCAAGTCGGTCGGAGCCGACTACGTTACGCTGGTTACCGAGGGCAACAGTGAAAAGGGCATTGCCGACATCAAGGCGATCCTGGCCAAGACCAACGGCAATTGTGTTGTCAACATCGACCCAAACGACAGTCCGGATGCGCGCCCGATCGTGGAAGCCTGCAAGGCGGCAGGGGCTTATGTCGTGACGCAGTGGAACAAACCGAACGATCTGCATCCTTGGGATAGCGATCCTAATTATGTCGCTCACATCTCATTCAGCGGCGTGCCTTACGGCAAGGCCATGACTGAAACGCTGATCAAGTCGATGGGCGGCAAGGGCGGCATCGTGGCGCTTGGCGGCATCGAGTCGAACGTTCCAGCCATCGAGCGCAAGAAAGGTCTGGACGAGGCATTGAAAGCCAATCCGGATGTCAAGCTGCTGGACTATCAGGTTGCAAATTGGGCTGCGACCGAGGCTCTGGAGAAAACCAATGCCTGGCTGACGCAGTTCGGCGACAAGATCACGGGCATCTGGGCGGCCAATGACGATATGGCGCTAGCCGCCGTCGAGGCTCTGCGCGCGGCGGGCAAGGCCGGCAAGGTCATGGTGACAGGCATTGATGGGATCCAGCTGGCTGTCGAAGCCATTCTCAAGAAGGAGATGGCCGGGACGGTTGCATGGGATCCGTATTGGCAGGGCGGTATGGGCCTGTCGATCGGCTATCACGCCAAGACCGGTGGCTTCGACCCGTCGAAGGAGCCCAAGGACCACCGTGAGTTCTACGGCAAGGGTGTGACCATTACAGCCGAGAACGCACAGTCGTTCTATGATTCGAACGTCAAGGCCGAGCCAAAACTTGACTGGAACGACATATGGGGTCGTGCCAGCGGGCAGATTCAGTACGGCTGAGTTGAATGCCCGGGGTCCGTTCGAGGCGCCCCGGGCGAATCTTTGCCTCAACCAAGAATGGCCTTGTGACGACCAGCGATTGGGCCCGTCTGCGGACCTGCTTGCGGCCTTGCGTCCAATTCGCTCCCATCCGTGATGGTGAATACTCTGGATACGCTTGTAATCAAGGCGCCGCCAGCCGATCCGACGGTTGTCCGCAGACGTCGCTGGCGGGCGGCCTCGTGGGCTCCGGTTGCCGTGCTCGTGGTGCTGGGTACGATCATTTCCGTCATCAACCCGAACTTCCTCTCCTTCGGCAATTTTCAGCGCATCGCGCAGGCTGCCATGATACCGCTGGTGCTCGGGACGGGCGCGACCTTCATCATACTGATGGGATCGATCGATCTGTCCGTCGAAGGCGTGCTGACGCTTGGCGCGGTCATTCTGTCAGTTCTGACCCTGAACGGGGCCAACGACAACAATCTGGGCTTTCTGGCCGTATTGGCGGTGCTTCTTGTTGGCGGTTGCGTCGGCTTTATCAACGGCATGATCCATGTGCATCTCAAAGTGCCGTCGTTCATGGCGACGCTCGGCACCTGGTTCATGGGGGTAGGCGCCGCCAACGCACTCCTTGGCGGCATGGCGGTCCGGATCAACGATCCCTGGATACGAGGCCTCGCCATCGAGCGGTTCCTCGGGTTTCCGTGGGGGGCTTGGCTGGCGCTGGTGTGCCTTGGCGTTGCGTTCGTGATCCAGAATTACACGCGCTTAGGGCGTTACATCTATGCGCTGGGCGGTGGCGAGGAGCTGGCCGTGCTGTCCGGCATCTCGGTTGCCCGCGTTCGCATCGCCGCCTTCACCCTCGCTGGCGTCTTCTATGCCGTCGGCGGCATCCTTGCGGCGGCGCAACTCGGGTTAGGCAACGCGCAAATCGGCAATGGCCGGTTGTTTACAACCATCACTGCGGTGGTGGTGGGCGGCACGGCGCTGTCCGGCGGCCAGGGTAGTGTATTGCAAACGCTAGTCGGCGTCCTGATCGTCGTTGTGCTGGCGAACGGTATGGTTCTGATGGGCGTGCCGCCGAGCGTGCAGATCGGCGTCCAGGGCCTGATGATCATCGCTGCGGTCGCCCTCTCCATCGATCGCAAACTGATGCGGATCGTGAAATGACTGTAGGCACGCCGAAAACTGTCCTGTCACTGGTTGGCGTAGACAAGCGCTTCCCGGGCGTTCACGCCCTCAAGTCTGTTTCGATTGAGATTGGCCACGGCGAGGTTGTCGGGCTGATTGGCGAGAACGGCGCCGGCAAGTCGACACTCATGAAGATCCTCAGCGGCGTCTACCAGCCGGACTCCGGCGATATCCGCATCGCAGGTGAGCCAACCACGCTTGCCAATGCCGCCGACGCCAACCACAAGGGCATCGGCATGGTGTTCCAGGAACAATCGCTACTCACCAATCTGACGGTCGGCGAAAACATCTATCTTGGCAACGAGGCGCAATTTACGCGCTATGGCATTGTCGACTGGCGCGCCCTCTATGCCGCCGCTGAACGCCAGCTAGACAAAGTCCATGTCAAGGTCGACCCGCGCATGCGCGCCGATGATCTCAGCTTTGCCGCCCGCCAGATGGTGGAGCTGGCGAAAGCGCTGACCCTCGAAGAACACGCCGCCGGGCATCTCGTCATCCTGCTCGATGAGCCGACGTCGGTTCTCGAACGGGCCGAGATCGAGATTCTGTTTGCGCGTGTCAAGGCGCTCAAGGCCCGGGCGTCTTTCATCTTTGTGTCGCATCGGCTGGATGAAGTGCTTGAAGTGTCGGATCGCATCTACGTCATGAAGGATGGGGCTGTTGTGGCTGATCTCAAGGCTGCCGATGCCAACGCCACCAAGCTGCATCACCTGATGGTCGGCCGCAGTCTGCAGGCGGAGTATTATCGCGAACCTCTGCAACAGCCATTCCAGGACGAGGTCGTGCTGGAAGCTGATGGACTGGCCTTTGGCAACGCCTACCGCGAGGTCAATTTCAAGCTGCATGCCGGCGAGATCCTGGGCATCGCCGGGGTTATCGGCTCTGGCCGCGAGGAACTAACGCGCACTCTGTCGGGCTTTGCCCCCCATAGCGGCGGGCGCCTGATGATGGGTGGCCGTGAGGTGCATTTGGCAACACCCGCCGAGGCTGTCGATTTCGGCATTGGCTATATCCCGCGCGAACGCCGCGTCGAGGGCCTCGTGCTGTTCCTGCCCGTCGCTGCCAACATCACCTTGGCCGATCTTGGCAGTCTGACCAGGTTCGGTCTGATCAATGCTGGCGAGGAGCGCCGGCTGGCCACCAGCTGGGTGGAGCGCCTGAACATCCGCACACCAAGCATCAATACGCTGTGCCTTAACCTGTCAGGGGGCAACCAGCAGAAGGTTGTGCTGGCCAAATGGCTCAATGCCAAGGCCAGGATTCTCATTCTCGATCACCCGACGCGCGGCCTTGATGTCGGCGCCAAGGAAGAAGTCTATGAGCTGGTCCGCGCTGTCACCTCGCAGGGTGTCGCTGTCATTCTCACCTCCGATACGTTGGAAGAGACCATCGGCCTCAGCCACTCGCTTTTGGTGATGCGGGACGGTCAGATAACCCATCGCGCCGAAGCCAACCCTGGCCACAAGCCCAGCCAGATCGATCTCATCCAGCACATGGTTTAGGACCAGCAATGCGCCAGATTGTTGCGCGAATTGGATCGGATGGCCTGCGCCAGTGGCTGCCCCTGGCGACGCTGGTTCTGCTCGTGATGCTGGTTGGGCTGTTCCAACCTGGCTTCCTGCGGCCCTCGACGCTGCTGCAGCTCGCCAGTGACACGGCGGTGCTATTTGTCCTGGCGGCGGGCGTCACCTTCGTCATCATGCTCGGTGGGATCGATCTGTCGTTGCAGTCGATGGCATCATTGTCGAGCGTCATCGTCGCTTTGACGGTGGCTCGTTTTGGCTATGGCGCCTTTCCGCTCGCGGTCGGAGCGGGCGCCCTGGCCGGCTTGGCTTCAGGTCTTGCGCATGTCCGGTTCAAGATACCATCCTTCATAGCTACGCTTGCCATGAGCGGCGTGCTGTCGAGCACGGCGCTAGTCTTGGCCAAGGAGCGGTCCATCACGCTCGGGGAAGCCGATCGCGGCTACCAGACCTGGATCACGGGTACTGTGTTTGGCTTGCCGAATGTTATTGTTATTGGGCTGATTGTGTTGGTAATTGCTCATATCCTTCAGAGTCAGACGCGCTTTGGCCGTTACAGCGCCGCCATCGGCGCGGGCGAACCGGCGGCCTATGCCTCCGGCATCAAGGTCGACCGGCAAAAGATATTTGCTTATGTCCTTTCGGCTGGCTTTGCCGCGCTTGCGGGCGTCGTCCTGGCTGGCCGCCTTGCCAGCGGCTCGCCGACCCTGGCCGCCGAAATGCTGTTACCCTCGATCGCCGCCGTGGTGGTCGGCGGAACTGCAATCACCGGCGGCGTCGGCAGCATATGGCGCACATTGATTGGTGCCCTGATCATCTCGGTGGTGCGCATTGGTATGACCTTTCTCGGTGTAAACATCTTTGCCCAGAATATCGTTTTTGGGGCCGTCTTGATCGCAGCGGTCGCCATCACCATCGACCGGTCCAAGATCCCGATCGTCAAGTAGTCTCAAGGAGTGCCAACACATGGAAATGGGATTGCGCGACAAGGTTGCCGTCATCACGGGTGGCAGCATTGGAATCGGGCTGGCCGTAGCCAAAGGATTGGCTGCCGAGGGCGCACACATCGTCATCGTTGCGCGCGATGCACTGAGACTGGAGGCGGCGCGCGCGGACATCGCCAGCCTAGCCGAGGTGCGGGTCATCGCCTTGTCCTGCGATGTTGCGACGTCGCAAGGGGTTGCTGACGTGGTTGCGGCCGTCGAGAGGGAATTTGGTGGCGCCGACATCCTGGTCAACAACGCGGGGACTGGCAGCAATGAGACCATCATGGAGGCGCCCGACGAGAAGTGGCAACTCTATTGGAACCTTCACGTCATGGCAGCCGTGCGCCTTGCGCGTGGTTTCGCCCCGATGATGAAGCGTCGTGGCGGCGGTGTTATTTTGAACAATGCGTCGATCTGCGCTGCGCAACCACTCTGGTATGAGCCGATCTACAACGTCACCAAGGCGGCGCTGGTCATGCTGTCCAAGACCATGGCGACGGAATTTATCAAGGACAATATCAGGGTCAACGCGGTTAATCCCGGGTTCGTCCTTACTCCCGATTGGATCAAGACGGCCAAACAGTTGACGGCTGGCACCGGCGGCGATTGGCAGGGCTACATCGATGGTCTGGCCAAGGACAATGCGCCGATCGGTCGATTTGCGTCGCCTCAGGAAATTGCCGATTTCTTTGTCTTCCTGTGCTCGTCGCGGGCCAGCTATAGCGTTGGCTCGACCTATTTCATCGACGGCGGAATGCTGAAAACAGTCTAGTCCGGTGATCATGACGCACAGCCGCAGATATCCCTCATCGACCGATGTCGCCCGGCTTGCAGGCGTTTCGCAATCGGCGGTGTCCAGGACCTATTCCAGCGGCAAGAGCGTCTCAGCGGAAACCAGCAGCAAAGTGTTCCAAGCAGCCAAGGAACTGGGCTATAGCCCGAACTTGCTGCCGCGAATCCTACTCAAGCACCGCTCGTACCTGGTCGCCGTCGTCATCAGCGGCACCAGCAACCCGTTCTATGCCAGCGCCCTTGAGGAGTTCACTAAAGCGCTGCAGACGGCCGATCTCCAGGTGCTGCTTGTGCACATTGACAAGGAGCATTCGCTTGATGGTGTGGTGCCGAGGCTGGCCAGTTACCGCGTCGATGCCATTGTCAGTGCGCTGCCCGTTCTGTCGCGCGAAGCAGCCGAAACCTTTGCCCGCCTCAATATTCCAACCATCTCATTCAATACGCCGATTAAGAACCAATGGGTCTCCTCGGTCTGTTCCGATGGCGCTGGTGGCGCTGGCCTGGTCGCGGATCTGTTTGTCGCGCGCGGTGCCAGATCTTTTGCCTTCATTGCCGGATCGCAAGGCAGCTACGCCAGCAAGGAACGCCTGCGCGGCTACAAGAACCGCATTGGCAAGCATGGCATGACCAAGATCGACGTCGCACATGGCGACTACCAATACGATGGCGGGTTCAATGCCGTCGTTGACCTTTCGGCACGCGGCCCCATGCCGGACGCGATCTTTTGCGCCAACGATCTCATGGCGATCGGGGCGCTCGATGCCCTAAGGCGCAGAGTTGGCATGAGAGTTCCAGAAGACGTTCTGTTGGCCGGTTTCGACGATGTTCCCGAAGCCTCATGGCACGGCAACGATCTGACCACGGTCGTGCAGGATTGCCCGTCGATGGTGCGCCAAGCGATGGCGCTACTGCACGCGATGATGGCGTCGAAGGGGTCGTCTGGGGGCCTGCGCAAGATTGTGTCCGGCAGGCTCATCGAACGTTCAACGACGCTGCGGCAGGACGGACACTGATGACGCCGCGGATGACGTTATGAGCGACAGATCAGGAGTACAGCCATGACCCACAATTTCCTCAGCCGGCTGACCGGTTCGTTCGCGATGCCGGCCGCCGAAAATCCGACGGTCGCCATGGTCGAAGCCGCCTACCGTCACCACGGCCTTGATTTCCGCTACATCAATTGCGAAGTGCCTCCGGACAAACTCGGCGATGCGGTCAAGGGCGCGCGTGCCATGGGCTGGGTCGGATTCAACTGCTCGATCCCGCACAAGGTCGCAGTCATCCAGCATCTCGACGGGCTCGATGAGTCCGCGGCGGTCATGGGGGCCGTCAATTGCGCCGTGCTGCGCGATGGAAAATTCATCGGCGAGAACACAGACGGCAAGGGCTTTCTGCAATCCCTGCGCGAGATCATCGATCCCACAGGCAAGTGCATCGTACTGTTCGGCGCGGGCGGCGCCGCCAGGGCCATCGGGGTGGAATTGGCGGTTGCCACCGCAAAACGCATCATCGTGGTGAACAGAAGTGAGCCGCGTGGTTGCGCCGTGGTTGATCTGCTTAACAGCAAGACGCAAGCAAAAGCGGAGTTTGTCTCATGGCAGGGACCCTATTCGATCCCACCCGAGGCTGACATTATCGTTAATGCCACCTCGATCGGCTTGCATCCAGACGTGGATGGACGGCTTGATCTGGAACTCGAAAGCCTGCGCCCAGGTCTGGTGGTCGCCGACGTCATTCCGAATCCGCCCCGCACACTGTTGATCCGCGATGCCGAGGCTCGCGGTTGCCGCGTCCTCGATGGCCTAGGGATGGTCGTCAACCAGGGTGTCATCGGCATCAAGTACTGGACCGGCCTCGATGTTGATGCGTCGGTCATGCGCGGCACGCTGGAGAAGTTGTTTGAGGCTTGAACGCGATGATGACAGAGTTGACCCCGCCGCCGAGGCATTCGGTTGAGACATATGCGGCCGTCCGCGAGACTGCACGCCGGTTCGCGATAGATCGTGTGCGGCCGCGCGCCGTCGACCTCGATCGCGATGAGACGTTTCCACATGATCTCTACAGGGAAATGGGCAGACTTGGCCTGTTCGGCATTGCGGTATCAGCTGAGCTTGGTGGTGCCGGTCTCGATGTCTATGCCTATGCTCTGATCATGGAGGAACTGTCACGCGGCTATGCCTCGATTGCCGACCAGTGCGGACTGGTCGAGTTGATTGGCACACTACTGAGCGTTCACGGCAGTCAGTGTCAGAGCGCCACTTACCTTGCACCGATTCTGTCGTCCGAGCGTCTGGTTGCCTACTGCATCACCGAATCTGATGCCGGCAGCGATGTGTCGGCGCTGAAGACGACGGCGCGTTCGGATGGCGATGGTTGGCGGCTCACCGGCGAAAAGCTCTGGATTCACAATGCACCTGTTGCCGACACGGCCTTTGTGTTGGCACGCACCGATCCCAATGCCGGTCATCGAGGCATGAGTATCTTCATCGTTGATTTGACCTCTGAGGGCGTCCAGCGCGGGCCAAAGGAGCACAAGATGGGCCAGCGTGCCTCTCAGGTCGGCGCTCTTGCCTTTGACGATGTCCGCCTGCCCTCTAACGCATTGCTTGGCGCCCGCAATCGCGGCTTCCACATCATGATGAGCGTGCTCGACAAGGGCCGCATCGGTATTGCCGCTCTCGCCGTCGGCATTGCCCAGGCGGGGCTGGACGCGGCGCTCGACTATGCCAAGACCCGGCGCCAGTTCGGCAAGCCGATTGCGGACAATCAGGGCCTGCAATGGTTGCTTGCGGACATGGCCAAGGATATCGCGGCAGCACGTGCGCTCACGCATCGTGCCGCACTGTTGATGGACCATGGTGTGCCTTGCACCAAGGACTGTTCGATCGCCAAATGCTTTGCCAGCGATGCCGCCGTTGCGCACACCGCCAACGCCGTTCAGATCTTCGGCGGCTCCGGCTACATCTGCGGCTTTGAAGTCGAGCGGCTCTACCGGGACGCCAAAATCACCCAGATCTACGAGGGAACCAATCAGATCCAACGGACGATCATCGGGCGCGAGATGCTGAAGGAGTGACTGTCACGGCAAGAGCGGTGCTGAAGCGAGCTTGACAAGCTGCTGGATATCTATTAGTTCGTCATGACGGCGAACGAATAGAGTTGTGATGAGTAGCGACTCTCCATCCTTGATCCGGCAGCTTTCACGGCGCGTGGTCGCCGAAGTGCTGCTGCGCGATGGGCCGGTCTCCCGGGCGGCCCTGGCGCGGGCCACGGGACTGTCCAAACAAACCATGTCGCAGGTGATCGCCGAACTTGAGCAGGGCGGGTTGGTCCAGGCCGCCGGCCGCAGCCAGGGTCCGATTGGACGCTCGGCGACGTCGTTCGAGATTGTCAAACGCGCCGCTTTCGCTTTGGGCGTCGACAGTGGCGGCAGCAAAACATCTGCGGCCATCGCCGATCTAGCCGGTGATATCGTGGCCGAGACAACACAACCGACGGACCCGCGCGGCGGCGGGCGCGTCATCGAGCAGATCCGAGCAATGGCCGGCGGCCTTGCCGATGGTATTGGCGCCGGCGTCGGCAGCATCAGAAGCGTGGTGGTTGGCATGCCAGGTGTGGTCGATCCAGGATCGGGCGCAATCGCCCTTGTACCCAACATCAAGGGCCTGTCGGACTTCAATGTCGCTCGCGCGCTCGGCGAGCATTTCGGCCAGACAGTGAGCATCGAAAATGATGTCAATCTTGCCATGCTTGGCGAGGTCTGGCGCGGCTGCGCCGCCGGTTGCCAGAATGCTGCCTTCATCGCGCTCGGCACGGGTGTTGGGCTCGGATTGATCAGTAATGGCAAGCTGGTGCGTGGAGCGTCTGGCGCCGCCGGCGAGGTCGCCTATCTCCCGATCGGTGACGACACTACTTCGTCCACCGCGCTTGAGGTCGGCGCTTTTGAACTTGAAGTGGGATCGATTGGAATGGTTCGGCGCTATCGCGCTACGGGCGGCCGGGGTATCGCGACCGTACGCGATGTCTTTGCGCGACTCGGCGCCGGTGATCGCATCGCCGAAAACGTGCTCGATGCCTCGGCGCACACGATCGCGCTCGCCATCACTGCTGTGCAGGCGATTACTGATCCTGAACTGGTCGTGCTCGGAGGCAGTGTCGGCGTGCGGCCCGAACTGGTCGAGCGGGTGCAACGGGCGATGCCGAGTGTTTACGCCCGGCCGGTGCGGATTGCCGCCAGCGCCCTGGGCAACCGCGCCGGACTGGTCGGCGCCGTGTCGATGGCGGTACACCGTCTTCATAATGATCTGTTTGGCATTCCCGGGATGCCAGGTGAACTGGCGTTACCGGGCGCCCTGCTCACGAGGACGGCCGAATGAACATCAGTACAGAGCTGCTTGCCTGCCTGCGCGACACTCTCGATGTTGAGGGCGCCACGGCGCTGCTGAGACGCGCCGTAGGCACGCCGAGCGTCACGGGAACCGAAGCCGCTTTTGCCGGTATGCTTGCCGACGAGCTTCGGACGTTGGGCGCCGAGAGCGTCACTGTGACGGACTTTGCACCCGGGCGGCCAAACGTGTGGGGCGTGCTGCGTGGCGTAGGCGGCGGACCCTGCCTGCTTCTGATCGGACATTTGGATACTGTGCATGTGCGCGGCTGGTCCGAACATTGGGCAAGCACCGAACGCGCCGACCCCTTCGGCGGCGTGATTGTGGATGGCGCTCTTTGGGGACGTGGCGCGGGCGACTTGAAGGCCGGCATCTGCACCGCGCTGGTCGCAGCCAGACTGCTCAAGGCCACCGGTGTGACCCAAAAATCCGATATTCTCTTTGCCTTCGTTGGCGACGAGGAGAGCGGCGAGTCCGATACCGGCCGCAGCTTGGGCATACAAGCGCTCGTCGCCGACATCGAGGCAGGCCGCGCCCCCCGACCCGATTTCGCCGTCTACGTCGAACCGACCAGGCTCGACGTCTTTTCCGCACAGATGGGCTTTGTCATCTGCGAAATTGTCGTCACCGGTCGCTCGGCTTATTTCGGTGTGCCGGAAGCCGGCGTCGATGCGCTGAAAGCCGCTTACACTGTGCTGTCGGCTCTGTTCACGCACTCCGCCATCCTTGAGGCGCGTGCCCCCCATGCGCTGGTTGGCCGACCCTTCGTACTGGTCACCGGAATCGATGGCGGCGGCTATATCGCGGTGCCCGGAGAGTGTCGCATCAGTCTCATCCTCAAGGTGCTGCCGGGCCAGAGCCTCGATGCCGCCGTGGCCGAACTTGAGGCCGCCATTCGCAGTGCCCCGGTCGACCCGGCGATTGCACTCATGCTCAACTATCCGGCTGGCCGCGATCACGGGTTCGGCGGGACGCCGACGGAAATTTCGCCGGACCTCGCTCCTGTCAAACTGCTTGCCGAAGCCATCAAGGCAATTCGGCCCGATCGTGGCGAGATCCGCGGTGCGCCCTATTGGTCGGAAGCCCCGTTCCTGGTCGAGCGGCTTGGCATCCCAACCGTCTATTGCGCGCCTGGGGATATCGCTAACTGCCATACGCACAACGAACATGTTGACCTCGAAGAGTATCGCGATGGCATCATCGCCTTCGCGGCGTTTCTCGCCCGCTTCGGCGAGCTCGAACCCAAAGGTTTGCAACCGGCCAGACGATAGGCCACAAAGGAGAAGGACGATGCTGATGAAATCCACTTTAGCTGCCCTCGTGACGGCGGCGGCGTTCATGATGGCTCCGTATGCTCTGGCCGGTGAGACCGTCGGCCCCGGCGGCGAAAAGGCGACTCCCACCAGCGCCATTACATTGACGGATGCCGAGGTCAGCAAGCTGAAAGCGGGCAAATTCACGGCCGCGCTGCTCTGGCATACCTCGTCGGATTTCGTCAACGCCGTCACAGCCGGCGCCAAGGCCGAGTTCGCGCGTCTCGGTATTGACGTCGTTGCGCAGACCGATGCCGGGTTCGATTCCGCCAAGCAGAAGAGCGATGTCGAGACCATCCTGGCCAAGAAGCCGAGCGCCATTCTGGCCCTGCCGCTTGATCCGGTGACGTCGGCCGAGGCCTTCAAGCCCGCCGTCGCGTCGGGCGTGAAGATTGTGCTCTTGTCCAATAAGCCCAAGGATTTCGTTCAGGGCAAAGACTATGTCGCCATCGTGACGGATGATCTGTTCCAGATGGGCAAGCATGCCGCCGACGCGCTGGCAGCCGCCATCGGCAAGAAGGGCAAAGTCGCCTACATCTTTCACGATGCGGCCTATTACGTGACGAATCAGCGCGACAAGGCCTTCAAGTCGACAATCGAGACTGACTATCCCGATATCAAGATCGTCGCCGAGCAGGGCATCGCTGATCCGGCGCGGGCCGAGGATATCGGCAACGCCATCCTCTTGAAGAACCCCGATCTCGACGGCATCTACGTCACTTGGGCCGAGCCTGCTGAAGGCGTGCTGGCGGCGTTGCGCTCAGCCAAGAACACCAAGACCAAGGTCGTCACGCTCGATCTTTCCGAACCCGTCGGTCTCGACATGGTCAAGGGCGGCAACGTGGCGGGGATCGCCGCCGATCAGGCCTATGAGCTTGGCCGCGCCATGGCGACGACGGCCGGCTACGGGCTGCTCGGCAAGGCGGCGCCCGCCTTCATCGTCGCGCCCGTGCTGACAGTGACGAAGGAAAATGTCGCCAAGGGCTGGCAGGATTCGCTACATCGCGACGCGCCCAAATCGGTGCTCGACGCCGCCAAGTAATCTTGGATTGATATGGGCCCTGTTGCCGTCTGGTGGCAGGACCCGCTTCTCATCGAGCGGCAAGTTAGTTGGGTAACGTGCTATGATCGCCGCCATCCGTCAGATCCCACCCAGCCAGTATGTTATCCATATCGGCTTTCTACTGATCTTCGCCGTGTTCGCCGTCGTGCTGCGCAACGACGGCTTTCTCTCGACCGCCAACCTCTTCAATATCGTGCAGCAGACAGCGCCGATTACCGTCATGGCGGTCGGCATGGTGTTTGTGATGACCGCTGGCGAGATTGATCTCTCCATTGGGTCGATCGTTGCGGTATCGGCGCTGTTTGCCGCCATCGTCTTGCGCGATCTACCGTGGTTTGCGGGTGTGGCAGCGGGGCTGGGCGTAGGCGCAGCTATTGGCGCCCTGAACGGCGCGCTGGTCGCCTACGGTCGTCTGCCGTCGTTTCTCGTCACCCTCGCCACCATGGGCGTGTTCGCCGGTGTCTCGCGGCGCATGACGGGCCTGCAGTCCGTGCCGATCGAAAACGATACGTATAACGCTCTTTTCGGATCGGGCAGTGTGCTTGCCATTCCATCCTTGATCCTCTGGACCATCGCGGCCGTCGCCATCGGTTACTTCGTCTTCCGCGAGTCGCGCTGGGGCGCCCACATCCATGCCACTGGCGACAATGCCCGGGCCGCGCGCGCCACCGGCATCCGTGTGCTGCGTGTGCGCTTTGCCGTCATGGTGCTGAGCGGCACGCTCGCGGGCCTCGCCGGCTTGCTCTATGCCG
>JANLQJ010000067.1:0-4056 GCA_031367715.1 Hyphomicrobiaceae bacterium | reverse complement strand
CTGTTTCAAAGCACTGTTTCCGAATTGCCAACTGCTGCAGGTCCCGATGGTTGGACAGGTCCCGGCCTTCGCCGGGATGACGAAAAATCGGAAACCATTTGAATGAGTCAGAACACTATTGTCCTTTAGGCGTTTGGTTGAAGCACGGCGAATTGGGGCCGCATGCCCATTTGACCCTCCGTCAGAAATCCTGTTTCACTCCGGCCAACCCTGCCTCGCCGCCGGAGCCCGCCCCGCCCATGCCCACCGCCACCACCCGCCCGCTCGATGTCATCACCTTTGGCCGCTGCTCCGTCGACCTCTACGGCCAGCAGATCGGCTCGCGCCTCGAGGACATCGCCTCGTTCGCCAAGTCCATCGGCGGGTCGCCCTCCAACATCGCCATCGGCGCGGCCCGGCTGGGCTTGCGCTCCGCCGTCCTCACCGCGGTCGGCGACGAGCAGATGGGGCGCTTTGTGCTGGAGCAGATGGGGCGCGAGGGCGTCTCGACCACCGGCATCAAAATCGACAAGGAGAGGCTGACGGCGCTGGTGCTGCTGTCGGTCGAGAACGACAAGACCTTTCCGCTCATCTTCTATCGCGAGAATTGCGCTGATATGGCGTTGACGGAGGATGATGTCGACGAGGCTTTCATCAAATCGGCGGGCGCGATTTGTGTGACCGGCACGCATTTCTCCAAGCCGGGCGTGGCAGTGGCGCAGAAAAAGGCCATGCGCATCGCCAAGGCCAACGGCGGAACAATCGCCTTCGATATCGACTACCGGCCGAACCTGTGGGGCCTGGCCGGGCACGCCGCCGGCGAGGAGCGCTATATCGCGTCCGAGCGGGTGTCCAAGCACCTCTCGGCCATCCTGCCCGATTGCGACCTGATCGTCGGCACGGAGGAGGAAATCCGCGCCGCGTCCGGCAAGGAGGACGTGCACGAAGCGTTGCTCGCCATCCGCGCGGTATCGGCGGCGGTGATCGTCTTGAAGCGTGGGCCGATGGGCTGCGTGGTGTTCGACGGCGCCATCCCGGAAACCATCGACGATGGCGTCATCGGCAAGGGATTTCCCATCGAAGTCTATAATGTACTGGGCGCGGGTGACGCCTTCATGGGCGGGTTCCTGCGCGGCTGGTTGAGGGGCGAGCCGCATGAAACCTCCGCCACCTGGGCCAATGCCTGTGGCGCGTTCGCGGTGTCGCGGCTGCTGTGCTCGCCGGAATATCCGACGTGGACTGAGCTGCAGACGTTCCTGGCGACCGGCAGCAAGCAGTTTGCGCTGCGCAAGGACAAAGCGATCAACCACGTGCATTGGGCGACCACGCGCCGCCCGCAGGCCGAGGGGATGATGGCGTTCGCCATCGATCACCGCTCGCAGCTCGAAGCCATGGCCGACAAGGCGGGGGCGCCGCGCGAGAAGATCTCGGCGCTGAAGGTGCTGGCGGTGCAGGCTGCCGCCAAGGTCGCCGCCGGACGTTCCGGCTACGGCATGCTGCTGGACGAGAAATACGGGCGCGACGCGCTGTTTGCGGCGGCCAAACATCCGTTCTGGATCGGCCGTCCGGTGGAGCTGCCGGGATCGCGTCCCTTGCGCTTCGAGTTCTCCAACGACATCGGCTCGCAGCTGGTCGAATGGCCGGTGACCCATTGCATCAAGGCGCTGAGCTTCTACCACCCCGACGATTCCGCTGCGCTGAAGGCGGATCAGCAGGCGACCTTGCGCGGGCTCTATGACGCCGCGCGCAAGGTGGGTCGCGAACTGCTGATCGAAATCATCGCCGGCAAGAACGGTCCGTTGGCGGATGATACGGTGGCGCGGGCGATGACGGAGCTGTACGCGCTCGGCATCAAGCCGGACTGGTGGAAGCTGGAGCCGCAGGGTTCGGCCAAGGCCTGGGAGAACATCGCGGGTGTGATTGATAAGAACGACGCATTCTGCCGCGGTATCGTGATGCTGGGATTGGATGCGCCGGAGGCGGAACTGGCGGCGGCGTTCAAAGTGGCAGCAAGAGTACCGGCGGTGAAGGGCTTTGCGGTCGGCCGCACGCTGTTCGGCGAAGTCGCGCAACAGTGGTTCGCCGGCAAGATGACCGACCAGGCAGCGGTGGCCGATATGGCGCGCCGCTTCCAACGGCTGTGCGATCTGTGGCAAGGTGGCCGCAAGACTTCGTAGAACCACCACGACGCCAACGGCTCGATCCCTGCTCCCCTGGGGAGAAGGAAGTAAGGTGCCTCCACCTCCATTCCGGGAGACAAGAATGTCGAAACTCCGTATCCGCCCCACGGCCACGTCCGGCCGCGTCACGCACGTCACGCCGGCCTCGGCCGGATGGACCTATGTCGGGTTCGATTTGCACAAGCTGGCCAAGGCTGCGGGCGCCGAGGGCAAAGACGCCGCGCGCGAGTGCTGCCTGGTGCTGATCTCGGGCAAGGCGCGCATCAAGGCGGGGGCTAAGGACTTCGGTCTGATCGGGAACCGCATGAGCCCGTTCGACGGCAAGCCGGCGTCCGTGTACGTGCCCGCCGGGGCCGATTGGTCCGTGGTCGCTGAAACGCCGGTGGAGCTGGCCGTCTGCTCCTCGCCCGGCAAGCCCGGCGCGCGCCCCGCACGGCTGATCGCGCCAACCGATTGCTCGCAGGAAACCCGCGGGACCGGTACCAACACGCGCTATGTCACCAACATCCTGTCCGAAACGGCAGCTGCGGATTCGCTCTTGGTAGTCGAAGTCATCACGCCGGGCGGCCACACCTCGTCCTATCCTCCGCACAAGCACGATCAGGACAATTTCCCCACCGAGACCTACCTGGAGGAGACCTATCATCATCGCATCAACCCGCCGCAGGGTTTCGCGTTCCAGCGCGTCTATACCGATGATCGCTCGCTGGACGAGGCCATCGTGCTGGAGGACGGCGATACAACTTTGGTGCCGCGTGGCTATCATCCGTGTGCGGCGACGCACGGCTACGATCTCTATTATCTCAACGTCATGGCCGGCCCGAAGCGGGCCTGGAAATTTCACAACGAGCCGGCCCACGCCTGGCTGATCAAGAAGGGGTAGTGGGCAATAAAGGTTGTCATCCGGGATGACGATATTGCGTCACGACAGCCACCACTGCCGCACTGGCCCCTTCACACCTCATCCGGCGCGCGGCCAAAGCTGGCCGGATCGGCATCGAACAGCGCGTGCAGCCGGCGCGCCGCCACGCGGGCGAACGCCACCGTGATCGCCTTGCGGCGGGCGCCTGCCAGTGACACGCCGTTGGCCGCGCGGATGATCTCGGCAGCGTATTTGTCGGCCACGATCAGGCCCACCTCGGCTGGGATCAGCTCGCGCGGAAAATCCGGGCCGACGGCGAACGAGAAGCGGTCACAATACGGCATGTACTCTTGCCATTTCGCGTCGGCGCGGAAATCCTGCACGCTCGACTTGATCTCGATCAGCCAGATCTCGCCCTTTGGCCCCAGCGCCAGAATGTCCGCCCGCCGTCCATGGGCCAGCGTGAATTCCGGAATGCCGGCATAGTCGTGCAACTGCAACAGCCGCAGCGTGCCGCGCGCGATCGCCAGCGCCCGCTCCGATTGGCGGCCGTCGATTGGCAGGGAGGATGGGGGCGCGGACATTGGGGATTGGGGGGTTCAGGGACCAGGGAACAGGTTCTTTCTTCGGCCGGCTTTGTCGGCCGCGAGCGCGACTGGCGCGCGCGCCGAAGTCCCTTAACGTTTAGAGTAATGGTGAAAGGAACAGTGGCAGTTTTTCAATCAAAAATGGTGCCCGGGGACGGGATTGAACCGCCGACACCACAATTTTCAGTCGTGTGCTCTACCAGCTGAGCTACCCGGGCAACGTGCCGCCGTGAACGGCAAGACGGTGGCTTATAAGGGATGATCGCGAGGCTGTCGAGGCCCTCGACAAGGCAACAGCAGTTCTCAATTTGGGGCACGGCGTCTGAAGCGGGGCGAGACTTGTCTCGCCCGTCTCGCCACACGGCACACGCAGCGGCTGTTGCACCCCGGGCGAGACAAGTCTCGCCCCTACGTTTTGGTGTCCTGCCCCCACATTGAGAATTGCTGA
>JANLQJ010000066.1:0-69601 GCA_031367715.1 Hyphomicrobiaceae bacterium | reverse complement strand
GAGGGCCTGTGGGCGGGCTCGTTTCAACCGCAAGTTGAGCACCCGCCGGGTGAAGCCTTATCGGCAAAGAACTGTTCATCATGGGCAGGAAAATACACGATTCTCTGCCCATGCGCGCTCAGGCAACTCCCGGTTCTAGGATCAACGGTGGCGCAGAAGTGTCGGTATGATCCACGTCAATCGCAAAGTGCTCTAGTCGACTTAGCTGCAACAGCAACTTTTCCGGGCCCGGCCCGACGTTCAATCGCGCCGGGCTGATTTTTTTCCCTTTCCCCTTGGCGCTCACCCGTCACTATTCCTCGGCGCTTCGCGGTTCGGGCGACATCCTCTCCCCGCGCAGTGCGAGGGGAGAGGAAAAGAGCGCGTCGCGCGGGCAAACAGACCGGTCACACCGAGACTCTACAAATCTTGTCAAGTCCTTTAAGATGCTGGCATGCACACGATTGACGAGACTCGCGCCTTCATCCCGCTCGGCATCGCGGTGCTGACGGTTTCCGATACGCGCGTGCGCGCCAACGACAAATCGGGCGACACCCTTGCCGAGCTTTTGACGGCATCCGGGCACCGGCTGGTCGAGCGCGGCCTGACCCGCGACGACGCACCAGCAATCCGCGCCAAGGTGGCAAATTGGCTCGGCAAGCCAGGCATCGATGTCGTGCTGACCACGGGTGGCACCGGCTTTACCGGGCGCGATGTCACGGTCGAAGCCGTTAAGCCGCTGTTCGAAAAAGAGATTGAGGGTTTCTCTGCTATCTTTCACCGTCTCAGCTATGACAAGATCGGCACGTCAACCATCCAATCAAGAGCTTGTGGCGGCTTGGCCAAAGGCACCTATATCTTCTGTCTTCCTGGGTCACCTGGCGCCTGCCGGGATGCCTGGGAGGGAATCTTGCGCTGGCAACTCGACAGCCGGCATCGGCCTTGCAACTTCGTCGAGATCATGCCGCGCCTCATGGAGACTGAGACGGAGCATGCTGGCGGGCCGACAACAGCACCCAAATCGTCATGACCGGGAGTAGTCCATGAGTATCAGCAACGGACGTGACAGCGCCAGCGGCCGCGCCGCGGCTGGTCGGATGGCACCCGAGCCGGCCACCGAGCCGCATCGCCCGCCGATGCCGGTCATCCACCAGATCGCCTGGGTCTCGCTGTTCCTGCAGCTGCTGATCATCGCCATCTTCATTGGCGCGGCGACCTATTTCGGTGTCACCAAGCCGATCCTGGCTGCCACCTCGGCTTACCTGATCATGGCCATCATCATCCGGCTGTTCCTGACCTCGCATCATCGGCGCGGCATGCATTATGCCCGCGAGGGGCGGTTGGAGTTGGCGATCGCCGAGTTCCAGAAGAGCTATGAGTTCTTCCACCGCCACCGCTGGCTGGACGAGATGCGCTACATTTTCCTGCTCTCGACCAGCAAATGCAGCTATCGCGAGATGGGCCTGCTTAACCTTGCCTATTGCGACCTCTGGCAGGATCGCGGCGAAGACGCGGTGCGCACCTATCTGCGCGCCGTCGAGGAGTTTCCCGACAGTGGCCTGGCCTGGACCGGCATCAAGCTGTTCCAACAGGGCGGCCATGACGGCGAGCGGCGGGCGGCGGCGAGCTTCACTGCTGGCCGTTTCCCGACCTCGGCGGTTGCCGGCCAACCGGCGCCGGCGGCGCAAGCCGGCCAGGCAGAGATCAGCTTTCGTGGCGCGCGGTAGGGTGGGCAAGCTGCCGATCGTGTAGGGTCGGGCTGCGCCTGCCCCTACGCCAAAAGCTTTGCGACATACTCGGGAACAATAATTCCGGCCGGACCGTGCACCGCCTCGTCGAACAGCGATGCTCCCTGCGACGGTTCCAGGTTGAGTTCGACCGTGCGCACGCCGAGACGTTTCGCCATGCCGACAAATCCGGACGCCGGATAGACCGTGCCGCTGGTGCCAATCGAGATGAACAGATCCGAACTCGCCAGCGCCTCGCCGATGACATCGAGTTGATAGGGCGTCTCGCCGAACCAGACCACGTCGGGCCGCATCAGGCCCGCTTGCAGGCAGGCCGGGCAGACCGTCTCCAGGTTCAGGTCGTGGCGCAAATCGCAGCGCCGGTCGCAGGCCAGGCACCAGGCCCTGAATACCTCGCCATGCATGTGGATCAAGTTGCGCGTCCCGGCCAGTTCATGCAGCTGGTCGACATTCTGCGTCACCACCAGCAGGTCGCCGGCAAAGGCGCGCTCCAGCTGGGCCAGCGCCAAATGCGCGGGGTTGGGCGCCACGGTGTGATGCAGGCGCCGACGCATGTTGTAGAAATCATGCACCAACGCCGGATCGCGCTTGAACGCCTCGGGTGTCGCCACGTCCTCGACGCGATACTTCGACCAGATGCCGCCCTTGTCGCGGAAAGTCGAGATACCGCTCTCGGCCGAAATGCCCGAGCCGGTCAGGATCACGATGTTGTGCACTTCAGGCACTGTTCTGGGCCCGATGGCGAAGCATATGGTCGGCCAGCACCAGCGCCATCATGGCCTCGCCCACCGGCACGGCGCGGATGCCGACGCACGGATCATGCCGGCCTTTGGTGAGGATATCGGTGTCGTTGCCATCGACATCGATGGTGCGGCGCGGCGACAGGATCGACGACGTCGGCTTGACTGCGAAACGGCAGACAATCGGTTGCCCGCTGGAAATACCTCCAAGAATGCCGCCGGCATGGTTGGACAGGAACAGCGGCTTGCCGTCCTTGCCCGCCCGCATCTCGTCGGCGTTGTCCTCGCCCGACAGCATGGCGGCGGCAAATCCGTCGCCGATCTCGACCCCCTTGACGGCGTTGATGCTCATCATGGCGCCGGCCAGATCCTGGTCGAGCTTTCCGTACAGCGGCGCGCCCCAGCCGGCCGGCGCCCCCTCGGCCACCACCTCAATGATGGCGCCGGTGGACGATCCGCTTTTTCGGGTCGCGTCGAGAAACTCCGTCCACTGCGCGACCGACTTGGCGTCTGGCGAGAAGAACGGATTGTTGTCGACCTCAGCCCAATCCCAATTGGCGCGCTCGATCATATGCGGCCCCATCTGCACCAGCGCGCCGCGGATAGTGACGCCCGCCAGCACTTTTCGCGCGATGGCGCCAGCCGCCACCCGCGTCGCCGTTTCGCGCGCGGACGACCGCCCGCCGCCGCGATAGTCGCGCAGGCCGTATTTGGCCTGATAGGTGTAGTCGGCATGGCCGGGGCGGAACTTGCTGGCGATCTCGCCATAGTCCTTTGAGCGCTGATCGACATTCTCGATCTGCAGCGAAATCGGCGCGCCAGTGGTCAGCTGCGCTTTGCCGGGCGAAGCGAACACGCCCGACATGATGCGCACCGTGTCGGGTTCCTGGCGCTGTGTGGTAAAGCGCGACTGCCCCGGCCGGCGCTTGTCGAGATAGGGTTGGATGTCAGCCTCGGTCAGCGCCAGCCCAGGCGGGCAGCCATCGACCACGCAGCCGATTGCCGCCCCGTGGCTTTCGCCCCAGGTGGTGAGCCGGAACAGATGACCGAAGGTGTTGTGCGACATAGGGTTCCGTTCGCCGCGCGCGTGCGGTGATATTGGGTCAATTGCATAGCCGATATTGACCCGTCACAGCAACCGCACTGCCCCGCCATTGATCAGCATTACCTTATCCTGCGGAATCTCCAGCTGCAGGATGGCCGCAGACGGCAGGCCAAGCACGTGGCCACGCAGACAGCGCATGATGCCGCCATGGGCTACCACGACCGTGGGTTTGGTCACGTCCTGCAACCAGGACACGACGCGTGCCATCACCATGGCATAGCTCTCGCCGCCGGGAACTCGATGGTCGAAGGCATCGGCGCTGCGTGCCTTGTAGGCCTGGGCGTCGTCGCGCTTGATGTCGGACCACAGCTTGCCCTCCCAGCGGCCAAAGCTGATCTCCAGCAACCGGTCGTCGACGTCGTAGCCATTCTCTGGCAGCTTCAGGCAGTCGCGGGCTATCTGCATGGTCTGGCTGGCGCGCAACAGCGGGCTGGCCACATAATGCATGGAAGCTGGCACTTCGATCAGCTCGGCCAACATGCCGCCATTGCGCCTGGCCTGCTGGCGCCCCTTGGCGTTCAGCGGAATATCGATCCGGCCCTGCAGCTTTCCAGCGGCGTTCCAATCGGTTTCGCCATGGCGCAGGAAATAGATCGGCGGTAGGGACATGCGGTGGGCGGGCTTTCTGAGCGGGGACACAACACTTAATTCGGCATCGCACGTGCTTTGTCGAGCAAAGAAATTGCCAAGCCGAATTGAGATTGCGGTCGCCATCCAACGCCGCGTCGGCTTGCGTTGTGCTTGACCTCACGCCAGATACTGTAATTGAGTGCAGTCGGAATAGCGCGAAAAGGTTGGACGTGGCGAAAGTTGGCACGGCAGAAGCGGTCCTCGGCGGTGCACCACCCAACACCGGTGGCCAGCCACGCGGTTTCTGGCGCCAGTTCCTGGTGTTTACGGGCCCCGGCTATCTGGTAGCCACCGGCTATATGGATCCCGGCAACTGGGCCACCTCGATCGCCGGCGGCTCGACTTTCGGCTATCAGCTTCTGTTCGTGGCGCTGTTTTCCAGCCTGATGGCCATCGTCATGCAATCGCTGGCGGCGCGCCTTGGCATCGCCAGCAACCGCGACCTCGCCGAAATGTGCCGCGAGGCGCTGCCGCTGCCACTCTCGCTTTTCTTGTGGGTGTTGGCCGAACTTGCTATCTGCGCCACCGACCTTGCCGAAGTGATCGGCACCGCCATCGGCCTCAATCTGCTGTTTGGCATCCCGATCGGTATCGGCACGCTGCTGACTGCGGCAGATGTGTTCCTCATCCTGGCGCTGCAGCGGTTGGGCTTTCGCTGGATCGAAGCCTTCGTCATGGCGCTGCTGATCTTGATCGCGGCGTGTTTTTTCGGGCAGGTGCTGCTGGCACGCCCCAATTGGGGCGAGGTCGCAGCCGGTCTCATTCCAGGTCCCGTGCTGGCGAACCCAACCGCGCTCTATCTCGCCATCGGCATGATCGGCGCCACCGTCATGCCGCACAATCTCTACTTGCATTCCAGTCTGCCGCAAACTACGCGCGATCTGGGCGTGGGACCCGAACAGCGGCGGCGTTCGATGCAATTTGTCACTCTCGATACGGTGATCGCGCTCAGCTTCGCGATGGTTATCAATCTGTCCATCATCATCGTCGCGGCGGCGGCCTTCCATGCCCATGAGCAGCGCGCGGTGACCGAGCTGCCGGACGCCTACCGGCTGATCGCGCCGCTGCTGGGGGCACCGCTGGCCGCCACCATGTTTGCTGTCGCGCTGCTGGCCTGCGGCTTCAACTCGACCATTACCGCCACCTTGTCGGGGCAGATCGTGATGGAGGGCTTTCTCAACATCCGCCTGCCGAACTGGCTGCGGCGGCTGGTGACGCGGATGATCGCCATCGTGCCGGCAGTGTTCACGGTGCTCGTGATGGGCGAGGCGGCGATCGGTCGCCTATTGATCCTCAGCCAGGTCATTCTCAGCCTGCAGCTACCATTTGCGATGATCCCACTCGTCATGTTCACCGCCAGCCGCCGACGCATGGGCGATCTGGTGGCGCCGCTGTGGCTGACCACGTTGGCGGCGGCCATCGCGGTGCTGATCAGCGGACTGAATATCTGGTTGATCACGAGCTTGATCTCGGGCACCGCCGGCTGACTGCGGGAAGGTCCGTAGTGAGCATTTAAATAAATTCGTCATTGCTCGAACCGACCTTGGACGCTAAAGTCATTGCCTACCAGACCATTGTGCCGTGCAGTGAAGAACCCGAGCTAACTATAGAGGCCCGTTCATGCTTCCTGGTTACGACGGTTGCAGGGCTTTGTTGCGGGCGGTCGGTTTTCGTTGTGTCACCCGGCGGGGCTGAATTTCCGGGGGAGTAAAGGCGTGCGGCTGACCAATACAAATCGCTTTGACGTTGTGGCCGTGCTGTTGGCCGTCGTGCTGACTGCAGCATTGGCAGGTTGCGACCGGCCCGTCGACGTCACGGCCAAGCCAGGCGAACTCATCGATACCGCGACGGCCGAGAGTGCGCCAGCTGCTATTTATGTTTCGGCGCCCGTCGACATCACCAAGACCGAGGGCGAGATCGTCCGCCTGCTGCCGACCGACATTGCCCAGATCGCGCGCCGGTTGCCCAAGGCCGCCTGTCAGACCACCAACGGCAAACAGGTCTGCCTGGATGTGCGCCTGTGGGGCCGCATCAGCCGCGGCGGCGAGGCCAAGATTTCGGGCACCGTGCAAGGGCTCGAACTTCAAATACCAATTCGTTATGAGTTGACGGCGCAGCCGGTCGGCGCGGGCTCGGCGACCCCAATCTCGGGATCCTTGAGTGTTACCGCCTCGTTTGCGCTCACCATGGACGAGCGCTGGCAGCCGGCGCTCAAGCTCGGCCAGGGCTACACTTGGCCGCAAGGCGCCAAGATCAAGGTGTTGGGGGGTGAGACCAGTCTGCAGGCCGATGTCGAGCCGCTGCTGACGCAGCGGTTGCAGAGGGTCACCCCGGCGATGGTAGCTGGCCTGGTGCCGCCCGATCTCAGGCAGCGGGTGGAAATGGTCTGGCGCTATCTGCACTATCCGGTTGCCCTGTCGCAGGATCGCCAAATCTGGCTGCGCGGAACGCCGGTAGGCCTGCGCTTTGGCGGCCTCGCATCGAACGCTGCCGGGACGGAATTGCGCATGGCGATCGCAGCCAGGCTGCAGACCTTCGTTGGCGACCGGCCGGCGCCGTTGCCGCCCTCGCCGTTGATCCAGCTTGGCTCGGGCATGGAGCCGGCAGGTGGCGGCATCGTGCTGCCGGCCGAGGTCAGCTATGAGGCGCTGATCGCCAGCACCGCAACGAAATTACCCACGGTACCGGCCCCGCCGGTCACCACCGGGAGCGCCCCTGCCGCCATCCCCAGTGTGTCGTCCGTGTCTTTCTTTCCGTCTGGCAAGCGTCTGGCCGTTGGCGTGCATCTCGTCTTGCCGGCCAACGGCAACTGGCTGCAGGGCCACGCCGTCGCTTACTATCTGGCCAGTCCGGCGATGAAACCCGGCAGCCCCTCGATCGTGCTCAGCCGTTGCGAACCGTTCGGACCGTCGGGCAAGCAGAACGCGCGGCAAAAGGAGCTGCCCTTCCTGATCGACGGCCGTTTCGTCGAAGGCTTGGAGGCCGCCGTCGACGTCAATGCCGGCGACAAGCTCGCAGCGGCCATCGAGTTGCTGCAGCGTCAACAGAGCCTGCCCTTGGCCAAGGGCTTGAAAGTGTGGCTGACGCCGGCCAGCGCCAAGGTGGTCAGGATCGTTCCGGGAACCGACAGTCTGCGGCTGCAGATCGAAGTGGTAGGCGATTTTTCGGTGCGCCACGACGGCACGGATGTGGCATCGGATACCGATGCGGTGAAGGTCACGCCGTAGCGGTATGTTAGACCAGCCAGCGAAAGAATTGACCAGTCCTTGTCAACCGCACTTTAATATGGCTTCGAATTGAGTTGGTAACGATAGTGGTGGCTGGCAAGTCGCCTATCAGACCTTAACGTGACCCATCAGGGCGAATGCTAGTCGCGCCCTTCCTCTGGGCCGGCCAGCATTTGCGCAGTGATCCAGCTTTGCAGGTAGCCGGCCGCGCGTGCGGCGGCGCCGTCCTCGCCGCCTTGCATGGAAACCATCTCGCACAGGCTCGAGAAGCTGAGGCCCTTGGTCATCTCGTCCCACATCATACCCTCTTCGTACCCTAACTCGCGAAAATGAGCGTTGCCATCGTGGCGATAAGTCAAGATGCGCTGCGGCTCGTGGCAAAGTTCGGCCCTAGGGGTGGCAGTACCGGCATTGAGGGCGCGCCATACAGCGGCAGCATTGCTGGACAGGGTGATGCGGCGGGTCGCCGTGAGGGGCGAAAACACCACGCCCGGCCAGTCGGCAGGCGTCAGCACCGCGAGGTCGGCGATCTGCAAGGGGGTGGCATCGGCTGCATCGAACACATCGTTCAGCGCGCGTTCAAGCGTCGCGAGATCGGACAAGAGCCGGGCCTGCGGCGGCGGCAGTGCGCCGGCCAGGAACTCGGGCCAGTGGCTGCCAAACCAGCGCGCATTGCGAAACGGCGAGGGATACGCACGCACATAGTCACGGCCGAGCCGATCCATCTCGGCCTGGCCCAACAGGGTCGCGACCTTCTCAAAATTGGTTTTCAACACATCGATCAGCCGGCCGGCATAGGCGTTGGCGTAGACGCCCAGCAGCACCTCGCGTTGCTCCTTGGACGACTTGACGATGGTCTCGAGAATCGCCGGGTCACCCTCCAGCAGGGCGCGTTGGAACATCTCCTGCAGCGCCGCCAGCTTCGGAGCGGCCGGTTGCTGTGACTTGGCGGACGACCCGGATCGCGTCTTGGTTGCCACAGGGCTACTCCGCGGCTGGTCGCGAGCGCCGGGTCGGAGCACGCAATACCGGCAGCCGCTCGGCGGCGATGCGGCGCGCAATGCTCAGTTCGCTGACCAGATCGGCAAGCGGCGGGATGTGATCGTCGCGCTCGATCATGGTCGAGACGGCGCCGAAGCGATCGACGGCGTGCGCATAAAGGTCCCACACTTCCTGTGTTACATCGTGGTCATGAGTATCGATGATGTGGGTCAGGTTGTTCTCGTGTCCGGCCAGATGGAACTGGATCACGCGATCGGCCGGGATGCCATCGACGAAGGCCTTGGCGTCCCAGTCGTGGTTGAACGAGCTGACATAGACATTGTTGACATCGAAGATCAGCCAGCAACCGGTGCGCCGGGCCATCTCGGCAATGAACGCCCACTCGGTCATCTCCGAACCCTGGAAGGCGACATAGGTCGAAACATTCTCGATCCCGATCGGGCGTTGTAGAAGGCTCTGCACCAGATCGATGCGGGCGCAGACATGATCGAGCGCTTCAAGGGTGTAGGGGATCGGCAGCAGGTCGTGCAGATTGACGCCATGCACGCCGGTCCAGCACAGGTGGTCGGAGACCCATTGCGGCTGGAAGCGGTCGGCGAGCGCTTTCAGGCGCTTGAGATAGTCGAGGTCCGGCTCGGCGGTCGAGGCGATCGACAACGACACGCCATGCAGCACGATTGGCCAGCGCTCGGCGATGCGCTCCAGCACGGCGAGCGGGCGGCCACCATCGATCATGTAGTTCTCGGAAATGGCTTCGAACCAGTCGATATCCGGCGCTGTCTCGCGGTCCAGGATGTCGTGATAGTGCTGCGCCCTGAGGCCGAGGCCGAAGCCGAGATAGGGCGGCTTGGAAGCAGCGGCGCCGTGCGCGTTGGGTCCGGCGGCAGGCGTGCCGGAACTCGGCTTGGGGCGTTCGATCGCGGTCATGGAGCCTCGCAATTCAGGTTGCGTCAGCTTAACACGAAAAGACCAGCCTGCCGCCGCCGACCGGTCTTAAATTACGCATCAGACAATCGTTTAGCCGACGATCTTGCCGCCCTTGGCCAGGCATGCTGCCCTGGGTAGGTCGACGATCCCATGACCCTTGCAGGAATTGTTCGGCCCCTTGCAGGAATTGACGCCGAAGCAGCGCACCGAGGCGCCGGCGGCGCTGGCGGCCGGGGCGTAAACGGCCAGGCCCGAAACGATCATGGCAGCAGCGGTGGCGGCGAGCACGACGCCAGAGGTCCTTGTCAATGTCATGAGGCTTGTCTCCAGGGATTTCCAGGGTTTCACTGAATCGGCGGTAGTAGCGTCACTCGTGTTGTGACTCATTCAATTAGTACCCATCAGTATCATCCTCGGGCTTGTCCCGGGGACCCAGTTGGGTTCGAGCCGTGCGGCCGCGCTTGTGTAATGACGGCCGAAACAGCGCTATAAGGCCTCCACAACAGGCTTCGGCGTAAGTCGATCCATGGGGCCCGGGGACAAGCCCGAGGATGAAAAATGTGGATCATTTGAATGGTACGGAACACGAGGCGTCATGTCCGGGGCTTTGGGACATCAAGGATAAGTCACCGTCCACTACGAATTAGTCAACGGAATTAAGTGCTTATACGAAAGCGTCCGCAGGGCAAGCCGTGCGGACGCCAATCCGATGCAGTGCGACGGACGCGATCAGCCAGCCGGCATTTCGAACTTGCCGCCGACCTGCTTGCACTGGTCAGATGTCAGCTCGACCCAACCCTGGCCCTTGCAGGAGTTCTGGCCCTTGCAGGAGCTGGCGCCCGACTTGCACGAGCTGTTGCCCTTGCAGGCGTTGACGCCGACGCAATGGCCGGTCTTCATGCCGTCGGCCTTGGCCGACGGGGCCGAGGCGATCAGACCACCAAGGATCATGGCGGCAGCGGTGGCGGCGAGCACGGTGCCCGAGGTCTTGTTGAGTTTCACGGTAGAATCCTCCCGTATGGGGTTACGACCAGCACAGATTAGTCACGCTTGCTCGGTTCTGGCCAATCAATGGCACGTTATTGCAGCTCACATCGTTTTCACGAGTTTGTGAGCCTAAAAACCTGCATCTGCATGGAAATCCACAGGCGTTGAAGCGCGGCTGAGCAGGATGGATTGCGATTGCCGGTCCGCGATGGGATAACCAACTGATGGCACTCCATTTGATCAAACTCTGCGTCGGCTGCACCTCGATCGAGGACCTGCGCCAATGGCAGGAGGAAAAGCTCAACTCGGCGCGCAAGGAGCGCCGTGCGGCCCGCCTTTGGCATCGCACGCGCATGTTTCCCAGGCGAGGCGTTGAGATCATCGGCCAGGGCTCGCTGTACTGGGTGATCAAGGCCGCAGTGCAGGTGCGCCAGCCGATCCTCGATTTGGTGCCCGTCACCGGTGATGATGGCATAGCGCGCTGCGATATCATTCTGTCGCCTGAGCTGGTGCCGGTGCGCCCGGTGCCGCGCCGTGCCTTTCAGGGCTGGCGCTATTTGGCAGCCGACGAAGCGCCTGCCGATCTGGCAGGTGGCTTTGGCGGCGACATCTCCCGCCTGCCGCTAGCCATGCGTGCCGAGCTGCTGGCGCTCGGATTGATTTAACCTGCTCACTTTCTTCGACTGCCCGCTATTCGGCGGCCATGCCGAGCTGCTTTCGCGCCTGGGCGCGCAATTCATCGATCGGCTTAAGGTGACCGGCGCGTTCGAAGTGCCAAAAGGTCCAGCCATTGCAGGCCGGCCGGCCCTGCAGAGTGGCGCCGAGCTTGTGAATGGAACCGGACAGTTCGCCATGCACCAGGGTGCCGTCGGCGCGCACTTCGGCCGTGTGACGCCGGCGTTCGTCAAACAGGCGGCTGCCAGCGGGCATGATGCCAAGCTCGATGATGGTGCCAAAGGCAACGCGCGGCTCGGCCCGTTTGCCCAGCCCTAAGTCCAGCGCGCTGGCAGGCAGCGGTTCGACACTGGCGATACGCGCCTCGGCGATGCGGGCATAGGTCGGGTCGCGCTCGATACCGATGTACTGGCGGCCGAGTCGGCGCGCAGCAGCGCCAGTGGTGCCGGTTCCGAAAAACGGGTCCAGCACGACGTCGCCCGGCAGCGAGGAGGCCAGCAGCACGCGCTGTAGCAACGCTTCGGGTTTCTGGGTTGGATGCGCCTTGCGCCCGGCGCAGTCCTTCAGCCGTTCAGGGCCGCTGCAGATTGGCAGCAGCCAGTCCGAACGCATCTGCAGATCGTCGTTCAGCGCCTTCATGCTATCGTAGTTGAAGGTGTAGCGCGAAGCCGGACTGCGCGAGGCCCAGATCAGCGTCTCATGCGCATTGGTCAGGCGGCGGCCGCGGAAATTCGGCATCGGGTTGGTCTTGCGCCAGATGACATCATTGAGGATCCAGAAACCAAGGTCCTGCAGCGCCGTGCCAAGCCGGAAAATATTGTGATAGGAGCCGATCAGCCAGAGCGCGCCGTTGGGTTTGAGAACGCGCCGGCACTGCGTCAGCCAGGCCCGCGTGAAGCGGTCATAGTCGGCAAAGCTTAGAAACTTGTCCCAATCCTGGTGCACGCCGTCGACCACGGTGTTGTTGGGCCGCAACAGGTCGCCGTCCAGCTGGAGATTGTAAGGCGGGTCGGCAAACACCAAGTCGATGCAACCGTCCGGCAATGCGGCCAGTTCGGCCAGGCAATCGCCGATTAGGATGCGGTTGCAGGCAAAGTTGTCCGCCGTCACGCCATTGGAACGCTCACGCATACTGGTTTCACGCCTGCTGCACTGAAATCTACCCGACGCCGTCATATCGATCTGGCGCAATTACACGAACCTTACTCCAGTTTGGCCGCCCCATGGGTTAACGGCGGGCCGGTCGTTTCCGCCATGGCCGCAGCAATCGCCTCCTGGATCGGCCTGAAGGACCGCCGATGCGCAGCAATCACACCGAGCCGGGCAATCGCGGCGCGATGTTCGGCCGTGCCGTAACCCTTGTGCTTGTCAAAGCCATAGCCTGGATGCAGCGCCGACAACTCAACCATGATACGGTCGCGCGTCACCTTGGCGACGATTGAAGCCGCCGCAATCGATAGGATCAACGCATCGCCGTCGACCATCGCCGCGACCGAGCAGCTCAGTTTCGGCGCGTGTTTGCCGTCTACCAGGGCCAGGTCAGGCACAAAATCCAGTTTTGCGACGGCTTGCGCCATAGCCCACTGGCTGGCGCGCAGGACATTGTCGCGATCGATCCGTGCCACGTCGGCGACGCCGACGCCGACGTGGGCCAGCCGCAGGATCGCAGCAAAGCAGTCCTCGCGGCGCGCCGCCGTCAGCGTCTTGCTGTCACGCACGCCAATCGGCAGGTGCAGCGGATCGAGGCAGACTGCGGCGGCCACGACCGGTCCCGCCCAAGGGCCAATTCCGGCCTCGTCAATGCCAACCACGCGAGCCCGGCCGGCCAGCATATGCTGGCGCTCGACTTTGAAATCAGGCTGCGTCGGGGGCCTGCTCCCGCTAGCTCGTGGCATCGCCAACGCTCCTAAAACAACGCAAGCTGTCCTCCCCTGATAACCGGCCGCGTAAACAAGTCGGTGCGCAGCCGGTATTTGCGCTCATTGAGTGCTAGTCTGCGCAACGCCAGACGAAAGCGCTGGGCGATCAGCTCGGCATAGGGACCCGTCCCCTTTTGCCGCTCGAACCAGCGCGCGTCATAGTCCTTGCCGCCGCGCATGCAGCGCAAGATCGAGATCACACGCTCGGCGCGGTCGGGATATTGATCGGCCAGCCAACTGTGGAACAGCTCCTTGATCTCCAGCGGCAGCCGCAACAGCACAGAGCCGGCCTCGCTGGCCCCGGCATCGCGTGCCGCCGCTAAAATGGCCTCGATCTCGCTGTCGTTGATGGCGGGAATGATCGGCGCCACCATCACCGCAGTTGGGATGCCAGCCTCACTCAGCTCCCGGATTGCCTGCAGTCGCTTGTCCGGTGTGCTCGCCCGTGGCTCCATCTTGCGCGCGGTCATGCGATCGAGCGTGGTTACCGACAGCGCCACCTTGACCAGGCCATCGCGGGCCATCGGCGCCAGAATGTCGATATCGCGCGTGACCAGCGCCGACTTGGTAACGATACCGACCGGATGGCGGGCGGTGGCCAGCACTTGCAGAATCTCGCGCGAGATCCGCCAGGTACGCTCGATCGGCTGATAAGGGTCGGTATTAGCGCCAAGCGCGATCACTTTAGGTTTATAGGATGGCCGCGCCAGCTCTCGTTCCAGCAACTCGGCAGCGTTTGGCTTGGCAAACAACTGGCTCTCGAAATCCAGTCCCGCCGACAACCCCAGATAGCAATGTGAAGGCCTGGCATAGCAATAGATGCAGCCATGCTCGCAGCCGCGATAGGGATTGATTGACTGATCGAAGCTGATGTCGGGCGATCGGTTGGTGGTGATGATAGTGCGCGCGGCATCGATACCGACGGTGGTTGCAAACGGCGCCAAATCGTCCAGGCTAGCCCAGCCGTCGTCCGTGTCATGCCGGCTCTCGCGCTCGAAGCGGCCGCTGACATTGGCGTGTGCACCGCGTCCGCGACGGCGCTCACTGTGCACGGCAACCGCGTTTACAGTCTCTGGCTGTTTGATCTCTTGCATCGTTGGCCTGTCCTGTCACCTCAGGTTAGGAAGCCATCCCTAGCACGGTTTGTTCTCAACGACAAGAACAAAAACAGAACATAAAAACTCAACCAATCCATGATAGGAATTTTAGTCAGCTGCTAGCGGGCGCTGAACGGCTCGTGTAAAGAGTTGAAAAACATTCGCAGTTTCCGGGAGGACTCAGGTGCCGCTCACGCCAATCATCGCGCCGTTGAACGCCACCGAAGCAACGACGGGCAGCAACGCTGCGATTGCCGGAATAAATGGCCATATACAGTTCGCAGAGTTCAGCCGGGAGCAGGAGGTTGCCGCCTATCGGCAGATGCTTTTGATCCGGCGCTTCGAGGAAAAAGCCGGCCAGCTCTATGGCATGGGTTTCATCGGCGGCTTTTGCCATCTCTATATTGGCCAGGAGGCGGTGGTGGTCGGCATGCAGATGGCGCTGAAGGCGGGCGATCAGGTGATCACAGGCTATCGCGATCACGGCCATATGCTGGCCTGCGGCATGGAGGCCAAGGGCGTGATGGCCGAACTGACCGGGCGGCGCGACGGCTATTCGCGCGGCAAGGGCGGCTCGATGCACATGTTCTCGGTCGAGAGGGGCTTTTTTGGCGGCCATGGCATCGTCGCCGGGCAGGTGCCGTTGGGCACGGGACTGGCGTTTGCCAACCGCTATCGCGGCAATGACAATGTCAGTCTGACCTATTTCGGTGACGGCGCAGCCAACCAGGGCCAGGTCTATGAGAGCTTCAACATGGCCAAGCTCTGGAGCCTGCCGGTCATCTATGTGATCGAGAACAACAAATACGGCATGGGCACCAGTGTCGAGCGGGCGTCTTCGACCACCCATCTGTATCAGCGCGGCCGTTCCTTCGATATTCCGGGCGAGGATGTGGACGGCATGGATGTACGCGCCGTCAAGGCCGCTGCCGACCGGGCGGTGACGCGCGCCCGCGAAGGCCAGGGGCCGTACATTCTGGAGATGCAAACCTACCGTTATCGCGGTCACTCGATGTCGGACCCGGCCAAGTACCGCACCCGCGAGGAGGTCGACAAGATGCGCAATGAGCACGACCCGATTGAGCAGGTCGGACGGCGGCTGGTCGAGCGCGGCTGGTCGAGCGAAGCCGATTTGAAAAAGGTCGACAGCGAAATCCGCTTGATCGTCAACGATGCGGCAGAATTCTCGCAGACCAACCCAGAGCCCGATGCCAGCGAGCTTTATACCGACGTCACGGTTGCTGTCTGATCCTGCCCCCGCGCCGTCAGCCGTCCCGTGTTGCGAGCCGAATGTGAGATGAACGATGCCAACCGAAATCCTGATGCCCGCGCTGTCGCCGACGATGGAAGAGGGTAAGCTTGCCAAATGGCTGGTCAGCGTCGGCAAGCGGATCAAGCCGGGTGACGTCATCGCCGAAATCGAGACCGACAAGGCGACCATGGAAGTCGAGGCGGTCGATGACGGCGTGCTGGGGCAGATCCTGGTGCCGGCCGGCACCGAAGGGGTGAAGGTGAATACGCCGATTGCCGTCATCATGATCAATGGTGAGGCTGCAGGGGTGGCGGCACCCGCGGCCAAGCTTGCGGCTGCTACGGCAACGATGCCGGCGGCACCGGGCATGGCACCAGCAGCCATCCCGGCGCTAGCGGCCAGCGAACCCGAGCTTGCTGCCGGCACCAAGATGGTGGCGACGACCGTGCGCGATGCGTTACGCGACGCCATGGCCGAGGAGATGCGCCGCGATCCCGACGTGTTCTTGATGGGCGAGGAGGTGGCCCAATACCAGGGCGCCTACAAGATTTCGCAAGGTCTGCTGGACGAGTTCGGGGCGCGGCGCGTGATCGATACGCCGATCACGGAATATGGCTTTACCGGCGTCGGAGTCGGCGCAGCTCTGGCGGGGTTGCGGCCAATCGTCGAATTCATGACTTGGAACTTCGCCATGCAGGCGATCGACCACATCATTAATTCGGCCGGCAAGACGCTCTATATGTCGGGCGGCCAGATGCGCTGTCCGATCGTGTTTCGCGGGCCGAACGGAGCGGCGGCGCGCGTGGCGGCCCAGCACAGCCAGGAGTATTCGTCCTGGTACGCTCATATCCCCGGCCTGAAGGTGGTCGCGCCCTGGACGGCGGCCGATGCCAAGGGTTTGCTGAAATCGGCCATCCGCGACCCCAATCCGGTGGTGTTCCTGGAAAACGAGCTGCTCTATGGCCAGAGCTTTCCGGTACCCGATGTGGCGGACTGGCTGGTGCCGATCGGCAAGGCCAAGATCGTGCGTCCGGGCCGCGATGTCACCATCGTCTCGTTCTCGCGCGGCATGAGCTATGCGATGGCCGCCGCTGAGGAACTGCTCAAGTCCGGCATCGAGGCCGAAGTCATCGATCTGCGCACGCTGCGTCCGCTCGATATGGCCACCGTAATCGAGAGCGTGAAACGCACCAATCGCATCGTAACGGTCGATGAGAGCTATCCGGTGTGCTCGATCGGCTCGGAAATCTGCGCGCGGGTGGCACTGGAGGCGTTCGACTATCTCGATGCGCCGCCGACCAAGGTCTCGGGCGAGGACGTGCCGATGCCGTACGCCGCCAACCTCGAGAAACTGGCGCTGCCGAACACCGCCAAGGTGGTCGAAGCGGCGCGCAAGGTGTGCAATCGTTAGACGGGTCGGTGGGGCGCTATGCAGCAGGACATACGCGCTATGGGCGAACCTGCCCGCAAAGAGGCGGCTTATGCCGACCTGGAGGCGGTGCCTGAGCATCTGGTTGCTGAGATTTTGGGCGGGGAACTGGTAACACATCCGCGGGCAGCACCCAGGCAGGCGGTGTCAGCCTTTGCATTGGGAGGGAAGCTGGGTCCTGCGTTTCAATTCGGCGACGGTGGTCCGGGTGGTTGGTTTTTCATGCCCGAACAGGAGTTGCATTTCGGGCGGGATGTCGTCGTTCCAGATCTGGCGGCATGGCGTATCGAGCGATTGCCCGACCTTCCGCCAACGGCTTGGATCGAGACCCCGCCAGATTGGCTTTGCGAGGTCTTGTCGCCATCGACCGAGCATCCTGATCGCAACCTCAAGAGTAAGATTTACGCTCGAGTCGGCATTCCACGCGTTTGGTATCTCGATCCACGAACTCGAACTGTGGAAGTATTCGAACTCAGTGAGCGCAAGTGGCAGCTGTTCGGCACATTCCAGCACGCCGATAAAGTTGCCGCCCCGCCTGTCACGGAACTGACTTTCGACCTCGCGGTCCTCTGGCCCTATGACAAGATCAGCAAGACCTGACACCCCTCGCGCACCGCCACCTTTGACCCTGACGAGCCCCCCATGCCCACACCCATCCTGATGCCTGCGCTGTCGCCCACCATGGAGGAGGGTAAGCTCGCCAAATGGCTCGTCATCGAGGGCCAGAAAGTGCGCTCGGGCGATGTCATCGCCGAGATCGAGACCGATAAGGCGACCATGGAAGTCGAGGCGGTCGATGAGGGCACGGTGGGCAAGATCCTGATTCCGGCGGGTACCGAAGGCGTAAAAGTGAACAGCCAGATCGCGTATCTGTTGGCCGAGGGCGAGGACGGCAAGGCCGCCGTCGCAGCGCTTGCCAAGCCTGCCAGTAGCGCAACAGCCATGTCGCAGCCGGTCGCGCTACCGGTATCGGCCGCAGCCGCTCGAGCTACGGGCAGCTCCTCAAAGCCAGCAAACAACGGCCGCATCTTTGCTTCGCCTTTGGCGCGCCGGATGGCGGATGACAAGGGGCTGGCCCTCGCCAGCTTGAAGGGCTCCGGCCCAAACGGACGTATTGTGCGCGCCGATATCGAAAAGGCTGGTTCGGGAGTTGCGCCGCGCACCGCAGCTGTGCCGGCGGGAGCGGCCAATTTGTCGGCCGCGGCGGCGCCCTTGGCTGTTGCCTCAGCCGCGCTGTCGTTGCCGCAGCCGATGGCCGACGACAAGGTCCTCGCGCTTTATGAGCAGGGCACCTACGAAATTCTGCCGCACGACAACATGCGCAAGATCATCGCCAAGCGGCTGGTCGAGAGCACGGTCACGATCCCGCATTTCTATCTCAATGTCGATTGCCGGCTGGATCAGCTGTTGTCGGCGCGCGAGCGGCTGAACGCCCGCTCGCCCAAGGATGGACCGGCAGCCTACAAGCTTTCGGTCAACGACTTTGTCATCAAGGCGCTGGCGCTGGCGTTGCGCGATGTGCCGGCGGCCAATGCCACCTGGACCACACAAGGCATGTTGCGCCATAAGCGGATCGACGTCGGCGTTGCGGTATCGGTCGAGGGCGGACTGTTCACGCCGGTGCTTCGTCATGCCGACTTGAAAACGCTTTCGGAATTATCGAACGAGATGAAGGATCTGGCAAACCGCGCGCGCTCGCGCAAACTTGCCCCGCATGAATATCAGGGCGGCACCACCTCGATTTCCAACCTTGGCATGTTTGGCATCAAGAGTTTCGACGCCGTAATCAATCCGCCACACGCCACCATCCTGGCGGTCGGCGCGGGGGAGCAGCGAGCGATCGTGGTGGGTGGCAAGGTGGACGTCGCGACCATGATGAGTTGCACGTTGTCCTGCGATCATCGGGTGGTCGACGGCGCGCTGGGGGCGGCGCTGCTAAATGCGTTCAAGGCCTACATCGAGGACCCTGTGCGTATGTTGGTCTGAGGAGCGGTGCTGGCCCACGGGTTGCGGCGCAATTACCACAGTTGCACAAGCCATGCGGTGGTTTCAGTTCTCGGCACGTTGAAATGGCCTCTTGCGCATGCTTGTTAAGGATAGAGTTTAGGCATCGATGGAGGCAACTGTGCTCGGGCTGGTAAAGCAAGGGCTCAGAGTGGTTGCGTTGGCTGCGACAGTCGTGTCGCTGGCTGGCTGCGCTTCTCAGGGTAGCGGACGGGTTCCGGTCGGCTTTGGCGGCGGCGGCGATTGCCAGTCGGTGCGTGGCGAGTTGCGCAAGCTCGATGGCATGGGCGTGCCAGGGCAGATCCAGGCGCGTCAGGCCGGCTCCCGGATGTCTGCCGAAGTCAATGCGCGCATCGACCGTTACAACTCATTGCTCGAGCAGTATCTCGGTAACGACTGCCAGCTGCCACCGCACTGAACCGACGCGACGTGAATTTGACTGAAATAATAGAAAGCCCGGCACTTGGCCGGGCTTTGCGATTGTGTATCATGCTGTTGCCATCGCGCGGTCAGTCGTCACATCAGGCGCGCGAGACGTCCGGCAAGCCTGCTGCTATCGGGAGACTGTCCAATGTCCGTTTCGGACTACGATATTGCTGTGGTTGGCGCGGGACCTGGTGGCTACGTCGCAGCCATTCGCGCCGCACAGCTTGGGCTCCGGGCGGTTGTCATCGAGCGCCAGCATCTGGGCGGCATCTGCCTCAACTGGGGCTGCATCCCGACCAAGGCCCTGCTCAGGTCCTCCGAGGTCTACAACCTGTTTCGCCACGCCGCCGAATTCGGCCTGAAGGTGGACGGCGTCAGTTTCGATATTGCCAAGGTGGTGGAGCGCTCGCGCAAGGTCGCCAACCGCTTGTCGAGCGGCATCGGCTATTTAATGAAGAAGAACAAGATCGCCGTCATTGACGGCAGCGCGCGGCTGAAATCGGCCGGCGTGATTGCCGTCACGGGCAAGGATGGGGCGGCGCTGCCAGATATCTCTGCCAAACACATCATCATCGCCACCGGTGCCAGGGCAAAAACGTTGCCGGGTCTTGAACCGGACGGCGAGTTGGTGTGGACCTACAAGGAAGCGATGATCCCCAAGGTTATGCCGAAATCGCTGCTGGTGGTCGGCTCGGGCGCCATCGGCATCGAGTTCGCCAGTTTCTACCGCACCATGGGCGCCGAGGTGACGGTAGTCGAAATTCTCGACCGCATCTTGCCGGTCGAGGACGAGGAGATCTCCACTTTCGCGCGCAAATCGTTCGAGAAGCAGGGTATGCGCATCCGTACCGGCACCTCGGTGGCCGGGCTGAAGAAGGCGGCGGGCTCGGTCACCGCAACCCTCAAGGACAAGGACGGCAAGACCGAGGATTTGACGGTCGAACGCGTCATCCTGGCCATTGGCATCACCGGCAATGTCGAAAATATCGGGCTGGAAGCTGCCGGCGTGAAGCTTGATCGCGGCCACATCGTCATCGACGAGTGGTGCCGCACCGGTGTGCCCGGCGTCTATGCCATCGGCGATGTCGCCGGCCCCCCCTGGCTCGCTCATAAGGCCAGCCACGAAGGCGTGTTGTGCGTGGAAAAGATCGCGGGCTTTGCCGGCGTGCATCCGCTAAATCCGCTCAATATACCGGGCTGCACTTATTGCCAGCCGCAGATCGCCTCGGTCGGTTTGACGGAGGCTGCGGCCAAGGCCAAGGGGCACGAGGTCAAGGTCGGCCGCTTCCCGTTCCAGGGCAACGGCAAGGCCATCGCGCTCGGCGAAACCGAGGGCTTGGTGAAGACGGTGTTCGATGCCCGGACCGGCGAGTTGATCGGCGCGCATATGGTTGGTGCCGAAGTCACGGAATTGATTCAGGGCTATGCGATCGCGCGCACGCTCGAAAGCACCGAGGCCGAACTGATGGCGACGGTCTTTCCGCATCCGACCTTGTCGGAAATGATGCACGAATCAGTGCTCGACGCCTATGGGCGGGTCATCCATATGTAATAGGACTTATGTCGTCAGGGTTCAGCGACGCCATGTGGGCCGATCGATGTCCGGCAGACGGCGATGGTAAAGCGTGTCCAAAACTGGCACGCCAAGGGAAGTGTTCGGTGATGACTGCCTTGGGGTGCCTTCGGCTGTTGGGATTGACCATGAGCTTGGTTGTGCTGCTGGCATCCGATGCCAATCTGGCACCCCGGATTGCTGTGGCTGCCGAAGGCAATCTCAGACGCATCGGCGCCCAAGTCGAGATCGATGATCCAGAGCTGCCCGGTGTCATGGCGGCCGGCGCCGAGGTCAAGGTGAAGGGTCGCTCAAGCGGCCGCATCGTGCTGATTGGCGCCAATGTCCAGCTCGATGCTGATGTGGCCGGCGATGTCTATGTGGCCGCTGCCAACGGCCGCCTGACGGGAAAAATTCTCGGCGTTCTCAGGGTGTTCGGCAGCCAGCTGCAGATTGCGTCGAGTGTGCAGGGCGAACTGACCGGGATGGCCGCGCGGCTCATCGTTACCCGCGACAGCCAAGTGACGGGCGAGACCTCATTGTCGGGCAGCGAGGTAACGTTTGCCGGTGAGTCGAGCGGGCCGCTGAGCATCGAAGCCACCAGCGCGGAAATTTCTGGCGTGGTGAAGGGACCGCTGCGCATCGAAGCGACCCGCATTCATTTTGCCGATGGTGCGCGTATCGATGGCGATGCCGAAATCTACACCATCGCCGAGCCGGTGATCGACAAGGGGGCCAGGATCAATGGCCACATGACGCGCCACAAGTTGTCGGAGGTCAGCACGCTGGTCGCCAGCGGGCCGCTGGCAGGCTTCATGCCCGGCCTGTTTCTGCTCGGCAGCGCCTTGATGGCGGGCCTGTTGTTTCTCTGGCTTGGCCGTGGCGGCGCTGAGGGGGCCATCGATGAGCTGATCGATACTCCGGCAGCGAGCGTCGGCTGGGGGCTGGGTGCGCTGCTGTTGCTGCCGATTGCGGTTGTCTTGCTGAGCCTGACCATCATCGGCGCACCGATCGGGGCTTTGGCCGTGCTGGCTTTGCCGCTGCTTCTGCTGCTTGGCTATGCTTGCGCCGGGCTCGGGCTTGGCGAGTGGTTCTTCAACCGGCTGGGCGAGCCGCGTTCGGCGGGGCTGCGAGCACTGCATCTGCTCGCCGGCCTGATTGTGCTTGGGCTGCTTGGCCTGATCCCCTGGGCGGGTCCGGTCATTCTCGTCATTGCGACCGTTTGCGGCTTCGGTGCCCTGCTGCGCATGCTGAATGATCGGTTGCGCGGTAAGGCAGTAGTTTGAGGTCGCGCGGTTCAATGTTAGGCTGGGCATCATGACGACCATCATCGACACGCGTCCCGCCCCGGCCGAGCGGCCCCGTCATCCGGAAAAGGCGCATCGGCCCGACGCGCCGCTGCTGCGCAAGCCTGATTGGCTGCGCGTCAAGGCTCCTGGCACGCCGGGTTATCTGGAAACGCGCAAGATTGTGCGCGAGCATGGCCTCACCACGGTTTGCGAGGAGGCTGGCTGCCCGAATATCGGCGAATGCTGGCAAAAGCGGCACGCCACCATGATGATCATGGGCGACACCTGCACGCGCGCCTGCGCCTTCTGCAATGTGCGCACTGGCCTGCCGCTGCCGCTTGATGCCGATGAACCCAGACGCGTCGGCGATGCCGTCGCCAAGCTCGGACTTGAGCATGTCGTCATCACCTCGGTCGACCGCGATGATCTTGCCGACGGCGGTGCCGCCCATTTCGCCGCCGTTATTCGGGCCATTCGCGCGGCCTGCCCCCAAACCACCATCGAAGTGCTGACGCCCGATTTCCTGCGCAAGGACGGTGCCCTGGAGCAAGTGGTTGCGGCGCGACCGGACGTCTTCAATCACAATCTGGAGACCGTGCCCTCGCTCTACCTGACCATCCGCCCGGGCGCGCGCTACTTCCATTCGCTGCGGCTGTTGCAGCGGGTCAAGGAACTGGACCGCAGCATGTTCACCAAGTCCGGCATTATGCTCGGCCTGGGAGAAAAGCGTGCCGAGGTGCTGCAGCTGATGGACGATCTGCGCACTGCTGAGGTCGATTTCCTGACCATCGGGCAGTATCTGCAGCCCTCGCGCAAGCACGCCGCTGTCGAGCGATTTGTGCCGCCCGAAGAATTTGCCAGCTTTGCCCAGATTGCAATGGCCAAGGGCTTCGCGTTGGTGTCGTCCAGCCCGCTCACCCGCTCCTCGCACCATGCCGGCGAGGATTTTGCCCGGCTGAAAGCCGCGCGACAGGCTGCCACGGGGCTTGGCAAGGGTCATCCAGCCTAGAGTCAGTACAGCCACACAGCCGAGCAGAAAGCGCGCGCCGACATGCCGTCCTTCCAGACCCTGCGTCATGTGCCGCACCGGCCCGAAGCCATGCTGGAGCTGGTCGCCGACGTTGAACGCTACCCGCAATTCCTGCCGCTGTGCGAAAGCCTGAAGGTGCTGTCGCGCAGCCGCGCCGCCGACGGTTCGGAGGTCATTGTGGCGCACATGGGCGTCGGCTACGGCCCACTGCGCGAGAACTTTACCAGCCGCATCACGATCAATCGCCAGACCTACCAGATCGATGTCAGCCATCTCGACGGGCCATTCCGCGTGCTCGACAATCGCTGGCGCTTTGCCGCAGCGCGGGGCGGTTGCGATGTCGCCTTTGATATTAACTACGAATTCCGCTCGCTGACCCTGCAGCTGCTGCTCGGCAGCCTGTTCGATCGCGCTTTTCGCAAGTTCGCCGAGGCATTTGAGACGCGCGCGCGCGCGGTCTATGGTGTGGCCGGAATTACTGCGTCTGCGGAAAACCAGGTGCCTGGAGCGAGCCAAGCCTTGCGCTCAGTGAGCTGAGCGCACACAATCGAATCGTTGGCAGAGCAAGAGCATCAGCGCATGCAGCGACACGGTCTCCAGCGAACGACAAGCGGGCTAGGCAGCTGGGCGCTGCTGTTACTCGTTATCGGCTGTCTTGGCCTGCCGGCCATGGCGTTTGGCAAGGGCAAGCCATCGGTTCCGTCCATCTTCAAGAATATGCAGCCGATGCAGGTTCAATTGGTGCGCAGCACCTTGCTGGGCTGCGAACCCAATTGCACCGAATGGATCTCGGCCGAGGGTGACATTGTTGACACTACACCGGGCGAATTCCGCAAGGTGCTCGGCAAGATCGGCAGCCGCAATCTGCCGCTGTTCATCAACTCAGGCGGCGGTTCGATCGAGGCGGCGATCGCCATCGGCGCGCTGTTGCGCGATCGCAAGATTGATGTTTCGGTGACGCGAACCGAATTTGAGCCATGCACGGGCACCGCCAAGGCCTGCAAAGGGGACGGCAAGACCCCCAAACGCGGCCGGCCGAATTCCTTCAACGCCTATTGTGCCTCGGCCTGCACGCTAGTGCTGGCGTCCGGCACACGGCGGTTGGCGTCATCGGCATCTCACGTCGGCGTGCACCAGATCATCGTCTTCCAGACCCAGATCCGCATTCGCCGAACCTACCGGGTAACGACCTTTCAGCGCCCGGACGGGGGTACCCGCACCTCGCGCAGGCTGATCCACGAACAGCGCATGCCGGGTCGCACCTATGAGGTGAATGTCGACGATCGAACCTACAAGCCGATCGTGTCGTTTCTGTCGCGCATGGGCATCGACCAATCGTTGATCCCGCTGATGGAGGCGACCCCCAATACGTCCATACATTGGATGAGTCATGACGAACTGGCTACGACGCATCTGGTAACTGAGGAACTCGGGGGTGATCGTTTGTTGCCGTTGGCTACTGCGGCCCAGGCGTCCTCGGCTTCGATCGGAGCGCTGCCGGCGTCGTCCGGGTCGCCGGACCGGCCGGCGCAGCCGCTGGCCGAGGCCCCGATCCAATTTCGCGGCGCGAACCTTAAGCTGCGCATCGGATATTGGATCGACAAAGACATCGGACGTGCTGGCTTTGCGATCGACCTGCGAGAGGCTGCCGATGCGGTGCCGACCAAGGGCCTGTATGCCGAACTCACCTTCGATCAGGCCCAGGGCGCGGACGCTTACAATATCAACTCCGAATGGTCGGCGGCGCCTCTGGAAACGTCCGTGCCAATAACCATGCTGTGCAGGTTACGCCAAAGCACACAATTGCAACTTCGTCTGCATGCCACAGATAGCCCCGGCAGCGACTCAAAAGTCATAACGCTGCCGGTTGCCAGCACCCCCGGGCTGCTCGGCATGCTGGTTGCGGCCTGCTCCGGCACCACATCGGCAGCCGCCAACTGATTGGGCAATGCAGCCGCTTGCGGGGATCGCACCGAGCCTATATAAGACGCCTCTGCCCTGGCCGTGAGCAGTCGCGGATCCCGCCAGCGTGGCGTTTAGAAGAACGCGTCCTCGAAAAAAATCGGAGTGTAGCGCAGCCTGGTAGCGCACCTGCTTCGGGAGCAGGGGGTCGGGAGTTCGAATCTCCCCACTCCGACCAATCGCTGCCTTCCTGTTCCGGCTCATTGCCAATCATGCCTGAGGCGGCAGGTTAAGCCTGGCACGGGTATTGCGAGGGGCGCGCCTTGCGCATCAGGCGCGAACGAGGCTAATTTACCCGCCATGACAGCAGCCATCAAATTCGACCGTGCGATGGAGTTTTCCTATGGCGTGGCGACGGAGCTTGCTCCGGGCGTGCGCCGGCTGGTGGCTCGAAATCCGGGCCCGCTCACCTTCAAGGGCACCAACACCTATCTGATCGGGCAGCAGGATATTGCCGTCATCGATCCCGGCCCCGATGACCCGATGCATCGTCGGGCCATCCTTGCGGCGGCCGGGCGCGGGCGCATTACGCACATTTTGCTGACCCACACGCATCGCGATCACAGCGCTGGCATGGCGGCGCTCAAGGCCGAGACGGGCGCGGTCACCTGCGGCTTTGGCGGTACTGACGAGCGGCGCGTTGCGGCCAACCGGCATGTCGAGGCCAAGGCGTTTCTGGACGTCAATTTCGTGCCCGATTTGAGCCTCCGCGATGAGGGGGTGGTGCGCAGCCACGACTGGTCGCTGAAAGCGCTGCATACGCCAGGGCATGCGCCCGATCATTTGTGCTTTGGGCTCGAAGGCACGGGCGTGCTGTTTTCCGGCGACCATGTGATGGGCTGGAACACAACCGTCATTGCCCCTCCTGAAGGTCGTATGAGCGACTACCTTGCCTCGCTATCGCGGCTGCTGGAAGGCCGTACCGACACGTCAGCCATCTATCTGTCCGGCCATGGCGAGATTATCCGCGAGCCTCAGCGGCTGGTGCGCGGCTACTTGCTGCATCGCCAGATGCGCGAAAACATGATTTTCGAGGCGGTGCGGGATGGCCTTGGCAAGGTCGCCGAGATCACCGACCGGGTTTATCGCGGGCTGCAGCCAGCCATGCTCAGTGCGGCTAAGCTCTCGGTACTGGCCCATTTGGAGCACCTTATGGAACGAGGCCTCGTTTCTTGCGACGGGTCCCCGTCCCTGCACCGGACGTTCCTGCCACTTTAGCTGTGCCCGCAGTAGGCGCTTGGCTGGCATCGGCCGCCAGCGCCGGATCGCTGGGCACGCTGGCATCGATGCCTGATTGCAACTTGCGTGCGATCGAATGCACACGCTCGGCATTGCGGCCAAAGTCCAGCCTCGGATAGCGGGCCGCCGAGCGGATGTCGACGCGCGTGTGTCCATCCCCCGGACGGATGCGGATCGAGATATCGTCGGTCAGGCCCAGAATGATGGTGCGCTCGGTCGCCTCCAGCGTGCCCTCTTCGGACCCAAAGCCGGGCGCCTCTTCGGCGACGATATTGAGATCCATCTGGCGCATGACCTCGTTGGTCAGGTCGAAAACATCGCCAGGAGAGCGATCGGTGATAACGGGTTCAAGCTCTTGCTCCGGGTCCGCCACCGGCTGCAGTGGTGCGTCGACAATGATACCGGCAGCCAGCCGCGTCTTGGCAAGAGCTTGGAACAGCGGCGGATGTTCGCGATCGGTGGCGATGTCGAAGACAGACGATTCGCGCAACGCCATTGGCAGGTAATAGGCGGGCACAATCAGCACCAGACCGCCCAGCGCCAGAGCGGTGGCCGCCGGCCCCGAACCCGGCACGCCCAGCCGCCAGACCTGTGCCAGCGCGAGCGTACCCATCAGCATTGCCAGGGCGCAGGCGGCCAGGCTGACCAGCACCAGATTGACCGCAACCGCCGTCGGAAAGGCCGCAAAGCGGTGCAATACTGCCGTCGTGATGATCAGTTGGATGGCCAGCAGCAACACGCGCAGGCTCCACGGCCCCCAGATCGTCGCGCTAGGCGGTGCATGCAATGGCATCGTCGGTTTCCGGTCGCGGGAATCGGCACCCCGAGCAGGGCGATCTGAATTGTATTGTGAAATGGCCGCCAGACCAGGGCAATCCTATGGCGGACGGCGGTTTGGCCGCAGTCAATGCAACAGCACCAATTGCCCGTCGGCGAGCCCCATCAGCAGTTGTGGCCGTTTACCCGCCGCCGCGACGCCGACCATCTCGGTCGCTATCGGAGCCGGCAGATCGATAGCGGCGGGCTCGGCGACTTGGCCATGGGCAAACGACAAGATGCGGACGCGTTGCCGGCTGGCATCGGGCACGGCGATGTTGGCAAGCCCGTCGCCGTCGAGATCGGCAATCACAGCCATCTCCATGAGGTCGGTGCCAGGCACGTGATTGGAGACGTTGGGAATGCTGAAGCGGGTGCTGAACGCGTGATCGCCAAGGATCAGGATTTGCAACGTCCCGTCGGCGTCCGGCGTTCGCACCAGCGCGATCGCCGGTTCGCCGCTAGCGGTGAAATCGGCAACCCCAATCGGGTTCAGCCAACCGCGCGGCTGGCCGATCGGTTCGCTTTCGGCCAGCACCTGCAACAGCCCTTCGCCGGTCAGGCCGACCGCCACCAACGACGCGCCGCCGTCCTCGCTACTCTTGACCACCAGGACGGTATCGAGGTGATCAGGCCCGAGGTCGGCAATGCGCGGGCGCCGGTCCTCGAAGGCTTCGGCGATGCCAAGATCGATGCGGTAGCTGCTGGCAGTACGGTCCTCCACCACCAGTGCGCCGGCGACCGCGCCGCCAAGGGTGGTGCCCTGCAGCCGCATGGTTGGTTCAGCCAGCCAGGCGCGGGCGATGCGATGTTGTCCTACGGCAACGTGCGATCCGGGTAGGGCGCCAGTCGGCAGTTGCTCGAGTACATGCGGACTGGTGACCAGTTCGGCACAAAGGCCGCTGGCGCAGTCGGCGAGCCGATACCAGGCTCCGCTCTCGGTTTCGATGGTGACGCGGTTGAGATCAATCAGGGCGCCGGTCCCAAAAATGTGTTTGGGCGTTTCCGGGATGGCGATGGTCTGGATACGCCAGGCTTGGGGATCGGTCGGCTGGTCTGCTCCGGCATCGGCACCCGGCACCGGCGGCGCTGCCAAGCCTTCGAAAGGAACCGGCTCAAGGACTTGGGCGAGGCAACGCTCCGCACAGCCCAATAGCGGAGCAAGCGCGACGATCAGCGCAGCAGTTCTGGCCTGGCGGAAGCGCGGCAGCAGCATCAGACGTGCTGGCCGCCATTGATATGCAATTCGGCGCCGTTCACGTAGCTGGAGGCATCGGTGCACAAGAAGTAGATGGCCTTGGCCACTTCCTCTGGCTCGCCAAGCCGATGCATCGGGATCTGCTGTTCGACGATCTTTTCGGTACCCGGAGACAAGATGGCGGTGTTGATCTCACCGGGCGAAATGGCATTGACGCGAATGCCGTGTTTGCCGAAGTCGTGCGCCATCTCGCGCGTCAGCGCCATCAGGGCCGCCTTCGAGGTGGCATAGGCCGCGCCGGCGAACGGATGCACGCGGCCGCCGGCGATCGAGGTGACGTTGACGACGGCACCCTTGGCGGTGCCCAGCTCGGTCATCAAGCCGCGCGCCAGCATGATGGGGGCAAAAAAGTTCACCTGGAACACCCACTGCCAGTCGGCGACATCGGTGTCGACGGCGCTCAGCCGGCTGCCGTTCGGCCCCTTGGGCGAGATGGCCGCGTTGTTGACCAGCGCATGCAGCCGCGAGCCCTGGGCCTTCAACCGCTCGCGCATCAGGCCGATCGCTTCTTGCGTCTTGGCTGGATCGGCAAGGTCGACCTGGATATGGTCGTCGGGTCCCATTTCCCACGGGCAGTTCTCGGGAAAGGCGTGCCGCGAGCACGAAATCACCCGCCAGCCGGCGGAGGCAAACCGCTTAACCGTGGCATGACCGATGCCGCGCGATGCGCCGGTCAAGATGAGCGTCTTGCGGTCGCTTTGATTGGTGACGGACATGTTATCCAGGTGCTTGCAGCCTCAGCCGCTGCAGGTTTCAATTTCGAAGCACCCCAATAGCATATCGTCGACGGTCCTACGACAGTCTTGCCGTCTGCCGCAGTTTCAGTTTCGAACGCTAACGGTTGATCAGCACCTTCAGCGCGACAAAAATCTTCTGCGCCTCGTCTAGCTTGCTGTTCTTGCACTGCTCTTCCAGGCTGGCGAGGCCGGCGCCGATCTTGTCGGCTTCGGCCTTGCTGGCATATTTGTGGTTTTCCCAGGTCTGCGCTAACGCGTCGACTGCGGCAAAGCATTGACTGGGCGTGGTAATCACGTCTTCGGCGCGTGCAGAGCCGGCGAGCAGCAGCAGCGCTGCGGCTACCAGGACTTGCTTGAACATCGGTGTCTCCCCAAAACCCCTCATGGGCCAAACCTAACGACCACACCATAGCATGGCAACATGAACCCGGACTGTATGGAGCTGGCAACGATGGTTCAGGAAACCGGCACATCTGCGTGACAGGGGCCACCGCGCCGGACTAAAAGCCTAAGGAGCAGGCATTTCAGGAGAGATCATGGCCCCGAAGATAGAGCGCCCCCGGCAGCATTTTGCGTCCGACAACAATGCCGGCATCTGTCCCGAGGCCTTGGCGGCCATGCTCGAAGCTGATGCCAGCGGGCACCAGCCTTCGTATGGCGATGATCACTGGACCAAGCTGGTATGTGAAAAGCTGCGCGAGTTGTTCCAGACCGACTGCGAGGTGTTTTTCGTCTTTAACGGCACGGCAGCCAATGCGCTCGCCCTGGCAGCCCTCTGCCAATCCTACCAGGCGGTGATCTGCCACGCGACCGCGCATGTCGAGGCGGACGAATGCGGGGCTCCGGAATTTTTTTCCAACGGCTCCAAGCTACTCCTGGTCGAAGGGCCAAACGGAAAGATCACGCCGGACGCCTTGGAGCGCATGGCAACCAAGCGCACCGACCTGCATTTCCCCAAGGCCAAGGCCGTGACGCTGACCCAATCGACCGAGGTCGGAACACTATATGGCGTCGACGAACTGCACGCCATTGCGGCAATGGCCAAGCGTCACGGCCTGAAAGTGCATATGGATGGCGCGCGCTTTGCCAATGCGGTGGCGGCGCTGGGCGTGCATCCCTCCGAGATCACTTGGCGGGCCGGCGTCGATGTGTTGTCGCTGGGCGGCACCAAGAATGGGCTGGCGGTCGGCGAAGCGGTGGTGTTTTTCAATCGTGACCTGGCCGAAGATTTCGCCTGGCGCGCCAAGCAGGCGGGGCAGCTGGCATCGAAGATGCGCTTCATTTCGGCGCCCTGGCTGGGCCTATTGGAGAACGATGTCTGGCTGAAAAACGCCCGCCACGCCAACGCCATGGCCAAACGCTTGTACGACAAGATCAAGGGCTTGCCGGGCGTGCGGATCATGTTCGAGCCAGAGGCCAACGCGGTGTTTGCCGAGTTGACACCACCGTTGCAGAAGGCGCTGCGGGACGGCGGCTGGCGCTTCTACAGCTTCATCGGCGAGGGTGGCTGCCGGTTGATGTGCGCCTGGGACACCCTGCCCGCCACGGTCGACAAGTTCGCCAGTGATCTGGCGGCGGCAGCCAGGGCTGTGGGGCGCAAGGGCTAGCTCGCCGCTGGCCTGCCAATCAAGGCACCGCGCAAAGCGGCAACCGGACGGCCGTCGATGATGAACAAGGCCAGCGCCACCAGGGCTGCGCCAGCGATGTCGGTCTGGCGCACGGACTCGCCGAGAAAAACGATGCTCAGCCCGGTAGCCGTGAACGGCACCAGCAGCGTCACCAGCATGACATTGCTGGCGCCAGCCCGGCGCAAAATCGTAAAGAAGATCACGTAGGCCAGCGCCGTCGCCAGTACCGCGATGGCCAGGACACTGAGCATCGCTTGTGCACTGGGCACACCACGCTGCCAGGGCTGATCGATGATCAGCACCAGGGGTGTCATGATCAGGCTGGAACAGGTCAGCTGGCAGCAAGCGGAGGTGAGTGCGGGCACGCCGCGAAACCGCTTGCCCCAGACGCCGGCAAAGCCATAGCTGAAGGTGGCAGCCAGCACAGCGGCGGCACCAAGCAGCGGCCCCCAGTTCATCTGCAGTCCGGACGGACCCACCAGCACCAAGACGCCAGCCATGCCGATCAGAACGCCGATCAGTCGATTGCTGCGCAGTTTTTCATCGTCCGTAAGCAGATGGGCAATGATAGCGCCCGATAATGGCGTCGCTGCATTCAGTACCGAGGCCAGCCCGGCACCGATTTCCTTCTGGCCCCAGAAGATCAGGCTGAACGGGATGACGTTGTTGACCAGTCCCATGACCAGGAACGGCGCCCAGGCCTTCATGCCGCGCGGAAATTCCAATCCCGACAGACGGGCAACAGCCGCAAGAATGGCCGCCGCGATCGAGACGCGCGCCAGCACGATTGTGAACGGCGGCAGCTCCCGGACAGCAATCTTGCCAAAGAAAAATGTCCCGCCCCACAGGACCGAGAGCAGCACCAGCAGGGCCCATTCGGTGGCGCCCATGCGCAGACTGCTGGACGGCGCGATTGGTTGGGTCATGACGCGCGAATTAGCACGCGGCCGGAACAGCCGACACCCGAAAATGGCTGTGCCATATTGGTTTGTTAAGCGCCGCGCCGCTTGGCGGTTGGCGGGTAGAGTTTGGCGAGCACGCCTTCCAACTCGTCATAATGGCCGATCATCACCGTCGGCTTGAAGTTGGCGATCAGATCGCTGCTGTAACCGAAGCTGACGCCGATTGAGGGCAGCCCGGCAGCATGGGCAGTTATGATGTCGACCTCGCTGTCCCCAATCATCACGGCGCGGCCAAGATCACCATCGGCGAGGATCACTGTGCCGATCAGATGGCCGGGATCGGGCTTGTGTACCGGCAGCGTATCGCGGCCGGTGATGGCGTGGAACAGCTTGTCCATCTTCAGCGCGGCCAGCAGTTTTCGTGCCAAACCCTCGCGCTTATTGGTGCACACGGCCAACCGGTGGCCGGCATCGCGCAGCCGCGCCAGCACATCGAGCGTGCCTGGAAACGGTCGGCTCTCGACGGCGATGTTCTTGCTGTAATCGGCCAGAAAAAGCGCCAGCAGAGCATCGACCTCAGCTTCTGTTTTACTGGCACCGCGCTCGGCCAGACCCATCTCGATCATAGCGCGGGCGCCGTAGCTCACCATGGTGCGCAGCTTGGCCAGGTCGATCGGGGAGAGATCCAGCGTGGCGAGCGTGCGATTGGTGGCGTTACCAAGGTCGGCAGCGCTGTCGACGAGGGTTCCGTCGAGGTCGAAGACGGCGGTCAAGGCTGACATGGGGTGCCCAGGGGTGATGACATGGTGCCGATAAACGGTTGTAAATGGTCCGCGTGGGAGAGCGGCAGTCAACAAAAACGCGGTAACAGCGAAGTCTCGCCAGCTTGGCCGTGTAATTCTTATGCTCTCAGAGCTGTCAAGCTTGCGCAACTGTCATTTTGGACGCGGACCGTCCGTGCCGCCTGCCGCCAGGATGACACCGATAATGATGACCCCAGTCATGATCAACCGCACTCCGGCGCTGGCGCCGAAGGTATTGAGCATGGTGACCAACAGATAGAGGAACAGCGCCGCCCCCCAGATACCCGGCACGTTCGCCTTGCCGCCAGCCACCGAGGTGCCGCCGATGACCACCACGGCGATCGAGGCGAGCAGATATTCGGTGCCCATGTCGAGCGCCGCCCCGCCGGAGAATCCGGACAACACCACGCCGCACACGGCCGCCAGCAAAGCGCTCAGCACATACGTGGCAAACCGCACCCGGTCGACATTGAGGCCGGCAAGGCGCGCCGCCTGCATGTTTTGCCCGATCGCAAGCACCGAGCGGCCATAGCGGGTACGCGCGAGCACGATGCCGACCAGCACGCTGAGTGCGGCCACGGCGACGGCCAGGACCGGCACGCCGGCGATGCGCGCGGTGGCGAAATCGGCCAGCAGCGGCGCCGGCTTGATGCGGATGCCGCGGCCATAGGCGATGGCGCCCGATTGCACCACGAAGCTGGTGGAGAGCGTGGCGATGATCGGCGGGATGCGCAGCACGCGGATCAAGCCGAAGTTGAAAATGCCGACCGCCAGCCCGACGCCGAGGGCGGCCAGGATACCGATCAGCAGCAATCCGTTCTCGCTGTCGGTGATCTTCATGGCGGCGCAGCCGGCCAACGCAATGGTGCCGGGGATCGACAGATCGACATTGCCGGGGCCGAGCGTCACCACCATCATCTGGCCGAGCCCGACAATGACCGTGAAGGTGGCAAAGGCCAGTGCAGCGGTGAGCACCTCGCCACTGCCGTGGCCCTGGGTGAAGGCCGCCGTGGCGAGCCAGACGCCGAATGTAGCCAGCCACGACCAGATCCAAGGCTCGTTGCGGGCCCAGGTGCTCCAGCGCCTCATGGCCGCCGCTCCATGGCGCCGATTAGCGCGCGCAGCGCCAGCACCACGATCAGGATGGCGCCCTGCGCGCCGATCTGCCAGTCGGGTGAAATACGCATGAAGTTGAGCAATTGCGTGCCCGCCAGCGCTAACGTCAGGGCGCCGATCACAGCGCCAGCTGGCGAAACACGGCCGCCGACAAACTCGCCGCCACCCAAGATCACCCCGGCAATGGAATAGAGGGTATAGCGATCAGCAATGTGTGCGTCGCCGGCGCCGGTTAGGCCGATCAGCGATAAGCCCGAGAGCGTGCCGAACACGCCTGCCAGCGTGAACATGACGACCTTGGCGCCGAGCAGCGACCAGCCGGCCCGCGCGACCGCCCTTGGGTTGCCGCCGGTGCCGCGCAGCATGACGCCATAGGATGTCCGCATCAGGCCGAGATGAGCGATCAAGGCAATGACGGCGGCGGCAATGATCGGGAACGGGATCCACGGTGTCGACAGGCCCATGATGGCGCGCGCCCAGTCCGGCGCCTTGCCGCCCGGGGTCGAGAGCAACAGAACCGCGCAGCCCATCCAGACAAACGACATGCCGAGCGTGACGACGATCGAGGGCAGGCCGCGCAGTTGCACCACCGCGCCCATGGCGGCATAGACACCGATGCAGAGCACGAGTGCCGCGATGCCCAGCAGCGGTGTGTCATGCAGCCAGGTGGCGGCGATGCACGCGACCAGGCCGACGAAGGCACCGATCGAGAGGTCGAGGTCATTGACGGTGATGACGCACATCTGGGCCAGCGTGGCGAGCGCGATCGGCACCGCATATTGCAGCATCAGATTGAGGCCGACATAGCTGATGGCGCGCGGCGCGACCAGATAGATGGCGGCCAGCACAACGGCCAGCGACAACGCCGGCAGGATCGAGCGCAGGAATTTCGGGTTGGTCAGCCGGCGGAGAACGGACGTGGTCATCTTTTTTCTCCCATCGGGAAAAAGGGAGACGATGGTTCGGTGGGAGGAAAACGAGGTGTCAGGCCCTTTGTTCACGCCCCCGCCTCCTCGACAAACGACGCCTTCAGCACGTTCTCCTCGGTCGCCTGGCTCGCGGCCAGATCGGCCATGATGGCGCCGTTGCGGAACACATAGACGTGGTCGCAATAGGCCAGTTCGTCGATTTCGGTCGTGTACCACACGAAGGTGCGGCCGGCGTCGGCTTCAGCGCGGATCAGTTTGTAGACCTCCAGCTTGGTGCCGACATCGACACCGCGCATCGGATCGTCCATCAGCACGATACCGGCAGGGGAGGCGAGTGCGCGGGCAAACAGCGCCTTTTGCTGGTTGCCGCCCGACAGCGACAGGATCGGATTGCCGATATCGGGTGTACGAATGCCAATGCGCTCGCGCCAGGCATTGGCGAGCGCGGTCTCGGCAGCACGATCGATCAGGCCGCCTTTGAGCAGTGTTGCATAGGAGCCAACGGAGATATTGCGGCCGATCGACCAGAGCGGAAAAACGCCGTCCGATTGCCGGTCCCCGGCGATGAAGGCGACCGGCTCGGCGACCTCGGTGCCGGCAACGCGCGAGCGGGCGCCCTCGAACAGCTGCAACAGCATGCGCGTCTGGCCATGACCGGCCAGGCCCGCAAGTCCGACGATCTCGCCGCGGTTGACAGTCAACTCGCGCGTGCCGCCGGTGCGTGGGCGGGCACGCAGGACGGTGTTTTCTTCTCTCGCTTTGGCACTGCGTGGGGTGCTGGAGGTGGGAGGGGCGTAGGTTGGCTCAAGCCTTTGGCGCGACCCAACATCTTCGGGCGAATTCCTCAAGGATGGGTCGCGCTGAGACGCTTGACCCAGGCTACGGTCCCCAACCTCTCGACCCGTGCCCATTGCCGCCACCAGCGTATCGCGGTTGAAACCATCGGCAGGTCGCGTATCCACCACGGTGCCGTCCTTCATGACGACGATGCGGTCGGATGTTTCGAGGATTTCCTTGAGTAGATGCGAAATCAGGATGGCACTTGTGCCCTTGCGCACTTCCGCGCGCAGAAATGTCAGCAGTTGCCGCGCCGTGGTGGCATCGAGCGAGGAGGTCGGCTCATCGAGAATGACCAGCCGCAATGGCGTATCGGTGACGGTGAAAGCGCGAGCGATCTCGGCCATCTGCCGCTTGCCGATGGACAGGTCGGCAACCTCGTCGTCGGCGTCGACGTCGTGGCCGGGGAAAATCTCATCAAGCTTGGCGGCGATCAGCGTGCGGGCCCTGGCCTTCCAGCCAAATCCTTTCAATGCGCCATGATAAATGCGCGTGTTCTCGGCGACGCTGAGGTTGGGGCACAGCGACAGCTCCTGGAACACACAGCGGATGCCGTGGCGGTAGGCCAACGCGGGCGAGTTGGCGCTGGTGAATGTTTCGCCCGCGATGCTGAGCGTGCCGGCGTCGGGACTGAGCGTGCCCGCCAGCACATGCATAAGGGTGGATTTGCCCGCACCGTTGTGGCCGACCAGACCGAGGCATTCGCCGGCAGCGACGGTGAGGTCCACCAGCTCAAGCGCACGTACCGCGCCGAAGGACTTGGCGACAGCTGTCAATGCGATGGCGGGAGCCGCGGAAGGTGGCATGCGAATGATTACCAACCTGCGGCGCACCCTCCCCCCTCAAGGGGGAGGGAGTCCGGTCGGTGTTTGTGACGAGAAGGTGCGACGAACGACGAACAGATGTCCTCCCCCTTTGAGGGGGAGGACTAGGGTGGGGGGTAAGCGACCGACGCTGCACTTACTTCCCGGCCACGACCTTGGCGGCGTCTTCGGCGCTGTATTCGACATTGGCCACGCCACCTTTTTCGGTGGTTTTCAGGCTGTCTTCCAGGCCCGGCTGGTCGATCTGCAGGAACGGCACGGTCAAATCCTTGGGCACGTCCTTGCCGTCGAGGATCATCTGCGCCACCCAGAACGCGAGGGTCGAGACGCCCGGAGCGATCGAGACCGACATAGTCTCATACTTGTTGGCGTCCTTTTGCTCTTTCCACCACTGCAGCTCGTCCTGCCGGTTGCCCATGATGATCAGCGGGGTCGGGCGTTTTGCTGCTGCGAACGCCTGCGCCGCGCCATAGCCATCACCGCCCTGGGTGACTACGGCCTTGACGTCAGGGAGCGACGGCAGGATGCCGGCAACTTCCTTCTGGGCCACTTCCTGGGCCCAATTGCCGTGCACCGAGCCGACAATCTTGAACTGCGGATACTTGGCCACGCCCGCGTGGATGCCGGCGCTGATCTCGTCATCGACGAACACGCCTGCGAGGCCACGAATCTCAAGCAGATTGCCGCCCTCGGGCATGCGCTTGGCGAGATAGTCGAGCTGGGTTTCGCCCATCTTCTTGAAGTTGACGGCGATGCGCCAGGCGCACGGCTCTTTGACGATGCCGTCGAACGAGACGACGATGATCTTGGCATCGCAAGCCTGCTTGATGACGCCATTGAGGGCGTCGGGCGAAGCGGCGTTGATGACAATGGCGTTGTAGCCCTGCAGGATCAGGTTCTGAATCTGCGCGGCCTGCTCGGTCACCTGGTTTTCGGCGGTGGTGAAGGGATCGGCGGCGGTGACAATGCCGTCAGCAACCGCCTTCTTGGTAACCTTGTCCCAGCTCTTGAGCATGGACTGGCGCCAGGAATTGCCGGCGTAGTTGTTGGACAGGGCAATCTTCATGCCCTTAGTATCGGCAAGCGACGGGCCCGCAGCGAACAATGACGCGGCGGCAACCGTGGTCAATAACAGTGAGCGGAACATGAGGCGTTTCTCCGGGGATCGGTCTTGATGAAGCTTGGCGTAAACGCTTACGCGGAGCAAGTTTGCACGGCTGAACGGGCGCCGGCAACCGATTACTTTCTTACAAAATGTGAACCGCTGAGGGGGCGCCGAGGCTGAATTGGGTTTAGGGCCAAGCGCCCCAATAGCTCCTCCGTCACGACCGCTTGAGCTTCCCGCCGCAATGGTAGATATTGCCCGCAACCAGCGAACCCCCATCCCCCCAAGAGGACCACCACCATGGACCAGCGCGTCGAAACCCTTATCCGCGAGCGCAACTATATTGACGGCGCATGGACCGGCGAGGGCAAACTCGTGGTGACCAACAAGGCGACCGGCGAGGCGATCGCCAAGGTGCCGATGATGGGCGCCAAGGAGACCAAGGCAGCCATTGACGCCGCCAACGCCGCGCTGCCAGCATGGTCGAAGAAAACCGCCAAGGAGCGCTGCAATCTGATGCGCGCCTGGTACAATCTGATCATCGAGAACACCGACAAAATCGCTGCCATCATAACGGCCGAGCAGGGCAAGCCGCTGGCCGAGGCCAAGGGTGAAGTGGCCTATGCCGCCAGCTTCATCGAGTTCTTCGCCGAGGAAGCCAAGCGCATTCGCGGCGAGACCATCCCTACCTTCAAGAACGATGCGCGCGTGGTCTGCATCAAACAGCCGGTGGGTGTCGTCGCCGCCATTACGCCGTGGAATTTCCCTGCCGCCATGATCACCCGCAAGGCTGGCCCAGCGCTGGCCGTCGGCTGCACCATGGTGCTGAAGCCCGCCTCCGAGACGCCATTGACGGCATTGGCGCTGGCAGAACTGGCCCATCAGGCCGGTATCCCGAAGGGCGTGTTTAACGTCATCACCGGCAAGGCCAGTATTATCGGTGCCGAGCTGACCAGCAATCCGACCGTGCGTATGTTGACCTTCACCGGGTCGACCGAAATCGGCAAGCAGCTCATTTCCGAGTGCGCCAAAACCGTGAAAAAGGTCGGCATGGAGCTGGGCGGCAATGCGCCCTTTATCGTGTTTGACGACGCCGATCTCGACAAGGCCGTCGCCGGTGCCATGATGTCGAAGTACCGCAATGCCGGCCAGACTTGTGTGTGCGCCAACCGCATCTATGTGCAGGACAGTGTCTACGACAATTTTGCCGAGAAACTGGCGGTCGAGGTCAAGAAGCTCAAAATGGGCAATGGCGCCGATGATGGTGTCACCACCGGGCCGCTGATCAACAAGGCCGCAGTCGAGAAGGTCGAGGAGCACATCGCCGATGCGCTTGCCAAGGGCGCCAAGATCGTCGTGGGCGGCAAGCGTCACAAGCTCGGCGGCAACTTCTTTGAGCCAACCATCATGACCGGCGTCAGCTCCGACATGAAGGTAGCGCGCGAGGAGACGTTCGGCCCGGTCGCGCCGCTGTTCCGCTTCAAAACCGAAGACGAAGTAATCAAGCTGGCCAACGACACCGAATTTGGCCTCGCCTCCTATTTCTACTCGCGCGACATCGGCCGCGTCTGGCGCGTCGGCGAAGCGCTGGAATATGGCATCATCGGCATCAACGAGGGTATCATCTCGTCCGAGCTGGTGCCGTTCGGCGGCATGAAAGAAAGCGGGCTTGGCCGCGAAGGTTCGCATCACGGCGTCGAGGAATTCCTCGAGGTCAAGTACATGCTGATGGGCGGCGTTTCCTGAGGGCTAATTCATGGCGGCGAGTGCAGCAATAAAACTGACCATTGCCGATGGGCAAAAGCTCGCTGCGGCGGTGGCCGCCGTCATGCTGGTGCAGCCGGGCATGAAGCTCGGTCTCGGCACCGGCTCGACGGCGGCCAAGCTGGTGCAGGTGCTGGGCGAACGGGTGCGCGCGGGCCTCGATGTCCTATGCGTGCCGACCTCCGAGGCGACGCGCAAGTTGGCCGAAGCCGCCGGCATCCGGCTGTCGACCCTCGACCTAGAACCGCACCTCGACCTCACCATCGATGGTGCCGACGAGATCGACCCGATCCTGACTCTGATAAAGGGCGGTGGCGGAGCGCTGTTACGCGAAAAGATCGTGGCGACAGCGTCGGACCGCTTGATCGTGATCGCCGACGTCTCCAAGAAGGTGGCCAATCTCGGCCGCTTTCCGCTGCCGGTCGAGGTGGTACCGTTTGGCGTCACGGCGACCCGCAACATGGTTGCCGCCATGGTGCGCGAGATCGGCTGCGAGGGCCTGATCGAGCTGCGGCGCGACAAGGCCGGCAAGCCGTTCACGACCGAGAACGGCAATCTGATCCTCGATTGCTCGTTCGGCCGCATCATCGAGCCGTTCGACCTCGCAGCGGCCCTGCGCATCATTCCGGGCGTGGTCGAGCACGGCCTGTTCATCGGCCTGTGCGATCAAGCCTTGATCGGCGGCCCCGATGGCGTCGAGACGATCCTGGCGCCAGGGACTAATTGATCCAACAGCAGGTGCCCGAGCTTATCCCTTCTCCCATAAGGAGAAGGTGCCCGCCTTGCGCGGAGGCGCAAAGGAATTGGGAGCATTCCTCGCTCAAAGGGTATTTTGTGACGATGACTGACAATCAGCAATACGACTACGACCTGTTCGTCATTGGCGCGGGCTCGGGCGGCGTCAGGGCCGCGCGCATATCGGCGGGCTATGGCGCCAAGGTCGCGATCGCCGAGGAATTTCGCACCGGTGGCACCTGCGTCATCCGGGGCTGCGTGCCCAAGAAGCTGCTGGTCTACGCCAGCCGCTTTGCCGACGATTTCGAGGATGCCGCCGGCTATGGCTGGAGCATCGAAAAACCCAGCTTCAATTGGGCGAAACTGATCGCCAATAAGGACCAGGAAATCGCGCGGCTTGAAGGGCTCTACGTCAAAGCCCTGGAGGGCGCTGGGGCGCAACTGCTGAAGACGCGCGCTGTGGTAGAAGGGCCGCATACTGTGCGTTTGACGGCGGTCAATCGTAACATTACCGCCAAGCACATCCTGATCGCGACCGGGGCAACGCCGTTTGTCGATCATGCAATCCCTGGCTGCCAGCACGCCATCACCTCGAACGAGGCGCTGCATCTCGCCAAGCAGCCCAAAAGCATCGTCATCGTCGGCGGCGGCTATATCGCGGTCGAGTTCGCCGGCATTTTCCACGGGCTCGGCAGCGAAGTAACGCTGCTCTATCGCGGCGACGAAATCCTGCGCGGTTTCGACGACGATCTGCGCCAGGCGCTGCATACCGAATATGATCGCAAGGGCATCAAAGTGCGCTGCGGCGTTACGCCAACCCGGGTCGACAAGTCGGGCGATGGCGTCACCGTCACGCTCAGCGACGGCAGCGTCATCGCGGCCAGCGCCATCATGGCCGCGACGGGCCGCGTCCCCAACACCGCCGGCCTCGGGTTGGAGGCAGCTGGCGTCGCGCTCGACCAGCACGGCGCCGTTGCGGTCGACGAGTATTCCATGACTGCCGTCCCCAGCATCCACGCCGTCGGCGATGTCACCAACCGGTTGAACCTGACGCCGGTTGCCATCCGCGAGGGCCACGCCTTTGCCGATAGCGTGTTCGGGGGCCAACCCACCAAGGTCGACCATAGCGGCGTGCCGACGGCAGTGTTCACCTCGCCCGAGCTGGGCACGGTCGGCCTCACCGAAGCACAGGCGCGCAAAGCCCATGGCGATGTCCACATCTACAAAACCAGCTTCCGCCCCATGCGTCACACGCTGTCCGGCCGGCAAGAGCGTATGCTCATGAAGCTCATCGTCGATGCCAAAACGGATCGCGTGCTGGGCGTGCACATCCTCGGCCCGGACGCCGGAGAAATGGCACAGCTGGCCGGCATCGCAGTGAAGATGGGGGCGACCAAGGCCCAGTTCGACGCCACGGTGGCGGTACATCCCACTGCGGCCGAGGAATTGGTCACCATGCGGACGAAGTGGACGGGAGTGTAGGGAAGCAACCACATGACCAGTTCCGATACCGACATCACGACGCTTGCCCAACTCACCTCGCTTTATGGTGACGTCAACTCGAATTCGCTGCGCAAGGAAGTGCCGCGACTGACGCCCCAATACCGCCGCTGGACCGAAGCCGCGTCGTTTTTCGCCAATGCCACCTCCGGCCCGGGCAGGCTCGACTGCTCGCCGCGCGGCGACCAGCCGGCGAGATGGTCAAGGCCGCTGATCTAGAATTCAACGCCCAGAGTTACGTTGCGGCGTTGCTGAAGCGGCAATTGAGATCTCTTTGTTGAGGTCCAGGATCGGGCTCGTGTTCTGCACCATTCAAATGATCCCGATATGTCATCCTCGGGCTTGTCCCACGGCTGTTCGGTTCGTTGATCATAGCGCAAATCCGAGCGGGTTGGAGGCATCGCGGCAGACTGGCGCGGTGGTTTCATCAGCTCCGCGATGGTCTTGAAATGCATCCGGTTGGCGCGCGCCGGGCGCGCCAAGGTCAGCGGGCTGGCGATGGCGCGTTGGCCGGCTCGGCGCGGAGGTGATAGAGCCGGTTGCGATGGCTGGCCAGCGTCGCTTCGATCTCGCGCAGGCTGACCGCACCCGAAGATTGCGCCTGCAGGAGGGCAAGCCGCTGGCTCTTGGTCGACAGCCTGCGCACGCCCTTGTCCGCGCCATGCAGTTCCACAAGCCGATCCAAGCGGCCCCACGGCATCGGTTTGAGAAGCTCGTGCATCAGGGTCGTCTTGTGCTGCATGGCATTGGTCCCTTCCCGTGTCGAGTTTGCCGCCAAGCGTCTCGAATCACAGACGAATCAATGCCATGCTCCAGGTCCCCAAAAATCCACCCGGACCGCCATGGGCTAGTCCCGAGGATGACACTGGTGGGCACTATTTGAATGAGTCACAGCATTAGCTGGTCTCGCGGCGACGCAGCAGACCGCCGAGGCCGCCGGGGCGTTTGAGGAGGCCACCGGCAGCGGCGGGAGCCGGTGGCTCGGCGGGCTGGCGGCGCAGTAGCCCGCTGGCCGGACGCGGCGCCGCTGCCGGGGCGACCGGTTGCGGGTAGCCCTGCTGCATCGGCTGGGCGTAGGGGTCCTGGCCGGCCTGCACGAAGCTCGGCTGTTGCTGCTGTTGCTGCGGGGCAAAGCCGCCGCCGAAATTGGTCTGGCCAGCCGGCGCATAGTTCGGCTGCATGGCGGGTTCGAAGGCCTGCTGCTGCATCGGCTGGGCGTAGGCCGGCTGTTGTTGCTGTTGCTGGGGCGGCGCGTAGGAGGGCGGGGCACCGAAGTTTTGCGGCGCCTGCTGGTAGCCCTGCTGCTGGGGCTGCCCGTTTGGCATGCCCTGCGGGCGCGGCTGGAACGTCTGCGCAGCGCGTGCTGGCGCCTGGCCATAGACCGAAGCCTGGGCGGCCTGCTGCGCGGCAGCCTGCTGCGCAAACGCCTGCGTGGAAACGGCTTGAGCGGCAGCGACCTGCTGAGCGGCCATCTCGCTATCGCTCAGCAGCGATTCTTCAGACGGCGCGTGATTGCCCGAAGCGCGCCATCGCTCGACCACGGTATTGAGGAACTGTTCGTCGCCGATGTCCTGGTTCCACTTTTCCGAGAACTTGGCGGTGGAGGAGCGCGGCATATGCTGCTTGGGCAGCTCGTCGAATTTTATCCGCACCGGCAGCGTCATGCCGTCGCCAAAGGCAATGGCTTCACGCGAACCAAGCGCGGGCAGGAATTCGAGCAGACCTGAGCCGGTGTCGGCAATGGCGGACTGCACGATCTGCTGGTCACGGTCGTTCGACATGCGCAGCGCGAACACGGTGTTGCACTGTGACAGAATGGTCGGATCGATTTCGGCCGGGCGCTGCGTGATGATGCACAGCGAGGCACCGTATTTGCGCCCTTCCTTGGCGATCTTGGCGATGGCGCGCTTGGCCGGCTCAAAACCGGTGTTGGCATTGGCGGGCACATAGCGATGCGCCTCTTCGCAAACCAGCGTGACAGGCACATGGCCCTCGCCCCACAGCGCGAAGTCGAAGGTCATGCGGCACAGCACCGAGACCACGACGTTGACGACTTCGGTCGGGATACCGGTCAATTCAAGGATGGTGATCGGCTTCTTGTTGACCGGAATGCGGAACAACCGGCCGAGGATCTGCGCCATCGTGTCGTTGACGGTGAAGCCGCCGAACATGAAGGCGTAACGCTGGTCCTGCGAGATGATGTCGATGCGCGATTTCAGCCAACGATACGGCGACAGATCACGCTTGTTCTCCAGCATGCCCATCTTGTCGTCGATCATGGCGAGCAGATCGGAGATGCGATAGGGAACCGGCGTGTCCACCGTATAACGGTTGGCCATCACCAGCGCGCGCTTGAGAGCCACGCGGTCGTTCGAGTTGGATTTCTGTGCATACTTGCTTTTGCAGAGCGGGATCAGCTCCTGCAGGATTTCCATCTCGGTCTTGCGTTCGTCGGTCTTGCCGATCAGCACTTCGACCAGCTCGTCCCAGGTCAGCAGCCAATAGGGCAGATGCAGATTGTGTGGGTTCATCACTTCGGCAAGGTCGGCGAACGAGGTCGAATACTCGTTGTGCGGGTCGAGAAGAATGATGTGTGCTTTGGGGTTCTTTTCCAGGATGGCGCGGAAGATCAGCGCCGTGGTGCAGGATTTGCCGGTGCCGGTGGTGCCGAGAATGGCGAAGTGCTTGCCGAGCATTTCGTCGACCCGAACCATGGCCGGGATCGAGGCGTCCTGACGGATCGAACCGACCTTTACGGCGGTATCGGCGGAGGCCGAGAAGGCTTTCAGCAGCTCTTCGCGTGAGGCAACCCGGACGCGGTCGCCGAGCGCGGGATAGGCAGTGACGCCGCGCTGGAAGTTGACCGCGCGGCCGTCCTTGTCCTTGGGAAGTTCGCCCACCAGCCCAAGTTCAGCGATCCAGACTTCCGGATCATCCTCTTTCTGCGCGGGCACCGGCACCGACAGTGCCGAGACCAGGCCAAGAACGATGGAGTTGGTGGTGTCGATGCCCAGCAGCGTGCCCATCTCGGGCCGGTTGGCCATCGATTCGCGATTGCGCCGGTTGTCGTCAAGCAACACGATGGCCTTGGAGCCCGTCACCGAGACGATACGGCCGATCGAGCCATCGGTACGATCGCCCTTGCCGTGCTTTTCTGCTGATGGAATGTACACTGTCAGTTGCCCCCGAATAGGATCCCGCTATTGCGCCTTGGTCGACAATCGAAGCCCCGATTTCCGATCCCAAGCGCAGGAAATATGTTCACACGCCCGGCTGCATTGCGCCGCGCGCCATCTCCCCCAAAATTGACCGTACACTTGGTGTCACGCTGGCCGATGGCGGCAGCACCAACGCAACTTCCGTACCTTGACCCTTGGCGCTCTTGATGCTCATCACACCGCCATGCAGTTCGACCAGCGCCTTGGCGATCGGCAGGCCGAGCCCGGTGCCTTCGCGCATGCGCGAGCGTCCACCGTCCACCTGCCCGAACGGCAGCATGGCGACGATGACTTCTTCTTCCGACATGCCGATGCCGGTATCGCGCACACTGACGCGAACCTGGCCGTCGAGGTCGGCGACGGCGCGCAAGGTGACGCGGCCGCCTTCGGGGGTGAATTTGATGGCATTGGATAGCAGGTTCATGATGATCTGCTTGAGCTTGACCGGATCGCCCTTGACCTGCGGAAGGTCCATAGAGACGTCCTGGATCAGCGTCACCTTGGCATCGAGCGCCGTCACCTTGAAGAAGGACAGGCAGGAGGAGAGAACCTCGTCGATATGCAGCTCATGCAGATCAAGCGTGAACTTGCCGGCCTGGATCTTGGAGATTTCCAGAATGTCGTTGATGATGGCCAGCAGATGCTTGGCCGCTTCCTGAATCAAGCCGGAGTATTCGCCGATGTTCTCTTTGGTGAGCTGGCGCTTTTCATGCTCGCCGATCAGGCGCGAAAAGCCGATGATGGTGTTCAGCGGCGTCCTGAGCTCATGGCTCATATTGGCGATGAACTCGCTCTTCAGCTTATTGGCGAGTTCGGCCTCCATGCGCGCCGATTTCTCGGCAATCTTGGCCCGGTGGCGCAAGATCGCATCGCCCAGCAGATTGGAATACTCGCTGAGCAGCGATTGCGGCTTGTTCGGGCTGAAGGCATGTCCGAGCATCTGAGGTGTGGCCTGCTGGTTCGAAGAATCACCAAGTGTTACCGATACTACGGCGCGACTTGATAAGGCCCGGTTAAGCACCCCCGACTCAGTGCTCAGCCTGCTTAGAATGAGATGTCGGACATTGGTTAACGATGGGTTTACCATCGAGGGCGATGATCAAGTTGGTGGTCCCGAACGGACTTGCCGTTGCCCCGGCACCACAGATGCGATGATCCGGCCTGGCTGGGTCTGCGCGGGAGACAGGTCGATGCGCTTACTGATCACAGGCTGGCAGGGACAGTTGGCACGGTCCTTGGCCGAGGCAGCGACGCGCCGGCCTGAGATTTCCGCGCTCAGCATCGGACGGCCGGCGCTGGACCTGTGCGTGCACCCCTCGATCCTGCGCTCGCTGGCCGACAATACTCCCGACGTGATCGTCAACACCGCCGCCTACACCGCCGTCGACAGGGCCGAGAGCGAGCCGGATGCCGCCTTTGCGCTCAACCGCGACGGCGCCGGCTTGCTGGCCCGAGCGGCAGCGGCACGCGGCATCCCAATCGTTCACATCTCGACCGACTATGTCTTCGATGGCGCCAAGTCCACGCCGTATCTGGAGAGCGATCCCACTGCCCCACTCAACGTCTACGGCACCTCCAAGCTGGCTGGCGAACAGGTTGTAGCTGCCGCCAATCGGCGTCATGTCATCTTGCGCACCGCCTGGGTGCACAGCCCGTTCGGGCAAAATTTCGTCAAGACCATGCTGCGCCTGGCGGCCGAGCGGCCACGCCTCAAGGTGGTGGCTGATCAGCTCGGCAATCCCACCTACGCGCCGCACCTGGCGGCCGCCATTCTCGATCTTGCGATCAGCCTGCCGGGGCGGCCCGATAACGACCCGGCCTGGGGCCTGTATCATGCGGCCGGCAGCGGTGAGACCACCTGGCACGGACTAGCCACCGAACTGTTCGCCCGTTCGCGCGCGCTCGGCGGCCCCGCCGTCGGGGTCGATCCGATCCCGGCCACCAGCTATCCGACGCCGGCCGCCCGGCCCGCCAATTCGCGCCTCGACTGCAGCCGGCTCCAAGCCACATTCGGACTGCGCCTGCCCAACTGGCAGGAAGGTGTCGAAACCTGCGTGACAAGACTTCTGCAACCAATCTGACGAGGTTTCCACATGAGCGACACCGCTGCCGGTCCCTCTGGCCTTCCTCTTGCACTGCCCGTGGCTATCGAAGGTGCCACGGAGGCAGATGGAATGCGGTACAAGGCGCATGCAAACGAAGACAACTGGCTGTTGCGACAAGTCGCCGAAGCCCCGCAGCGTAAAAGTATACTTGACAGCTGGAAGCCATCGGATCGCCGTCGGCTCGGCCACCTCTCCTTCAAGGCCTATGAGCAGGCCAGCATGAACTGCCCGACCGACATGTGGTCCTACCAACGCCTGTTCATCGAGCAGCGCCGCGACGAGGGCAATCTGTGGTCGGCCAATTCCAAGGTCACGGTCTGAGGCTACGGCCAGGTAACGCGGCCGTGCATTGAGACCACTGCGGCCCTCACGCGAAGTTGTGGGCGCAAACACCATCCGTGTTACGATACTTCACGTAGCTCTCCCTATATGTTGGCAAACGCCACCTTCGGGGAGTCACCATGCCTACCACCTATGACATCGTCATCATCGGCGCCGGCTCTGGCGGCCTGTCGGTCGCGGCTGGAGCCGCTCAGCTCGGCGCCAAGGTTGCGCTGATCGAAAAGCACAAGATGGGCGGCGACTGCCTTAATTATGGCTGCGTGCCCTCCAAGGCGTTGATCGCGGCGGGTGAGGCAGCCCAGACCATCCGCAGTGCCGGGCGCTTCGGCGTCAACGGCCACGAACCCGCGATCGATTTTGCCAAGGTCAACGCGCATGTGCATGGCGTGATTGCCACCATCGCACCGCATGATTCGGTCGCGCGCTTCACCGAGCTTGGCTGCCATGTCATCCAGGCGGCGGCAAAATTCGTCAGTCCGAGCGAGCTTGAGGCTGGGGGGACGCGCCTCACCGCGCGGCGCTTTGTTGTATCAACTGGTTCCAGGGCTTTTGTGCCACCGATCCCCGGCATCAAGGATGTCAAGGCCTACACCAATGAAACCATCTTCGATCTGACCGAGGCGCCCGGCCATCTGATCGTGATCGGCGGCGGGCCAATCGGTATCGAAATGGCACAGGCGCACCGCCGCTTGGGTTGCAAAGTGACAGTGATCGAAGCCTTCAGCATCATGCCCAAGGACGATCCTGACGCTGTCGCAGTGGTACGGGCCCGCCTGCTGGAAGAGGGACTGACCATCATCGAGAGCGCCAAGGTCGATGGCGTCAGCCAGGCCGGCAATGGGGTTGCGGTCGGCATCAACCGCAATGGCAAAGCCGAGACCATCATGGGAACGCATCTGCTGGTTGCCGCCGGGCGCCGCCCGAACGTCAACGATCTGGGCCTGGATGCGGCCGGCATCACGTTCTCGGCCAAAGGCATCGAGGTGGATGCCCGGTTGCGCACCAGCAACAAGCGCGTGTTCGCCATCGGCGATGTAGCCGGCGGCTATCAGTTCACGCATATGGCGAGCTATCACGCCGGCATAGTGGTGCGGAACGCCCTGTTCAACATTCCGGCCAAGGTCGACTACAAGGCCGTGCCCTGGGTCACTTACACCGATCCCGAACTGGCCCATGTAGGCAAGACGCTTGCCGAAGCGCAAAAAACCGATGCCGGCGCCAAGGCCACGCAATGGGCGCTAACCGAAAACGATCGCGCCCAGGCCGAGCGGGCGACCGAGGGTTTCATCAAGGTGGTGACTGGCAAGAGTGGTCGGATCATCGGCTCAACGATTGTCGGCCGCCACGCCGGCGAATTGATCCTGCCCTGGGTACTGGCGGTGCAGAAGTCGATGAGCATGCGCGACCTGACCGGCATCATAGCGCCGTATCCAACCTTGTCGGAAATCTCCAAACGCGCCGCCGGCGCCTATTACGCACCGACCCTGTTCAGCAAGCGCACGCAAGGCCTGGTGAAGTTTATGCAGTGGCTGCCATAGCGTCTCGCGCTGCCCTGCCAATGGCATCGTCATCGCGGCCGGCCCCGACGCCGTTATACGTGTCGTTTCGAAGTACAATACTGTTTATTGACTATGATATATTATTTGTAATATAAAATTACTTTAGACACCTATAATGTTCCCACCATCTTACTCCACTACGGGACGTGTCGACCGTCGGACATGTGGGATAAGACGGCGGTGGCCGGGAGGGTTCTGGGGGTGACTCCTGCAGGATGCCTGGAGGGCCGGCGGGTGCGAAGGCCGCTGCACGGGTGGGAGCAAAGAACCACGGTGGTTCCCAGGGGCCCATACGGAAGAGCGCGTTCCGGCCGAAATCTCCGCAGCATGGGCGCCGAAAGGCTGCACCACTACCACTACCTTAACGCGGCCTTTCGGCGCCCGCGCTCCCGTTTTTGTTTGGGTACGGCGACTCGCGTTCCGCGAGCCGGCCGCCGGGGCGCGTTGCCAGCTCGCTTCAATTCGGCGCCTTTTGCCGCTATCGATGCGAACTGCCCTCAACCCCGAAAGCCCAGTCACCCATGTGGAAGCCCCTCGCCATCGCCTTCATGGCCGCCTGCGGCAACGCGCTGTTCGTCTACGGCCAGCGCGTCGCGACGCACTCGCCCAACCCGTTTCTTTACATGCTGGGCTGCGTCGGCAGCGGTTGCGTGATGTTCCTGATAGCAACCCTGGCCTGGCAGTCACCGGGTAATCTCAGCTATGTGACGGCCAACGCCGGCAGCATGCTGCTTGGCGGCGGCGGCTTCTTTGTCACCTTCCTCGGCTTCTATCTGCTCTATTCGGGCTACGGCGCATCGCAATATGCGCTCTATGCTACGCTTTCGATTCTGACCACGTCGCTGGGCGTGGGCGTCTTCGTGTTCCGCGAACAGCTGAACTTTTACCAGATCGTCGCCATGGGGCTGGCAGTGGCGTCGATTGCGCTATGGACCTACGGTCGATCCCTCACGGTTTAAACCCCCGCCGCCAAGGACCATCATGAAAGACCATAACGCTGCGGCCCCTATCCCCCAGGCCAACATGAAAAGCTATGTACTGGCGGTCGAGGACACCGAATTTCTATTGCGCGACGAACTGCGCGCCATCCGCTTCGCGCTGGAATACGAAAAGCCTGAGCTGGCGCTGCGCCAGGCTGGCATCCGCTCGACCGTGATCGTGTTCGGCAGCGCCCGCATTCCCTCGCCTGCAGCTGCCGAGACGATGCTGCGCGAGGCCAAGGGCAAGGACGCGGTCAAGCGCGCCAAGACGCGGGCAGCGCTGGCCCCCTGGTACACCGAAGCGCGCAAACTCGGGCGGATCGTTTCGGAACGCGGCGGCGCCCTCGACGGCGACGGCACGGTGCGCGACAATGTCATCGCCACCGGCGGCGGTCCTGGCATCATGGAGGCGGCCAACCGGGGTGCGATCGAGGCGGGGGCACCGTCGATCGGCTTCAATATCCAGCTGCCGCACGAGCAATCGCCCAACCCCTACACGACGCCCGGCCTGACTTTTCTGTTTCACTATTTCAACATGCGCAAAATGCATCTGGTGATGCGCGCCAACGCGCTTGCGGTATTCCCTGGCGGCTTTGGCACCATGGACGAGATGTTCGAACTGCTGACGCTAGAGCAGACCAAGAAGGCGCCGATGATGCCGGTGGTGCTGGTCGGCAAGGCCTATTGGAGCAAGGTCATCAACTTCAAGGCAATCGCCGATTACGGCATGATCGAACATGCCGATCTCGGCTTATTCGATATGGTCGACACCGCCGAAGAGGCCTGGGAATGCATGCACAGGCGCGGGCTGGCGGCCCACATCCAGCAGGGCGCGGGGGCGTGAAGTCGGGGCTGCATTCAGCCGCCAACGTCGATCTAGAAAAGCGGTATGTTGCTCAGCCAACGATGCCCGATAAAATATAGGAACACGAAGGCGAGCACGCCAATCCCCACGGCCAAGACGTCGCCTCGCAATCCACCCCTGCGCGTGCCCAACGGCCCGAGCGCAGCCCGCGCCCTAACCGAGGCAAAGTCGTAGATGCCGTAAGCCAGGACACTGCCAAACAACAGCATGCCGGCAAGATCACCGTTCACCAGCAGGTGCAACAAGGACCACAGCACAATGGCCAGCAGCATCGGGTGCCGCACGGCGTTGCGAATGTTCGAAGGGATATAGGCCGCCGCCAGCAGGATCAAGGCCGGCAGCATCAGCAGGCGCGTGACAGGCTGCATGTAAGTGGGCGGCGCCCAGATCGGGATCGTCGGGCTTAGGTTGAAGCCGTAGATGATGAGCAACAGCCCGGCCAGCGAGAGCAGCGAAAACACCGCCATATAGCCGCCTTGGCCAAGTTGGGTTGCCAATCTCTGGCGCAAGGCAGGGACCGTCGGCACCAGATGGATGCCCAGAAAAACGACGAGACCGGCGATAAAAAATGTCATGGGGTGCCTGTAATGCCTACGGCCGTCAGCCTGGCGCCCAACGCCAGCCGCGCCGCCTCAAGCCGATCCGCATCGATGGCGCGCAGCACCAGATTGGCGCCGTAGCCAATGTCGTCGCTGAACGGGTAGCTGCCCATCGGCACGTCAGGGAAGTCCTTTTGGACATTGGCGAACAGTTCGGCGATCTCGCTTTCCGGACGCCGCACGGTGAGCGCCACCGACAGCATGCGCTTGCCGGTGGTGAGTTTTGGCGTTACCGCCAGCAGCATCGCCTGCATGATGTTCGGCACGCCCGCCATCACCACCACATTGCCAACCATGAAACCCGGCGCCTTGGAAACCGGATTGTCGACCAGTTCGGCGCCGGCGGGGAGGCGGGCCATGCGCATCCGGCCAGGCGTGAAGTCCAGGCCCCGGCTCTCATAATGCGGGCGCATGACGGCGACCGCGCGCGGGTCGATGTCGATGCCGACGCCGAACGCCTTGGCAATCGCGTCGGCCGTGATGTCGTCATGAGTCGGGCCGATGCCGCCAGTTGTAAACACATAATCGAAGCGGCCGCGCAACGCGTTCAGTCCGGTGACGATCTCATCCTCCTCATCGGGGACGATGCGCACCTCTTTGAGTTGTATGCCAATCGCCGTCAGATGATCGGCTATGAAGCCGATATTCTTATCCTTGGTGCGCCCCGACAGGATCTCATCGCCGATCACCAGCACGGCGGCGGTGACAATATCCTTGGCTGCGAGCGTCATGACTGGCCTCTCATCGCGGGTGGTCCTTGCATTCTACCCGCTTGCCCGCTCGATGACACCCACTTAACCTCGCCGGGATGAAGTTTCCCGGTCCCCTTTTTCGTGGTACCCTGATCAAGCGCTACAAACGCTTTCTGGCCGATGTGCGCCTGGATGACGGCTGTGAGATCACCGCGTCTTGCCCCAACACCGGCACCATGATGGGGCTGAGCGCGCCGGGCTGCAAGGTCTGGTTGTCGCGCCATGCCAGCGCGACGCGCAAATATCCCCATGCCTGGGAGCTGACCGAGCACGATCTAGGCCATGGCCCGCAGTTGGTTGGCATCAACACCAGCCTGCCGAACAGGATTGTCGAAGAGGGTATTGCCGCCGGCGCGTTGGCTGCACTGGCCGGGTATGCCACAATGCGGCGCGAGGTGAAATATGGCGTCAACAGCCGCATCGATCTGCTGCTGGAAAAGCCTTCCGGCGAGCGTTGCTATGTGGAGGTGAAAAACGTCCATCTGTCCCGCCAGAGCGGGCTCGCCGAGTTTCCCGACTGCGTCAGCGAGCGGGCCGCCAAGCATCTGGTGGAATTGACGCAAATGGTCGCCGAAGGCCACCGCGCGGTGATGGTCTACCTGATCCAGCGCGGCGATGTCAGCCGCTTCCAGCTCGCTCCCGATCTCGACCCGGCCTATGCCGCCGGATTCGCCAGGGCCCGCCAGGCTGGCGTCGAAGCGCTGGCCTATGCCTGCGCGGTTTCCACCGAGGGTGTTACCCTGGTTGGGCAAACACCGTTTGCGGCTTGATTGCGCCGGCAGGTCATTCCACGCTAGATGTCGAACTTCACCATCTTAACGCCAGCGAATCCATCTGATGAACAATCTTGAGCTTGCCAGCAAAACCCGCGACCAGGATTCCGACAAGGGCAAGGTCCGCATCTATGGCCCCGAGGCCTTTGCGGGCATGCACGCGGCCGGGCGGCTGGCGGCCGAGGCGCTGGATCTGCTGGTCGAGCACGCCAAACCGGGTGTCACAACCGAGTTTCTCGACGACCTCATCTTTGAGTTCGCCATGGACCATCGGTCCTATCCGGCGCCGTTGAATTACCGCGGCTTTCCGCGCTCGATCTGCACCTCCGTCAATCACGTCGTGTGTCACGGCATCCCCGGCCCCAAGCCGATGCGCGACGGCGACATCGTCAACATCGACGTCACACTGATCCTGCATGGCTGGCATGGCGACTCGAGCCGCATGTATGCGATCGGCGAGATCAACCGCAAGGCCGAACGGCTGATCCAGGTCACGCACGAAGCGCTGCTGCGCGGCGTTGCGGCGGTGCGACCGGGCGCCACCACCGGTCATATCGGGCAGGCCATCCAGCGCTATGCCGAGGCCGAGCGCTGCAGCGTGGTGCGCGATTTCTGCGGCCATGGCCTGGGCGATGTATTCCACGACCGCCCGAACATTTTGCACTACGGCAAGAACGGTGAAGGCGTGGAGCTGAAACCGGGAATGATTTTCACCATCGAGCCAATGCTCAATATCGGCAAGGCGGCGACCAAGATCCTCTCCGATGGCTGGACCGCCGTCACCCGCGACAAATCGCTGTCGGCCCAGTTCGAGCACACCGTCGGCGTCACCGCGACGGGCTGCGAGGTATTTACCTACTCGCCAAAAGGCTGGCATTGCCCTCCATATCGTCCGGCACAGTGAAGGCGGGAAGCATGGCGGGGGGGCTCAAAGATACCGAACCGGTCCAATTGCCGATGCGTCTCGACGGTTCTGTTGCCGCTCCGCCCGCCCCGCCTGCCGCCGAGGAACCGCCAAGTCACAGCGGCCACCGCGAGCGCCTGCGGGAGCGCTTTCGCAAGGGCGGCGCCGATCCGCTCCCCGACTATGAACTCCTGGAACTGCTGCTGTTCCGCGCCATCCCGCGCCGCGATGTCAAACCGCTCGCCAAGGCGCTGATCCGCGAGTTCGGTTCGTTCGCTGAAGTGATCGGAGCGCCCGAGGACCGGCTGGCGACCGTGCCAGGCCTGGGGGATGCCGCGATCACGGAATTGCGCATCGTGCGCGCGACCGCGCTGCGGCTGGTGCAGGGCGAAATCGGCAAGCGTCCAGTGCTGGGCTCGTGGACCGAGGTGATCGGCTATTGCCGCGCCGCCATGGCGTTCGAGACGCGCGAACAGTTCCGCATCCTGTTCCTGGACAAGCGCAACCACATCATCGCCGACGAGGTGCAGCAACGTGGCACAGTCGATCACACACCGGTCTATGTGCGCGAGATCGTCAAGCGCGCGCTGGAACTGTCGGCCACCGCGATCATCCTCGTCCACAACCACCCCTCGGGTGATCCAACGCCGTCGCGCGCCGATATCGACATGACCAAGACCATTGTGGCGGCCGCCAAACCGCTCGGCATCCTGGTCCACGATCACCTGATCATCGGCAAGGAGGGGCATACCAGCTTCAAGGGCAAGGGGTTGCTGTGAAGATATCGCGTAGCGAGTGACGAACTACCCCAACCGCTGCCCGCGCCGCCCCGCCATATCCTGAATGAACTGCCAGGCTACCCGGCCCGAGCGCCCGCCGCGCGTTACCGACCATTCGAGACCCGCGCGCACCAGTTCGGCGTCGTCGGCGCGCAGCTGATAATGCGCCGCGTAGGCCCGCAGCATCTCCAGATATTGCGCCTGGCTGCAATTGTGGAAGCCTAGCCACAGGCCGAAGCGGTCGCTCAACGAGACCTTTTCCTCGACCGCCTCGCCGGGGTTGATGGCGGTGCCGGCCTCGTTGTCCATGCTGTCGCGCGGCATCAGATGGCGGCGGTTGGACGTCGCGTAGAACAGAACGTTCTCGGGCCGGCCCTCGATGCCGCCCTCAAGCACTGCTTTCAGCGACTTGTAGGACGTGTCGGCGGCGTCGAACGAGAGGTCGTCGCAAAACACGATGAAGCGATGCGGGCTGGCCCGGAAATGCGCCAAACACGCCGGCAGCGAACCGATGTCCTCGCGGTGGATCTCGATCAGCTTCAGGTCGCTCTCGGGCGCAACTCCCAGACGGCCGCGCACCTCGGCATGCACGGCCTTGACCGCCGAGCTCTTGCCGGCACCGCGCGCGCCCCACAACAACGCATTGTTGGCCGGCAGCCCACGCGCGAAGCGATCGGTGTTGTCGACCAGTTGGCCGAGCACCAGATCGATGCCTTTGAGCAGCCCGAGCGGAACCCGATTGACCTCGGACACCGGCAGGAATGTTCCGGACGATTGCCAGACAAAGGCCTCGGCGCCAGCGAAATCGGCCGCTGCAGGGGCGGGCGGACGCAACCGCTCCAGCGCCTCGGCGATACGGTCGAGTGGGTCGGAAAATCCAGGTAAATTCATGAGGGCTCAGCAGCCGCAGGGTCACCCCCGCGCTTTCGGTTGCAATCACTCCCGCGCACACTATAGTCGCGGCGAATTTGCGCAAGCGACGCTTGGCTCAGCGCATGAGTTGTGTCGCTTGCTCACTCCACATGAAAACCTCCCGCGCATTCGCGCTTCCCGTTAGGAGCGGCAATGGACTTTATACCCATACTTGCTCAGGCTGCACCCGCCAGCGGCGGTGGCCCCTATGATTTCCTGTTCTCGCTGGCACCGATCTTTCTGGTGCTGCCGATCTGGTACTTCTTGATGATCCGGCCGCAGCAGCAACGAGTGTCCGATCATCGGGCGATGATCGAGGCGGTCAGCCGTGGCGACACCATCGAGACCTCGGGTGGCATCATCGGCAAGGTAATCAGGGTCGTCGACGAAAACGAAGTTCAGGTCGAGATCGCTGACGGCGTGCGCGTGCGGCTGCTGCGCCAGACCATTTCCAAAGTGCGCTCGCGCAGCGACACCACCAAGAAGGACGCCGCCTGAAGCGGCGGATGGATTAGCCACACATGCTGCATTTCGAGCGCTGGAAAATCTGGTCAATCCTAGCCGTCTGCCTGTTCGGGCTGCTGGCCGGGCTGCCCAATATGGTGTCCTCCGACTTTCTGCGCGACCGCTGGCCGGGCTTTCTGCCGCACAACCGCATCAATCTCGGCCTCGATCTGCGCGGCGGCTCGTATCTGCTGCTGGAAGCCAACGTCGAGAAGCTGAAGCAGAACTGGCTCGAAACCATCGTCAACGATGCCCGCAAGGCGTTGCGCGAGGCCAAGATCCCTTATACCGGGCTCAGCAAGTCGGCGGATGGAGTGCGCTTTCGTATCAGCAAGCCTGAGGATGCCGCCAAAGCCCTTGAGGTTGCCAACAAACTGCGCCGGCCGATGGGCATTGGGCTGCTGGGCGGCGGCGGTGGGTCGGATCTCGATGTCAAGGCCGAGGATGGTGGAAATCTCATCACACTGACGCCAACGCCGGCAGCGCTGACTGGCCGTATCAGTACCGCCATGGGGGCGGCTCAGGAGGTCGTCCGCAAGCGCATCGATGCCCTCGGCACCACCGAGCCCAGCATTCAGCGCCAGGGCCTTGGCCGCATGGTGGTGCAGGTGCCAGGCTTCGATGATCCGCAAAAGCTGAAGGCCATCATCGGCAAGACGGCAGCGTTGTCGTTCCACGCCGTCGATGAAACCCTGTCGCCCGAACGGGCCACGGCAGAGGGAATTCCCGCCGGCAGCCGCATCTATCCAGCCGACGAAAGCGAAACCTCGCGCAATTCGGCCCTGCCAAAACAATATCTGCTGAAGCTGGTGCCGGAAGTCGAAGGCAGCGAGCTGATCAGCGCTCAGGCCGAGTTCGACCAGGGCGGCAGGCCGGCGGTCGGGTTTCGTTTCAACACCAATGGCGCGATCAAGTTCGGCACCTATACCTCGGAAAATATCGGGCACCCGTTCGCCATTGTGCTGGACGACAAGGTCATCACCGCCCCGAACATCCAGTCTGCTATCCGCGGCGGCGCCGGCATCATCACCGGCAACTTCACACTCGAAGAGGCCACGAACCTAAGCATCCAGCTGAATTCAGGCGCGCTGCCTACCGACCTCAGCGTCATCGATCAGCGCACGGTCGGCCCTGGCCTTGGTGCCGACTCGGTGCGCGCCGGTACGATCGCGGCGATCGTTGGCGCGCTCGCGGTGGCCGTCTTCATGATGATGGCTTATGGTCTGTTCGGCTTCTTTTCGGTATTGGCGCTGAGCGTCAACGTCATGCTGTTGTTCGGCTGCATGTCGCTGCTGGGCCAGACACTGACCCTGCCAGGCATCGCCGGTGTGGTGCTGACCATGGGCATGGCGGTGGATAGCAACGTGCTGATCTTCGAGCGCATCCGCGAGGAACTGCGCAGCGGCAAGAGTGCAATCGCGGCCATCGAGCAAGGCTTCCAACGCGCGCTGGTCACCGTCATCGACAGCCACATCACCACACTGGTGGCCGGTCTCATCATGTTCGCGCTTGGCGAAGGGCCGATCCGTGGTTTTGCCGTGACGCTTTCGATCGGCATCGCCATCTCGGTGTTCACCGCCTACACGGTCACGCGGCTGATCGTGTCGCTGTGGGTGGCGCGCCAACGGACGATCACGCGCAACATTGTCGTGCCGGTTTGATGCGGCGCATTCAGCTTTTTTAGGACACTCACATGATCTGGCGTGGCATCGATTTCTTCCCGCACGACCTAAAGTTTCCGTTCTCTAAGTGGATGCCGGTCGCCGTTGTTGGCTCCTTGGTGCTGAACGTGGCGTCGATCGCGCTTGCCGTCATGCTCGGCATTAATTTCAGCATCGACTTCAAGGGCGGCACGCTGATCGAGATCCACAACAAGGCCGGCGTCGCCGATGTCGGCGCATTGCGCGCTCAGATCGGCGCACTGGGCCTTGGCTCGCCTCAGATTCAGGCTTTCGACGACGGCACCAATGTGCTGATCCGGCTGGAGCAGCAACCGGGCGGCGACACGGCGCAGTCGGTCGGGGTCGATAAGGTCAAGGCGGCACTGGGCGATACGGTCGAATACCGGCGTGTCGAGACGGTCGGGCCAACAGTGTCGGGTGAGATCACGCGCACGGCGTTCTATGCCGTCGGCGCCTCCTTGATCGCAATCAGCGCCTATGTCTGGTTTCGCTTCGAATGGCAGTTCGCGCTTGGCGCCTCGCTGGCCCTGATGCACGACGTGCTGATGACGGTCGGGTTATTCGCCATTACGCGGCTGGAATTCGACAACAACTGTATCGCCGCACTGCTCACTATTGTGGGCTATTCGATCAACGACACCGTCGTGGTGTCGGATCGGATCCGCGAGAATTTGCGCAAATACAAGAAGATGCCGTTGCCCGAGTTGATCGATCTGTCGGTCAATACGACCTTGTCGCGCACCGTGTTAACGGCTGGCACCGTCATTATCGCGCTGCTGGCGCTGCTGATGTTTGGCGGCACCGTCATCCGCTCGTTTGTCGTCGCCATGCTGTTCGGCATTATCACCGGCACCTATTCCTCGATCTTCATCGCTTCGACGGTGCTGGAGTGGTTGGGCGTCAAGCGCGACTGGAGCGGCGCCTCGACCAAGCCGGCCGGCAATGCCGGCACCTCGCCCAAGGGCGCATGAGGCGAACAATATGCCGGACCTTGGATCGGCAGGTTTCTATCCCGCTCAGGCGCCGATCGACGCTTATGGCGACGGTGGCTTCCGCTTTGCCAACATGAGCCATCGCGGCTCGTTGCTGGTGTTACCCGGTGGCATTCACGCCTGGGCGGCAACCAGTGCGGCGGCTCTGACGGTTGCCGACTTTGACTATCTGCTGGCCGAACGCGAGCGCATCGAATTCGTTCTGCTTGGTACCGGACCGACGCAGATTTTCCCTCCGCTCGCCTTGCGCCAGGCCTTTGAAACCGCCGGCGTTGGCTTAGAGCCGATGAGTACGGGCGCGGCCGCGCGCACCTTCAACGTGCTGCTGGCCGAGGGCCGCAAGGTTGCCGCAGCCCTGATCGCGGTTGCCTGATGGTGCCGCGCGATCCGGTATGGGAGGCTGCCCGCGCGCTCGAACCCGACCGCTATCTCGCCGCCCTTTATGCCCCCGAGCCCGGCCGTGGTACACTGATGGCGCTGGCCGCCTTCCAGGGCGAGATCGCCCGCATCCCGTTGACCGTGCGCGAACCCCTGCTGGCCGAAATCAAGCTGCAATGGTGGCGCGATGCGCTGCAGATGTTGATGCAGGACAACGCCACCGGCCACCCGGTCGCTGATGCATTGGCCGAGGGCCTGCGCTCGGGCCGCCTGCCGATCGGTCTGGCTGCCGGTATGATCGATGCCGCCGCCGAGCCGCGCGCCCTCTCGGCCTGGAGCGATCCGCAAGCCCTGCGTTCGCATCTGCACAAGGGCCACGGTGCGGCCTTCACACTGGCGGCCCGCGCGCTAGGGGCGACGTACTCGAAAGACCTGGAGGCCGCTGCGCTAACCTCAGGGTTAGCTTATGGCCTTGCCCGCAGCCTGGCCAATCAACCACATGGCGATGGCGCCGCACGCGCGGCTCTGATCGCTCGATGCCGCACCGCCTTGCCTGGCGCGGTCAGCGCTGTCAGCCGCCTTGACAGCGCCCTGCTGCCGGGCTTCCTTCCCCTCGCGATGGTGCGCGCCTATCTTTGGCAGGCGTCCAGCCAGAACACGGATGTCAGCGCACTGCAACGCTGGTGGCGGCTGTGGCGGGCGCAAGTGTCGGGACGTTTGGCGTGAGCACGGCGTCCGGGTTTCGGCATTTCGCCAGGCACCAAGGAGTGGATATGCGGCCGACCCTGTTGCGTTGCTGTTGGGCTGCTCTGGCATTTACGCTGGCGTTCGCCTCGCCCACCGCTGCCGCTGAAATCGTCTGGCATGTCGAAAACCCATTCCGTCTGTTCACCGAGGCCGAGAAAACGCACGTTCATCGCGAGATCTACGAGCAGCTGACCGAGGCCGAGAAACTCGAACCCATCCTCAGCGCCGAACGCCGCTTGATGCAGAAATATCCCTTCGGCTGGGCGCGCGAATCCTTCGGCACCACCTGCTGGAACCGCGACGGGGCGGTCTACGGCCCATGTGGCAACGAGCAGGGCTACGTCAATCCGCAAAGCCACCGGGTGCTGGTGCAGCTCAACGACCCGTTGCTCACGGAGGGGGACTGCGACTGGTCGGTTGCCAGCGGCGCCGGCATCGAGGATACCGAAGACCAGCACGTCCATGTGGGCTGCGGCGGCACTGCGGCGCTCGACATTCCCTATCCGGCCGGCGCCCGTGTCAGCGTCTCGGCCAACGGCACGCTGGTTGCCGAAACCGTGGTCAAGGTCGAGGACATTCTGATCGTCGCCATCGGCGACAGCGTCGGCTCGGGTGAAGGCAATCCCGACCAGCCGGTCGAATTCTCGCGCGACCGCACCGTCAGTTATGGCACGGCTCCGGGCGGCGTGCAGCTGACCGGCTATCCCGCTCGCATCGGCGATTGGCTGAGCATCGGCGACAATTCGTTCCTGGCCGCCGGCCCGCATTGGCTTTCGCCCGCCTGCCATCGCTCGCTCTATGCCTATTCGACCCGCACCGCCCTGCAGTTGGCGCTAGAGGACCCGCACCGCGCCATCACCTACGCCAATTTCGCCTGCGCGGGCGCCGAGATCGTTTATGGGCTGATGATCTCCTACAAGGGCACCGAATGGGCCAAGGACCAGCCGGACAAGCCGCAGGTCAGCGCGGTTGCGCGTCTGCAATGCGGCGCAACGCAACCAACCGAAACCAACTACCAGAACACCTATTCGCTGAACGGCATCATCCCCGAACTCGATAACATCGTGCTCGCCACCTGCCCGCGATCGGTTGTCCGCCGCATCGACCTGCTGATGCTCTCGGTCGGTGGCAATGATGTCGGCTTTGCGCGCCTGGTCGCCAACACGGTGTTAGCCAACAAAGGCACGCTGCGCAAACTCGGCGGCTGGATGGGCGAAGTCGAGGAGCCGGAAGAACTTATCGCGCTGCTGCCGACGCTGGAAAAGCGCTTCCAGGCTTTGAACCGCGCCCTGCATGGCCATCTGCAGATCCCGTGGGACCAGTCGGACCGCATTCTGCTCACGGCCTATCCGGTCATGACGCTGCAGGAGAACGGTCAGGATGTCTGCCCGCACGGCCAATCCGGCATGACAGTGTTTCCCGAATTCGAACTCGACAGCGACAAGGCCAAGGCCGACGAAGCGGCCGGCGAGAAGTTGAACCGGACCATGCGGGCGTCCGCCAAGACCTATGGCTGGACCTATATAGAGCGGCACCGGCCCGAGTTCGCTGGCCATGGCGTGTGCGCCGGTGTTGACGAGGGCGCCACCAATTTTTCCGACGATTCGCGCATGCCGCGCATGGTCGATGGGACGTGGACGCCCTACAATCCGGCCGAGTTCCGCCCCTATGTGGCGCGCCAGCGCTGGTTCCGCACTCCAAACGACGCCTTCATGACCGGCAACTACCATATCTCCTCGACCATCCTGAAATCGGTGTTGAACCTGCAAAGCATCGAATGGTTCCAGCTGGTGCTGGCCAGCACTTATTCCGGCGCGTTTCATCCAACCTCAGAGGGGCAAGCCGTGATCGCCGACGCGGTGTTGGAGAAGGCGCGCGCTGTGCTGGGCAAGTATGCCAGGAAGAAGGCACTGCGCGAGGCCAACATCAAGGGGCGGAACGGGCAGTAATACCGTCCAACTTATCGTTTGATTCGTGCTCGCAAGCGGGCGCACTGCTGTGCGCCCGTCTAGCTGCGCGGCAAGCTCTTGGACGGGCGCACTGCTGTGCGCCCCTACGCCATGACCTCTGTCACGAACCTTCAAAGTGACAGGTCAAACCATAAGTGGGCTGGTATGAGTCGTATTAACTCCAGTTCAGAACTCAAGACACTATTTCTGAGAACTATACTACATTCAACTTCGCTTCTTTTACGGGGCTGCACGCGAGGGCGTCTCGATCTGCTGGGACAGGGCAGCACCTTGAGCCCGGCCCCGGCCCCGTGTATCCCATCCTCACAACAGTCCACATTTAGGAGAACCACGGTGCTGGCAACTGGCGGTCTGGTGACGGTGTTTGGCGGCTCGGGCTTTGTCGGCCGGCATGCCGTGCGGCTGCTGGCCAGGCAGGGTTTCAGGGTGCGAGCCGCTGAACGCCGGCCGGACCTGGCCGGGCATCTGCAGCCGATGGGCGGGGTCGGGCAGATCATGGCGGTGCAGGCCAATGTGCGCGACGCGGCCTTGTGCGGCGCGCCGTCGACGGGGCGGATGCCGTCGTCAACCTGGTCGCGGTGCTGGCCGAGAGCGGGCGCCAGACCTTCCAGGCGCTGCATGTCGAGGGCGCGCGCGCTGTTGCCAAGGCGGCGCGCGAGGCTGGCATCGGCAGCCTGGTGCATCTCTCGGCGCTCGGCGCCAATGCGCGCGCGCCGGCCCATTATGCGCAGAGCAAGGGCAGGGGCGAGGCCGCGGTGCTGACCGAACACAGCGGCGCGGTGATCCTGCGCCCGTCCGTCATTTTTGGCCCCGAGGATGAATTCTTCAACCGCTTCGCCGGCGTCGCGCAGGGCTCGCCCCTGATGCCGTCGATCGGCGGCGGCGCCCACTTCCAGCCGGTCTATGTCGGCGACGTGGCGGCTGCGATCCTGGCCAGCCTGACCGGCGCGGCCAAGCCGGGTGGCATCTATGAGCTGGGCGGACCGGAGGTGTTCACGTTCCGCGAGTTGCTCCAGCGCACCATGAGCTATGCCGGCCATTCGAGGCCGCTGCTGCCGGTGCCGATCTGGGCCGCCAAGGTGCTGGCCGCGTTGACCAAGCCGCTGCCGATGAGCTGGCGCCCGTTGACCGTGGATCAGGTGCGCATGCTGAAAATCGACAGCGTGGTGAGCCGCGAGGCCAGCGCCGAGCACCGCGACCTGGCCGCTCTCGGCATCATGGCGCCGCAGGGCATCGAAGCCGTGGTGCCGGGCTATCTGGAGCGCTTCAAGGCCAACGGTCAGTATGCGCATTATCGGGGTTGAGGCCGGCTACAGCACCGCCAGCAGCGACAGCACCACCACCAATGTCCCGATCACGATACGGTATTGCGCGAAGGTCTCGAAGCCGCGCGTGCTGACGAACGCCAGGAACGGCTTGATCACCAGATAGGCCGAGAGGAACGCCGCCAGGAAGCCGACACCGATCAGCCCGAGCGTATCCATGTTCAGCTCATGGCGGTATTTGATCGCCTCGTGGGCGAACGCCGCCATCATGGTGGGAATGGCCAGGAAGAACGAGAACTCGGTCGCGGCGCGCCGGCTGAGCCCGAGCAGGCGGGCGCCAACAATGGTCGCGGCGGAGCGCGACGTGCCCGGGATCATCGCCACCGCTTGCGCAAGGCCGATCAGACCGCCGGTCAGATACGGCAATTCATCGGCCTCGTGATGGATTTCCTGGCGATGCGTGTTCTCCACCCAAAGGATGATCAGGCCGCCAACAATCATCGTGATGCCGACCACCAGCGGGGTGAACAGGTAGGACTTGATCAGGCCGGAAAACAGATAGCCAAGCACCACGGCTGGCAGCAGCGCCAGCAGCAGCAGCAGCGCGAAATGGCGCGAGCGCGGCTCGCTGATCAGGCCGGTGAAGGTCGACCAGAGCTTGTTCCAATACAGCATGACCACCGCCAGGATCGGGCCGAGCTGGATCATGACCTCGAACGGCTGCCAGACCGGGCCGGTGACGCCGAGCAGCTTTTCGGCCAGGATCAGGTGCCCGGTCGAGGAAATCGGCAAAAACTCGGTCAGCCCCTCGACAATGCCGAGCAGGACGGCGATCAGATAGTCGTGCATGTGAAGGTCCCCCGAAAATTGCCGCGCCGCCCGACACGGATCGGCAGGCTAATACAGGGGTGCGGCTGTCAAAGCCAACGTGACAGAAGCGCCAGCACCAGGGCGAGCAGCAGGCTGGCGGTCGAATCGGCCATCAGCCAGCCCGTCACAGGCGCAATCGCAAAGTGGAAATATTTCGACGCCACCACCAGCCCGGTGATGACAACGGCGATAACATAGAACAAATAGCCGACGGATATTTTCATGTGGCTCTCCCCTCATGGTTCCAAATGCGTTCTAGTCGAACCCAGCGCTTTGGGCCATGGGGATCCGGCAGCGTCGCGGGGCGATGGCCTGAAGCGTTTTGATCCACGCTCGGCTGCTCATCAATCACCTCACGCCCCGCCTGCCGTCGCACGACGCGGCCATGACGAAAACATGAGCAATCTCAAAAAGTGATCTTCGTTCATGCGATTGCCCAGCCGGCCGCCCGCGGCCAATTGGAACGCGGCGCGTAACGTGCGAAAGTGACGAGGCGATATTGGAGATTCGCTACTGCGATGCAAAAACTGGTCCATTTTCGGCTCTGTCCGTTTGCGCGCTCGATTCGCCTTGCCCTGGCGGAGCTCAAAGTCGAGGTGACGCTGGAAGAGGAAAAACCGTGGGAATGGCGCGAGGCGTTCCTGGCGCTCAATCCGTCCGGCGAGCTGCCGGTGCTGTGCCCCGAAGGAAGCGCGCCAGTCTGCGGGGCCTATGCCATTTCGGAATACCTCGCCGATACGCAAGCCGCGCCGGCCGGCAACACTCTCCCCAGGCTGTTCCCCGGCCCGGCCGAGAGGCGCGCCGAATGCCGCCGCTTGGTCGACTGGTTCCATGGCAAGTGGAACCGTGAGGTGACCCGACCGCTGCTGGATGAGAAAATCTACAGCCGCTACGATCCCGCCGGCGCGCGCAAGCCTGATGCCGATCTGTTGCGCGGCGCGCGCGCGAATTTGCGCTATCACCTGGGCTATCTGGATTTCCTTGCTCACGACCGCAACTGGCTGGCCGGCGCCGAAATGTCCTTTGCCGACCTGGCCGCCGCCGCGCATGTCTCGTGTCTCGACTATGTCGACGAGCTGGTGTGGGAGGAACGGCCGATGGCGCGCCAGTGGTATGCGCGCATGAAATCGCGGCCGTCCATGCGGACGATCCTCTCCGAGCGAGTGCCGGGGGCGCCGTTGCCGCCTGCGCACTATGCCGATCCGGATTTTTGAGCGGACCATGGACGAGCCGGAGCAACTCAAGTCAGCCTTGCGCGCCAAGGCCTTTGCCGAGGGCTTTGCGGACGTGCGCGTGACCTCGGCCAATGCCGATCCCGCCGCGGGAGAACGACTGCGGCAATTCGTGGCGCTGGGACATTGCGGCGACATGGGCTGGCTGGCCGAAACGGTGGACCGGCGCGCGACACCGCAAGCCATGTGGCCACAGGCGCGCTCCGCCATCATGCTGGCGATGCGCTATGGCGACGGCAATGACCCACTCGCGGTGCTGTCGCAACCGCGGCGGGCCGCCATCTCGGTTTATGCGCAGGGAGCCGACTATCACGACATCCTCAAGCCGAAGCTGAAACGGCTGGCCGGTTGGCTGGCAGCGCAAACCGGGGCCGACGTCAAGGTGTTCGTCGACACCGCGCCGCTGATGGAAAAGCCGCTCGCGGCCGCCGCCGGGCTGGGCTGGCAAGGCAAGCACACCAATCTGGTCTCGCGCGACCTCGGCTCCTGGTTCTTCCTCGGCGCCATCCTGACGACAGCGCAAATCGCGCCCGATGCGGCCGAGCAGGACCACTGCGGCAGCTGCTCGCGTTGCCTGCAGGTTTGTCCGACGCAGGCGTTTCCCGCGCCCTACCAGCTCGACGCACGGCGCTGCATCTCGTATCTGACCATCGAGCACAAAGGGCATATCGCACCGGAATTCCGCGCCGCCATGGGCAACCGCGTCTATGGCTGCGACGATTGCCTGGCCGTCTGCCCCTGGAACAAGTTCGCCGCAGCCGCGCAGGAGAGCCGGCTCTTGGCACCGGAAGGGGCCGAGCCGCCGCCGATCGCAGAATTGCTGGCGCTCGACGACGCAGGTTTTCGCGCGCGCTTCCGGGGCTCGCCGGTCAAACGCGCCGGCCGCGACCGTTTTTTGCGCAACGTGCTGATCGCGGCGGGTAATTCGGGCGACGCGGGGCTCGCCATGTTGATCGAGCCGCTGCTGACGGACACCTCACCCTTGGTGCGGGCAATGGCGGTTTGGGCCTTGGCGCGGCTGGTGCCGCAAGAGGCGTTCGAGAAGCTGGCGCAACGCTGGCGTCCCGTCGAGCCGGATTCGGCCGTGTTGATGGAATGGCGTCAGCCCTCTTGGCTGAAGGGGTCTGACCCCATGGCTGCTGCGGAGCCAATGATATGAAACGACTGCTCTGTCTTGGCCTGGGATACAGCGCCGAGGCGCTGGCCGGCCGTTTGGTGCCGCATGGCTGGCGGATCACCGGCACATCGCGCACGCCGCTGGGAGCAGCGCGTCTTGCCGCCATGGGCTATGCGGGCCACATCTTCGACGGGGACAATGTCCGCGCCGGCCTCGCCACCGCCATCGATACGGCGACGCATCTCCTGGTGTCGATTGCGCCGGGTTCGACCTCGGACCCGGTCCTGTCGGCGTGCCGCGACCAACTCGCGGCCGCGCCGCGCCTGCAATGGATCGGTTACCTGTCCAGCATCGGTGTCTACGGCGATAGCGGCGGCGCTTGGGTTGACGAGGAAACGCCGCCAGCGCCGCGCCAGGAGCGCTCGATCCGGCGGCTGGAGGCGGAAACCACTTGGCTCGACTTCGGTGCCGCAACCCAGCGCAGCGTGCAGATCTTCCGCATCGCCGGCATCTACGGCCCCGGCCGCAATCCGCTGCTCAATCTCATCGACGGCAGCGCCCAGCGCATCGTCAAGCCGGGGCAGGTGTTCAACCGCATCCACATCGCCGACATCGCGCAAACCTTGGCGGCCGGCATCGCGCGCGGCAAGCCCGGCCGCATCTATAACGTCACCGACGATGAGCCCGCCCCGCCCGACGAGGTGGTCGCCTATGCCGCCGGCCTGCTGGCGCTCGCGCCGCCGCCGCAGGTGCCGTTCGCCAAAGCAAAACTTTCGCCGATGGCGGCAAGCTTCTATGCCGACAACCGCCGGGTGCGAAATTTGCGCATCCGCCAGGAGCTTGGCGTCGCCTTGCGCTATCCCACCTATCGACAAGGCCTGAGTGCGCTTGCTGCCGAAATGGCCAACCATGGGGACACCTCCGCGTGATTGAAACGCCGCTATCGGTTTCCGACTGGGGGCCTCGCCAGTCGCCCTCGCTGGAGGACTTCGAGACCATCGCGCTCGCCGCGTTCGCGCGGCTGCCGGAGCATTTCCGCGAGCGTTGCACCGATCTGGTCATCCGCATCGAGGACTTTCCCGAGGACAGCGTGCTCGACGATCTCGATGCCGAGACGCCGTTCGATATTCTCGGCCTCTATCAGGGCGTCAGCCTGGCGGGCCGCGACAGCGCCGTCGCCGCGACGCCTGATCTGGTGTTCCTCTACCGCCGTCCGATGCTGGACTATTGGGCCGAGTTCGAGGACACGCTGGGCGGCGTCATAACGCATGTGCTGGTGCATGAGATCGGCCACCATTTCGGCCTCTCGGACGCCGATATGGAGGCCATCGAAGCAGCCGCCGCAAATGATGAGGCGGACCGAAATAGCTCAGCTGGGTAGGAAATCCGCCGCCGTGACGCAGAAGCGCCTTGCACACCGGCCCGGTTCTGGCGGAATGTGCCGGTGGCTGAGGAAATTGTGGGTCCAAGGGGGCAATGGCATGGTCGCGTGCGTGGTGTCGGTGTGGTCGAGAGGGCTCTGGTCGGTCGCGGCGCTGGCCCTCGGGATTGCTTGCTGCGCGGCCTTGGCTGAAACCCGCGGTGCCAGCGCCGGCAGCGCCAATATTGGCGGCATGAGACTGAGCTGTGCCGCCGCCAAGGTGGTGGTGAGCAATGCGGTTCCCGGCCCCGGGTTTGCCGTGCAAGGGCTGATTATGTTCGGTCCGAAATTTCTGAACAAGTATCCCCAGATCGTGCAGCGCCTGGTTTTTCTGCACGAATGCGGCCACCAGTATGTCGGCACCGACGAGAGTTCGGCGGACTGCTGGGCGGTGCGCTCCGGCAAGCGCCAGGGCTGGCTGACCCCCGCCGGCCTCAAGCAGGCTTGCAGGGCGCTGTGGCACACCGAGGCGGACGGTGCTCATCTGGCTGGCCCAGAACGCTGCGATGCTCTCAAGCAGTGTTTCGAGACCGCACCGGGCCGCAAGGGCTGAGGTATGGCCTCGTTCAGGCCACAGTCAGCCAATAGCGACCATGCTGCGAGCCGCCAACGCTGGGGACACCATGCGCAATTCGGCCACCGACAGCGGCGCCTTTTGCGACCTGTGGTTGAACCCGGTCACGTTTTGTGTTCCCGTGCCGAACTTGTCCTGCCTGACCAGAGTGCGATTGATGTTTGTCCTTACTGTGCATCGCTGCTGTCTCGCGCTGGCCGCAGCCTGTCTGTTGGTCACGACCGCCGTTCGCGCCGCCGACTACACGCCGTCCGGCTCGATCCCCACCGCCGAGGATTACGTCGCCCATATCGGTGGCAAGGCCAGCATCGTCGAATCGGGCGATCTGCTGCTCAGCCGCCACAAGGTCAGCTGCGGCGTGCGCCCGGTCGTGCTCGACCCCGGTCTCGATGATTTTGCGGCCGCCTATGACGGCTTCATCATCCTCAATCCGAAAAAGCTCGAAGGTCTGCCACCAGCTGTTTCGCTGTGGATCTACTCGCACGAATGCGGGCATCAGTTCAAAGGCCCTGACGAGGATGAGGCCGATTGTTTTGCCGCCCAGCGCGGCCGCCGCCAGGGCTGGCTGACGCCGGCGGGGGTCGAGGAGATCTGTAATTTCATCTCGCCCTCGCACGGCGATGTGATGCATTTTTCCGGCCCGCAACGCTGCGACACGGTGCGCCGCTGTTATGGCGACAAGGGCAAGTTTTGATGCATCGGCATAAGGGTGGTAGGGGCGCACGGCAGTGCGCCCGTCTAGCTGCGCGGCAAGCTCTTGGACGGGCGCACTGCTGTGCGCCCCTACACCATGACCTCTGTCACGAACCTTCAAAGTGACAGGTCAGACCATAAGTGGGCGGGTATTAGACGGGCGCACCGCTGTGCGCCCCTACGATGGGCGCTAAGTCATGGACTGGACCCCCGCGCGGTTGCGACTGTTGCTGCTGATCGGCCTCGCCGTGGCCTGTGCGTTGTTCGCCTATCAGATTGCGAGTGCCCCAGCCGCCCCGCCGACGCTGGCCGAATATCTCTCCTACGCCCCTGGCCGGACACTGGCGCCGGCGGGATACGGTGTGGACGGAACGCCGCTGGCCTGCGGCAAGGTGCAGATCGTCCTGAACCCGAAACTCGACGATGTGGCCGCCGCCGAGCCCGGCTTCGTGATCCTCAACCCCGCAGCCTTCGACAAGCTCCCCAAGGTCGTGCGCCTCTACGCCTTCGGCCACGAATGCGGGCATCAGTTGCACGGGCCCGACGAGACAGTGGCGGACTGTTCGGCCATCGCCGACGGCGTGTCGCAGAAGTGGCTGGACGCCGCTGGCGTGCAGGCGATCTGCGATTTCTGGAAACCGCTGGCGGCCGACAAGGGGCATTTGCCGGGGCCGGCGCGCTGCGAGGCGATGAAGGTGTGTTTTGCCAAGGCGAAGGGGTAACACCAAGCGTCGTTGATGCTGACTCATCGGTGATTTGTAGGGGCGCACCGCTGTGCGCCCGTCTAGCTGCGCGGCAAGCTCTTGGACGGGCGCACCGCTGTGCGCCCCTTGCGAGCACGAGTCAAACGATAGGTTGGCCGGTATCAGAGCTCCAGCCGTGTTGGACCACGGCAGGAGCCCTTTCAGGTCCCGTGTCTGCAGCGCGCCGTCAAAACGCTGCGCCGCGCACGGGATGACAGTTGAGATGGGCTTTGCAAGATTGTCATCCCGGATGCGCTGCAGCATTCTTATGGTGCAGCGCTGATCCGGGACCTCATCGGGCTCCAGCCGTGCTGGACCACGGCAGGAGCCCTGAGAGGTCCCGTGTCTGCAGCGCACCGTCAAAACGCTGCGCCGCGCACGGGATGACAGTTGAGATGGGCTTTGCAAGATTGTCATCCCGGATGCGCTGCAGCATTCTTATGGTGCAGCGCT
>JANLQJ010000279.1:0-49896 GCA_031367715.1 Hyphomicrobiaceae bacterium | reverse complement strand
CAGCAATGGCCCCGAAAGGTCCCGTGTCTGCGGCGCACCGTCAAAACGCTGCGCCGCGCACGGGATGACAGTTTTTGGGATGAGCGACGCGCGCTCGGCGGCCGGCTCCCGGACCGGGAGTCGCCGAGCGCAAACAAGAATGAGGTCCCGTGTCTGCAGCGCAGCGTCAAAACGCTGCGCTGCAGACACGGGATGACAGTTTGGATGGGTCGGACAAAAGTTTAGCGGGGACGACCGCGCGACGCCAGCCGTGGCAATTGACAACCAAGCCATGGAGGACCGGGATTGAGGGCAATCCTCAATTCCCGGCCTGCGTTATCGGTCGAACGAGGGAACACCGGGTGCATCGCCGAAGGGACGAGGGTCGTACATCCTCGCGGTAATGCGCGTTGGGGTTCCAGTGATGGACCGGATCGGCCTTTCGGGTCGGGGCCGGTCCTTTTTTTTAGCGGACACGAAGGTCATCCGCAGCGTGGGCTGCAGCATCGACATCTGCGACCTTGCCCGGCTGCGGATCAACATCATGTCCCCACCGATCGCGCGCAAGACGCTTGGCCCATGCTTGCGCGCCTGCTAAACGAATCACTACGACAAAGCGAGCCGTCTGGGTCTTCCTGCGGCGCGCGCATCCTGCACACCTGAGGGTCTTTCGCATGCGGTTGCTGATTGAACGGAGCCAGCTGTTTGCAGCTCTGTCGCACGTGGCCAGCGTCGTCGAGCGGCGCACGACTATTCCCATTCTGTCCAACGTGTTGGTGCGCGCCAGCGCCGAAGGATCGGTGTCGCTGAAGGGCACCGATCTGGAGCGTGAGGTGGTGGAAAGCGTGCCTGCCGACGTGACGCAAGCGGGCGCGGTCACCATCCAGGCGCATCTGCTGCACGATATCGTGCGCAAATTGGCCGATGGTTCGCAGATCACCCTTGAATCGGCGGGCGGCGGCGAGCGGCTGCAACTGACCTGTGGGCATGCCCGTTTCCAGTTGCCGGCCCTGGCCGCGGACGAATTTCCCGACATCGGCGCCGGCGAGATGCCGCACGAATTCGAACTGGCGGCGCACGAGCTTGGCCGCCTGATCGAAAAGGCGCGCTTTGCCATCTCGACCGAGGAGACACGCTACTATCTCAATGGCATCTATCTGCATACCGCGCAATCGGCCGGCAAGACCGTGCTGCGCGCGGTCGCGACCGACGGCCACCGGCTGGCGCAAATTGAGCTTGCCGCACCGGCCGGGTCCGAAGGCATGCCGGGCGTGATCGTGCCGCGCAAGACCGTCAACGAAGTGCACAAGCTGCTCGAAGGCGTCGATGGCAATGTCCGCGTCGCCTTGTCGAACACACGCATCCAGTTCTCGATCGAGAAGGACAAGGCCGCCGACAAGGTGGTGATGACTTCCAAGCTGATCGATGGCACGTTCCCCGATTATCAACGCGTCATCCCGCAAGCTAATAACAAGGTGATGATGGTCGGCAACGCCGAATTCGCCAATGCGGTGGACCGCGTCGCGACGGTGTCAAGCGAGCGCGGCCGCGCGGTGAAACTCGCCATCGAGAGCGGCAAGCTGGTGCTGTCGGTGACCAATCCCGATGGCGGCAGCGCCACCGAAGAGATCCCGGTCGACTATGATGCCGACAAGCTGGAAATCGGCTTCAACGCCCGCTATCTGCTCGACATCACCGCCCAGCTGGAGAGCCCGATGGTGAAACTGTTCCTCTCGGACGCCGGCTCGCCAACCACGGTACGCGACGAGAGCGACGAAGGCGCGCTGTATGTGCTGATGCCGATGCGCGTGTGATGAACCAGGGTGCCTGGACGGTTGCGTGCAATGGGGCCCAACTTCGGGGCGGTGTTGCGCCATTCATGGGCAACCGTCGTGATCGCGGTGCCATACGGCCTGACGCAGGCCTATTGCACCCTACGATCGCTACGGTTCCGGTGATCGCGTGACTGGACAATGGGTCGAGCGGCTGCAGCTCACGGATTTCCGCAGTTACGCCACGCTCGAAGTAACGCTCGGCGCCGAGCCGATCGTGCTGACCGGGCCGAACGGGGCCGGTAAGACCAATCTGATGGAAGCGGTTTCGCTGCTCGCCCCGGGGCCGGGCCTGCGGCGTGCTGCTTATGCCGACATGGCGCGCATCGGCAGCGCCGGTGACTGGACCGTCAGCGCGCTGGTGCAATCGGGCGAAGAGACCATCCGTATCGGGACGACGGCCGCCGCCACCGGCCGCATCGTGCGCATTGACGGCGAGAACCGTTCGCCGGCAGCCCTCGCCGAACATGTCGAGGTGTTGTGGTTGACGCCGGCCATGGATGGCCTGTTCATCGGTCCGGCCAGCGAGCGGCGCCGCTTTCTCGACAAGCTGATCGCGGGTTTCGACCCTGCCTATCGAACGTGTACGGGGCAATTCGAGCGTGCGATGCGTCAACGCAACAAAGCGCTGGAGGATGGAGCCTCGGCAACTCAACTGACCGGTCTTGAACTGCAGATGGCGGAACTGGGGGTTGCCATCGCGGCGGCGCGGCGCGAGACCATGGCGCATCTGATGGCCACCATCGCGGCGCGCCGGGCAGCCTCCCCGAACTCTCCCTTCCCCTGGGCGGACCTCGGCCTCGAAGGCCGGCTGGAGCAGGATCTCGCGACCCGTCCTGCGGTCGATGTCGAGGACGGCTACGCGCGCCTCTTGCGCGACATGCGCCCGCGCGATCGCGCCGCTGGCCGAACCTTGGAGGGACCGCACCTGTCCGATCTCATCGTCGGCCACGGCCCCAAGGCCATGCCGGCGCGGCTATCCTCGACCGGCGAGCAGAAGGCGCTGCTGATCAATCTGATCCTCGGCCACGCCGCCCTACTGCGCCAGCGCCGCGACGGCATCGCGCCGATCCTGCTGCTCGACGAGATCGCAGCGCATCTGGATGCTCAGCGGCGCGTCGCGCTGTTTGCCGAGCTGCTGACGCTTGGCTCGCAAGCCTGGCTGACGGGGACGGACCCCGAGCCGTTCCAGGACCTCAACAGCGCTGCGCAATTTTTGGACATCTTGAAGCTGGCGGCGCCCTTGGCGTAGGGCAGCCCGCGGCCGCCCTCGTGCCGCTTGCCACGCCGACACAGGGCGGCCGCAAGTCGCCCCACCCATGACGATTTCGCCAAGCCACACACTTGCAAACGACGCCAATCTTCCGTCCCGCCCGCAACCGCCTTTTATCCACTGAAATCAAAGCCAAAAGACCCCGCAATCGCAGGCGCGAATGTTTCGATTTGCGACTGATCCGTGCTATACAACTGAGATCAGATCCTGGCCCTGCAGCGGCCCCCTCCGGAAAGCCCCCATGAGCAAAGCCCAAGCCGCCAAAACGGCGCCTGTCGAGAGCTATGACGAGGACTCGATCAAGGTCCTGAAAGGCCTCGATGCCGTGCGCAAACGGCCGGGCATGTATATCGGCGACACTGACGACGGCTCGGGTCTGCACCACATGGTCTATGAGGTGGTCGACAACGCCATCGACGAGGCGCTGGCGGGCCACGCCACCCTGGTTGAGGTGCGGCTGAACCCGGATGGGTCGTGCACCGTCGACGACAACGGCCGCGGCATCCCCACCGCCATTCACAAGGAAGAAGGCGTGTCGGCGGCCGAGGTGGTGATGACCAAGCTGCATGCCGGCGGCAAGTTCGATCAGAACGACTACAAGGTCTCGGGCGGCCTGCACGGGGTCGGCGTCACAGTGGTGAACGCGCTTTCGACCTGGCTCGACCTCAAGATCTGGCGCGGCGACATCGAGCACTATATCCGCTTCCACGATGGCGTGCCGCAGGCGCCGCTGAGGGAGGTTGGCCCGGCCAACGGAAAGCGGGGGACACAAGTGTCCTTCCTGCCCTCGCCGGTCACCTTCACCAAGACCGAGTTCGACTACCACACGCTGGAGCATCGCCTGCGCGAGCTGGCGTTCCTCAATTCGGGCGTCACCATCATACTCAGCGACGACCGGCACGCACCGCCCAAGTCCGAGTCCATGTATTACGACGGCGGCTTGAACGCCTACGTCAAGCATCTCGACAAAACGCGAAAACAGCTGATCGACAATCCGATCGTCATCCGCGGCGAGCAGACGCTGACGTCGGAAAACAAGGACATTCCGTCCAAAACCATCACGTTGGAAGCGGCGCTGGCCTGGAACGACGGCTATCATGAGAATACTTTGCTGTTCACCAACAACATCCCGCAGCGCGATGGCGGCACCCATCTGGCCGGCTTCCGCGCCGCGCTGACGCGCATGATCACGAAATATGCCAGCGAGCACGGGACCGGCGGCGCCAAGAAGGAGAAATTCGATCTCACCGGCGAGGACTGCCGCGAGGGGCTCACCTGCGTCCTTTCGGTGAAGGTGCCGGACCCGAAATTCTCCAGCCAGACCAAGGACAAGCTGGTGTCGTCGGAAGTGCGCCCGGTGGTGGAAAACATCGTCGGCGATCAGCTTGGCCAGTGGTTCGAGGAGCATCCGAACGAAGCCAAGATCATCATGCGCAAGGTGGTCGAGGCGGCGGCAGCTCGCGAGGCGGCGCGCAAAGCCCGCGAGATTTCGCGCAAAGGCGTGATGAACGCCTTCAGTCTGCCGGGCGGTCTGGCCGAATGCCAGGACCGCGATCCGACGAACACGGAGCTGTTCATCGTCGAGGGCGACTCGGCAGGCGGCTCGGCCAAGCAGGGCCGCAAGCGCGAGTACCAGGCCGTGTTGCCGATTCGCGGAAAAATCCTGAACGTGGAGCGCGCGCGCTTCGATCGCATGCTCGGTTCCGAGCAGGTGATCAACATCATCGCGGCGCTGGGCACCGGCATCGGGCGCGACGAGAAGGACGGCTTCAAGCTCGACAAGCTGCGCTACCACAAGATCATCATCATGACCGACGCCGACGTCGACGGCGCGCATATCCGCACCCTGCTGTTGACGTTCTTTTACCGTCAGATGCCCGAACTGGTCGACAAGGGGCATCTCTATATCGCGCAGCCGCCGCTCTACAAGGTCGCGCGCGGCCGGGCCGAGACCTATCTCAAGGACCAGGCCGCGATGGACGACTATCTGATCGAGGCCGGACTTGACGATTGCGTGCTGACGCTGGCCAACGGCGAAGTGCGCGCCGGCGCTGACCTGTTGCAAATCGTAACCCGCGCGCGGCTGGCTCAAAAGCTGATGGCGGGCATGCATTCGCGCTATCCGCGCTTCCTGATCGAGCATGCCGTCATTGCCGGCGGGCTTGATCCCGCGTCGTATGCCGATGATGTCACGGCGCAGACGGTAGCCTTGCACATTTCGCGCCGGCTGGATCTGCTGGCGGACGAAACCGATGGCGGCTGGACCGGTCGCGTCACCGCCGACAAGGGGCTCGCCTTCGTGCGCGAGCTGCGCGGCGTCAAGGAAGCCCATGTGCTGGATCGCGGCCTGATCGGCAGCCTGGATGCGCGCCGCCTGAATGAGATGCATAAGGAGCTTGGCGAGATCTACTTCGAGCCCGCCGTGCTGAAGCGCAAGGACACCGAGACGCCGATCCATGCGCCGTCGCAGCTGCTGGAGGCCGTGTTCGCCACCGGCCGCAAGGGCATCGGCTCGATCCAGCGCTACAAGGGGCTGGGTGAGATGAATGCGGATCAATTGTGGGAGACAACGCTGGATAAGGACGCGCGCACGCTCTTGCAGGTGAAGCTGGGTGATCTCACGGAGACTGACGAGATCTTCAGCAAGCTGATGGGCGACGTGGTCGAGCCGCGCCGCGATTTCATCCAGGAGAATGCGCTGAGCGTGGCGAATTTGGATGTCTAGGGACGAGTCAGTTTCTCCTGGGGAGGTTCGCATTTTGACGTTGCGTGCCATGGCGACGATTGCCGGCGTGGTTTGCTTGGCACTTGCAACCGTCTGGTTGTTCGTCCCCGGCTGGCAGTTGGCGCAATGGCTGGTGCCGTTGGTCTGGGGCGTGGATAATTCCTACCCGGTCGGGCTGATGGGCCGTCACGCTGTTTTTCGCAGTCGGCATGATGTTTTTTCTGGCGCGCAAAGCCGAGCCGTCGGCCGGCCACGATGCACTGACCAACGGTTTCATCTGCGGCTGCTTCAGCCTGGCAGGGTTCAGCATGTTTGAGCGGGTGTCAGGCCACGCCGGCATCGGCATCCTATCGGCCGTCATCGTGGAAGTGCTGTTGGGCGCCGGTTTCATCGCCGCGATGCGGCGTGACGCCAAGGCGACGGACGGACTCTCAATCAGCAATTGGCCTTATGACTTACCCGGCAAATCCATGCTTGGCCCATACCGGGCCGTAGGCCGGATCGGCGGCGACGGCGCCGCGCAATGCATTGAATTTGGGCGTTGCCAGCGGCACTGGGCTCCATTTGCTGAGCATTGCGAGATACACATCGGCGATCGATAGGTCCTTGCCCAGAATGAAGGGAGCAAGGTCACTCTCGATCAACGCAAAACTCTTGGCCATGTGAGCAGCTCCCGATGCCTTGACAGCTTCGGCTCCGGCCGCATTCGTCGTGTAGCGCTCGGGATAAAAATAGCGCAGGTCCGCCTCGTAGAGATTGACCGCCATGAACAGCATCCAGCGCAGGAATTTTCCGTGCTCGGACGTTCCCGCCGCGGGTGCCAGGCCCTTGGTCGGGAACGCACTCGCCAGATGCAGCACCATGGCCGCCGACTCTGTCATCAGCGTTCCATCCGGCAACGTCATGGCCGGCACCTGGCGCATCGGATTGATCTTGGCGAAGGCGGACGACTTCTGCTCGTCCTTGTCGTAGTCGATCACGACCACGGTAAAAGGCGCGCCCGCCTTGGTCAGCGCCGCCTCGACGGCAAAGCCGCCTGAACCCTTGTTGCTGTAGAGGGTGTAGCTCATGGTGATTTCGTTCCTATATAAGTACCGTTGGGGCCAACAGGGACAATAGCTGCCATGCAGGACACGGTCGAGCGCCTGAATATCGATTGCCTGTGCCGCAGCCTCGATGTGGACGCGCTGGGCGCAGCGTTCGCGCGTGAGATCGGCGACGACCACTTTGCCGCCGAGCTGGCGCGCACGCATCCGGGCCTGGTGTCGCGGCTGCCGGTGTTCATTTCGACGCACCATGCGGCGCACATGCGCAATATCATCACGGCCATTGAGGGCGTGACGCGGCTGCCGGCCTTTCGCGACGCGGTGCTTGCTTATGCGCCGCAGATCGCAGGCTTCGATCCGGGGCCGATCGGCGTGTTCATGGGCTACGACTTTCACCTTGGGCCAGATGGTCCACAACTCATTGAAATCAATACCAATGCTGGCGGGGCGCTGTTGAACGCTTACCTCGCCCAGGCGCAACGGGCCTGCTGCAAAGAAGTCGAGGTGCTGTATCCGATATCCTCGAGCCTCGAGCAGATGAGCGCGCGATTTATCGAAAGCTTCCAGAGCGAGTTCCGCCGCCAAGGTCCGGCGCGGCCACTCGCCCGCATCGCCATCGTCGATGATCAACCCGAGGCGCAATTCCTCTACCCCGAATTCCGGCTGTTCCAGCGGCTGTTCGAGCGGCACGGCATCGCTGCGGTCATCGCCGATGCCGGAGCGCTGCAATGGCGCGATGGCGCGCTGTGGCATGATGGGCAGCCGATCGATCTGATCTACAACCGTCTCACGGATTTTGCCTTCACCGAGGATCGGCACCGTGACGTGCGCGCGGCCTATCTTGCCGGCGCGGTGGCGGTGACGCCGAACCCGCGCGCCCATGCGCTATTTGCCGACAAGCGCAATCTCATTGCCATGACCGATCCTGCCGTGCTGGCCAGCTGGGGGGTGGCCGAGCCAGTCATCGCGCTGCTGCACCAGGGCATCGCCAAGACCGAGCCGGTGACGGCGGCTCGCGCCGATGCGCTGTGGAGCGGGCGCTCGCGCCTGTTCTTCAAACCGGCGCGCGGCTATGGCAGCAAGGCCGCCTATCGCGGCGATAAGCTGACGAAACGCGTGTGGACGGACATTCTGGCTGGTGATTACATCGCCCAGGCGCTGGTGCAACCCAGTGGCCGCGGTGTCAGCGTCGACGGGACGCGCCAGCTCATGAAGGTCGACATCCGCAACTATAGCTATGACGGCGCCGTGCAGCTGCTGGCCGCGCGGCTCTATCAGGGCCAGACCACCAATATGCGCACACCCGGCGGCGGCTTTGCGCCGGTGTTCGTTGGCGACATCGCCGCCGACCTTGCCTGCGCGTGCGTGTAATACCATCCAACTTATGGTTTGACCTGTCACTTTGAAGGTTCGTGACAGATGTCATGGCGTAGGGGCGCACCGCTGTGCGCCCGCTTGCGAGCACGAGTCAAACGATAGGTTGGCCGGTGTAACTCCAAGACGGCGGCGCCGTTGGGTCGCGCAAGAGCTTGACCCAATCTACTTGCCGAGCTTCCGGCGCGGCACCAGTTCCTGCATGATCTCAAGCTGGATTTGCTGGATCTCGGCTAGGCGTTGCCACTGCTTGGTCAGCATGTAGTCGAATTTCTCATGCAGATGCCGGATCTCCAATTCCGCCTTCAGGTTCACCTGATAGTCGTTGCGCGAGCGCAACCGGTCCTTCTGCTCGGTGCGCTTCTGGCTCATCATGATGATCGGGGCCTGGATGGCGGCAACGCAGGACAGCATCAAATTCAGCAGGATAAACGGGTAACTATCGAAGGCGCGGCCGGAACCGACCGTCAAGTTGATGGTGATCCACACCAGCATGAAGACGCCAAAGCTGATCAGGAACCACCAGGAGCTGCCAAAGCTGGCCAGGTGGTCGGACAGCTTCTCGCCCAGCGTGCGCTCTTCGGCATAGTCCTCTTCGACGTCCTCGGAGATGGTTTCGTGGTTGTTCAGGCTCTCGGCCACCTGCTTGTCGAGTTCGGAAAGTTCGCCGCGCTCGGCCTTCAGGATCTCCTCGACATAGAGCGAGCGGTAGCGCCCCACTTCGTCGCGGCTGATCAGGGCGTCGGCCGGCAGGTCCGGGTGGTCGCGCATGATGCGGTCGACCAGGGTGGGGCGCACCGATTCCAGCGGAATGGCATTGCGGCGCGCGATCATACGCCCGGTCAGGGCGCACAACACCTTCTTGCCGTCAACGGTGTTCTGCCCGGCAAATTCGTCATGCAGGATGGGAAACTCAATTTGCTCAGTCATGGGGGCCATCCACAAGAGCGCTTCCCGTAACCTGGAAGCCGGTTTTTCGATTGGAATCACGGCCATGCGATGGCAGTGACGAGGTCGCTGCCCGACCTAGACCGGTTTTGGGGATAGCGAAAGGCCTAATCGGCACGGCCGCGGAGCGCGCACGGCCGCAGCTGCGCTAACACTTGCGCAGCGCCATCTTTAGATGGTCGACCTGTTGGCTGAAGGTCATCACGATGTCCTGGCGGCAACCCGACATGCGCACCGAAACGGAGGCATCGGCAAACGTGCTGGTGGCTTTGATATCGAAGCCGGTTGGCACCGCCAAGCCGTTCAGTTTACCGGCCAACGAGTAGGTGTCCTCGGTCCAGGTGCCCGCGATGGTGCCGTTCTTTACCGCCCAGTTGCCGCCCAGCTTCAGCTCCATGTTGGTGCCCTTGCAGCGGATCATCTCGCGCACCTGGCCTTCGGCGCGTTCGCGCACGTAAAGCGCGACGCAACGCAGCGGCTCGCTGGAACCATCGGGATAGATGGCGGTGCCGTTGCCAGCCCAGCGGCCGGCCAGGTCCTCAATCAGCGACCGGTCATGAAAGGCATCGCGCGCGCTGATCGCGGCCGGCACGGGCACGCCGGTGGCGTCAAGCTCCGAAGCCGCCGCCGCAGGCAGCACCAGAGTCAGCAGCAGCGTGGTCGCCAGGATCAGACGTAACGGCATGCGCGGCTAGCTTTCAAACGTAGCGATACGATCACGTGGAGAACAATGCCTGAGGGGTATTAACGCTTGGCAACTTCGCCAGCTCACCCTTGCAGCGTCGCGCTCAACACTTTTTCAACTGTGCGGTCAGGACATCCACCTGCTTGCTGAATTTCATGACGACGTCCTGCTTACAGGCTGACGTGCGTACCGAGATGGTGGCATTGGCGAACTCGTTCTCGGCATAAAGGCTGTAGCCCTGCGGATCCATCGAGCCCAGCAGTGTGCCCTTCAGCTCATAGTGCGTCTCGTGCCAGGTGCCGGTGATGCTGCCTTCCTTCACCGCCCAGGCACTTTCGAGCTGCAGCTCCAGGCTTTCGCTGGTGCAATGGATGGTCTGTTTGACCTTCTCGCCCTGCTTGTCGGTGAAATAGGTCACCACGCATTTGAAGGCCTCGTGCTTGCCATCCTTGTATTGCGCCTCGCCCGGGCCCGCCCAACGCCCGATCAGGCTGGTGACCAACTCGCCCGAGGTCGGAGCGGCCGTGCCAAGCGCGGCGACGGGCATGAGCAGCGCACTGGCGGCGACGACCAGCATGGCGGCGGATTTGCCGAGGCATTTCAGGTTCATAGGACAGGTCCCCAAGTGGTTCTGATGATCCAGACGATCATTGCGCCGCCGCACGCGATGGATCGGGTTCCATCAGGAACGCCCGCCGCATCACACATCGCGCCTTCGGCACGGCCGTTGTTGGTCCGCTATCATTGGGGTGACATGCTATTGTGACGAAATCCGGTCGCCGGTCCCGATCAATGCCCTTGTCGGCACAACTCACGGGCTTTCCACAGGCAGAAACGTCACTCTTTTGCCGAGCGCTTCAGGTCGATGACCAGTTCGGTCAGGCGCAGCGAGATGGCCAGGCCCTCCTCGATGGCGGTTTTCACGCTGGCTCGCTCGATGACCAGCTTGCTCAGGCGCTCCTGGCACTCGCCAAAGCTGTGACACAGCGCGTCTGGGGCCTCGATGCCGCCGTCCTCGATGGCATGCATGACATCGCCGGTGTTGCGCACCGCGGTGCCGAGCACGCGCGCGATTTCGCCGACCAGCGCCGCATCGGCAAGGTCGACGCCGTAGAGGCCAAATTTCAAAGGCGAGGATGCCACCGCCTGGCCACCGGGGGCCGAACGCAGCGTGCGCTGCAGGCGGCGGAAGATCTCTTGCAGCTGCAGGCAGTCGGTCTCCAGATCGCGCACGCTTGCCGCCGGCTTGCGACGGCCGCGGCCACGCTCGGGTTGGCGTTCCTGGCCGACAAACGGAATGACCGCGATAGCCGAAATGGCGCCGAGCGCAGACAACGCGGGCAGCACCACGGCCGCCGGATCGCACGGCAACCGCTCCGAGGCGAGGTCGTTTTCGGGCTTGCGCGGCTCCAATGTCATCCTCAATCCTGTTGGCGTTGCCGACGCCCTAACATGGAGCAGGCAGGTGTACGTCTGTGTCGGCGGACGGGGCGCGACTTTTCCAGGCGCACTATTGTCGCGCAGCTGCATCAGCCGTCGCGCCGCGCCCACTTATCCACATGCTGATGGCAACGATGTCCACGCAACCTGCTATAACACCAAGCAACAGAGTGATTCTCCAGTTCGCGTTGTGTCGAGGAGCGTTCGCCAGTTTGTTGGTGCGCCGGATTTGGCGTGCAGGCATGCGGGGTGTGGCGGGCGCGGGGCGTGCGTAGAAAACAACAACGTGGTCAAATCGGGCTCGGTGACGCGCCCGCAATGTCAGCAAGGCTCAGGGGGCGTTGATGGAGAGGACTGAAGCACTTAATACGCTGCGTCGGGAATATCAGGCCGACTATCAGAAGGAAACCCGGGCGGCCCGCGATATGCTGGCCACCGGAATACGCCTTCTGCAAGGCACCGAAGGCAGCATCAATTTCGCCGACAAGGTGAGCTTCGTCAGTCTCGGCCAGGCGCGCAAGCGGTTTGTCGATGCGCTCGGCCCGGCCATTAAGCCGGTGCTGGAAGCTTACTCGCGCGAACTGGAACGCGAAGCCGCCAGCCTTGGCTTGGATGGCCAGGTGGCGGGCGATGCACCGCTGATGGAAAGCCTGCACGACGTGCTGCGCCATCTGCAGCGCGCCGCTGAGCCGCAGCAGGTCGGTATGCCGCCGAGCCGCGCCATGGGCGGTGGCCACTACAGCTGACCGAGTCCTCGGGCGGCCGAACTGACAAGAAGCGAGCTTTGCGTGGCCTCCCTAAGGAGCACGCAAGTCTCGCTTTTTTTCTTGCGGATACTATTCGGTCAGCCGCAGTGCCATCATTTTGCCGGCGATCGTCGTGAAAGCGGCGGAGAGGTCGCTGCCATTGGTGGCGTTGTAGAATTCCTTGCCGCCGGCTCCGTCATCGCTGGCGCAGGCTGTCAAGAGGGTCACGGAATTGACGTCTTCGGGCGGGTTGTTGAGCGCCAGTTCGAATCCGACCGCGTAGATGGTGATGCCTTGCGCCTTGATGGCGTCGCAGAGCAGAGCCGCCTGCGCGGGCGAGGTATCGTTGAAATAGGCCGTGTTGAACATGCCGTCGGTCATCAGCAGGATCGCCTTGATGGCTTTGGGATCGGCGTAGGGCTTGGGCTTGCTGGCGGTCGGCCACAGGCCGTTCCAGTTTGGCGAGATCAGATACCAGCCCCAGGCCAGACCGATCTGGCCAGCCGTGCCACCGGCCTGCATGTAGGCATTGACCTGGTTTTTCAGCATCACCGCATCCTTGCTGAGCGGTATGATGGTTTGTGCCGGGCAGGTGCCGACAGCCGCGGTGCCAACCGGGCTGGCAGCGCCAGAAACATCGTTGTAAGCGTCGGCGCCAGGACGTTCGACCACGCAGTTTGCGCTGAGCCCGCCGCTGACCGCGTTCGAATACGGCGTTACGTTTACCGAGGCCGAGAACGGCGCCAGCGCGATGCGGTTCAACGCTGGCTTGCCTGCCGGCAACAGGATGTCGATGGCCTGGGCGGCGGCCACTTTCATCTCGTCGATCTTATTAAAATTGCCCATCGAACCCGTGGTATCGAGCACCATGGCGAGTTCGACATTCTTGACCCGGTATGCGGTCTTGGCAAACTTGTGAAAGTCGATGGTCTGGCTGTTGGCGATGCGCGTGAAAGTGGTCGGCACATGGATGTCGACATCGATGGCAACCGAGCCATCACTAGCGTCGGTGACTACGGTCAGACCCGAATAGGAAGCGCCGCGCAACTCGCCATGTCCCAGTTCTGCTTCCAAATAGTGCACCACCAGTTCACGCACCTGCCGATCCGTCAGATCGTCCTCCACCAGACCCTTGGCGCCAGCCAATGCGGCGCTGTCGATCGAACCGACCACTTCGGCCGAAGCGCGCTGGGCCCGGCCCATGTCGATGCCGACGCCGATGATGCAGACGAAAATTATCAGCACAAGAACGAACATGATGGCGATCGCGCCCGATCGATCGTCGGCAAATTTCCGCGTCAACGTCCGCAACCAAGCCATGACCAACAATTCCCTGACAAATTCCACGCCAGGGCAAAATTAGTCCTTCTGTTTCAAGGAGCAATTAACCGCTCTGGCTTTTGGCCGTGGCCGTTGCCGATAGGGTGAACAAAGTGTTTGGCAGTGTAGCTTGTTGGCAGCGCCGACGCCTCGGGCAGCGCGCGCGGCCTCATCGGCAGGCTTGCCACGGTCCGCGATCGAGATGGAAGTGATTGGCGTGGGCGGCGTTGGCGTCGGGGCCAAGCACGACGCGAAAGAAGCGGCAGGCTCCCTCGTGCACGTCACGCAGGAAGTCGGCCTTGGCGCCGACTTTGGGCCACTCTTTCAGCACGCTGACGCTATCGCCGTTGTCGAGTTCGAAGCTTGCGATGTCGAGGGCGTTGGCCTGTGCGTGCTCGCTTCTGGGGAGCGGCAACCCCAGGGCCTTCAGGCGCTTGGAGTAGGCATCGCCGACCATGCCGCGGCAGGCATAGCTGCCGAGGGTCTTGACCGCTTTCACCTTGTGGCCAAGCCGGCGCAGCGCATCAGGTTGCACCTCGTGCGTCATCCATAGAGTGATGGCCGCGGCCATTGGGCAGCTCAACGGGTCGGCCAGCAGCGCAGCGCCACCGGCCATGTCGAGCCGGACGGCGTTGCTCCAGCCGCAGCCCTTGTCGAGCGGGTGGTCCTCGACTGCTCCGGCGCGCAGCAACGGCGAGGTCAGAACCTGGGTACACAGGTCGCGGTCGCTGGCCAGCGCGGCAATGCGCCAATCACGGAACATCTGCGTGGGGCTGGTCAGATCGAGCGGCATCAACCGCCCGATCGTCATCGGCAAGTCACCCTGGCGCAGGGCGTAGAGGGTGCCGCCGAGCATCAGCCCAGCCAACAGGATCAGCACGAAGATTCGGGACAAATTTGGGGTCAAATGGAAGCAGAGGCTTTCGGACCCCTCACGTTCTGACGCTTACCCCCCATCCCAACCCTCCCCGGCAACGGGCGGATTAGGGTGGGTGTGCCCAACAGCCGCCGCTCGCGCTTATTGCTCACACACGCAGGTCGACTTGTGGGCATCGCGGATGGCGCTCATGGTGCCGTAGATGGCGTCGTCAAGGCTGGCGAATTTTTTTGCTGCGACGGCGAGATAGAGATTGGCCTCGATCAGGCGCAGGGCACTGATGGCGGCGGCGTGGCGGTCGGCCGGCAGATCGGCGGTGCTGGGGCTGTCGAGCAGCGCGCGCAGATGTTCCAGCTTGGGAATCGTGTCCGGGATGGCTGCAGTTTCGCTGGCATCCGTCGCGCTGAGCACGGCCTTGCCGATGCGATCGATCAGTTCGTTTGCGGCATACGGCGAGACCGACGCTTCGGCGGCATTGGCGGCCGAGATTACGCCTGAGCCAGCCGCTGCCGCCGAAGTGCCGGCGAACTCTGCAACCTTGGCTTTGGCCAGCGCCTGCGCAGCCGGCAGGGCCTCCTTGGCATCGCTGATGGCGGTGCGGACATGGGTCGTGCGGTCGTAGAAATAGTCGATCATATTGCCGACGCCGCTGCACAGGGCCGGATGCTGGTTCTGCTCCAAATAGCCACGCAGCTGGCTGAGCATGGTGTAGGAGGCCTGGCGCAACGGCTGGATCCGTTTCTGGAAGCCGGGCAACGCGCCCTTCATGCTGGCCACGCTAGCCGCCAGCTGCAGGATGCGGCCTTCGTCCCAGGTAGCCGGCGGGGTCTTGCTATCGGCCGATTTGGCGGTCATGGCCGAGGCGCAGGCCGCGATCAGATTGGCCTTCTTGCCTTTGCAGATCAGCAGCGGCGAAACGCTCTGCGCCGGAAACAGCCATTTGGCCGGCAATTCTGGCTCGGCGGTGGAGGCCAGATCAATCTGGCTCATCATGCGCTCCCGGCGCGCGCCAAGGATCTTTTGCAGTTCGGAATAATAGTTGCCCGCGCAGTCGGCCAGGCCCCACGCCAGCACGCTTTCGTCGCGGCCACCTTTCTGGGGCAACAGCGTCAAGCGCAGGCGGTTGCGCGGCTTGCCGTCGGGGCCCTTGCTGCCGCTCTTGAGGCCCATTTCGACCACGAAATTGGTATTGCCGCTGCCATTCAGCGCGATGTCGGCGGCCAGGCCGCCGCGTACCTTGTTGGCCCGCGCGCCGGCACCGGTAATTCCTAGGATATCGCCGCCTTCGGCCTCGGCCAAAACCGCGACCGTGCGATTGCCGCCAGCGCCGGTAATGGCAACCGTGACCGCAACGCTGTTGCCGACCGGCAGAACGCGGCCCACATCAGTTGGGCTCACGGTAGCGTGCAGATCACCAATTGACAGTTCGGTTTTGGCGCTGGCGCTGTCGGGGAACGGTTCGGGCGGCGGCAGGTTCTGCAAGGCGCTGGCGGACGGATTGACGGATTTTCCGGCTTGAGCGGGCAGCGCCAGACGTTTGCCACGCCCGCGGGCCATGGCCGGATCGTGGGCAAATTGCCCCATCAGCAGCCCGGCTCCCACAGCCAGCACGGTGGCGCCGCGGGCCATGACCGACCACGCACGCACGCGGCTCGTCGCGAGCGACGCCGGCTCAGCCATTGTTGATTTTGTCATTCGAAGCTTACCTGACACCTGGAAACTGCAACAAAGCCCCACCACGCGGCAACCCCGGCGGCAAGCCGGAGTTGCAGATTGTGTCAACGCGCCCCCATGTCGTAACGAGATGAGCGTGGCATAGGGTGGCGGGGCAAACAAGTCAGTGGGGCAACAATGCCCTATGTCCTGTGGCCCTCATGCCACCATCACGGGATCAACCGGCTGACTTTCCGACCCCTGCCTTATCGGGTGTACTGTCGATCCAGTCCTCCAGCCGGGCGCCAAGTTCAGTCTGGTTCTGGCGCCAGAAAACGCCGTCGAGGCGCAGGGCAGTGGCGAAGTTATCGGGATAGGTCGGCAGGAACGACTTCAGGTCGGTGCCCAGGATGGCGTGATTGCCGACCATGCCGACGGCCGAGCGGCGCATCGGGCCATAGGGCAACTGGCGGGCGCTGTCGGCCAGCCGCTCCGAGCTGGAGGCATAGGCGATGAACTTCAACGCATCGGCCTTGTTGTGCGACGACTTGGCGACCGCCCAGACATCGACATCGTAGATCTGCGCATCCCACAGGATCTTGATCGGCTTGGTGCCGGTGGCAATCTCCATGAAGGCCCGCCCGCTATAGCCAAGCGTCATGGCGACTTTGTTGCGCTTCAGGTTGTCGATCGCCTCGGCCGGATCGTTCCACCACACGATCTGGCTGCGGATGGTGCTGAGGCGGTTGAAAGCGCGCTTGCGGCCGGCTTCGGTGCCAAGCAGGCGGTAGACGTCATCGGGCGCAACGCCATCGGCCATCAGCGCCAGCTCCAGCACATAGCGCGGATTGCGCGGCAGGCCGCGCTTGCCGGGAAAGTGCGTGACGTCGAACAGGTCGCGGACCGATTTGGGCGCGGCTGCGATCTTGCCGGTCTTGGCGTCTTTTTCACCGCCGACGTAGAGGATGACGGCCGACCAGGCGAGGCTGCCGACGGCACATTTGCCCAGTCCACCGGGCAGGAAATCGGCGGCGGCGCCGGTGCCGTCGGGACCTGCCTTCAAAGTGTTGGCATCGATGGTTTCGAGCAGCCCCTTGTCGCACAGCGCGCTGGCATCGGCGGCGGCCAGATCCGCGACGTCCCAGTCGGTGGCGCTGGTGCCGGCAGCACCAGCCTGCAGCGAGGCATCGATGCGGGTGCCGGTATCCTTGGAGAACGGATCGAACACGGCGATTTTCTGCGCTTCGGCATAGGCGCCGGCCCAGGTTGCGATCTTGAGGGTGGCCTGCGCGTGGCCTTGCGCGGTCAGTCCGAGCAGCACGGCAGCGGCGGTCGCCCATTTCGAGTGCAGCATCGCTCAATGGTCTCCGGTTCGAGTGTTGCCCGTTGATGCAACAAGTGTTAGCCCGCCTGATGACCCGAGACAATGACGCTAACATGGCGTTGGCGTCGCGACCGTTGCTTTGCGGAGGATCGCCCATGGACAAACCGCTTTGGCAGCCCGATGCCGCGCATGCCGGCCACAGCCAGCTCGCAGCCTTCAGCGCCCTGGTGGCGCGCCAGACTGGCCGCGCGCTGCCCGGCTATGCCGATCTGCACCGCCTGTCGCTCGACCAGCCAGCCGAGGTTTGGAGCGCCTTGTGGGATTTCTGTGGAGTAAAAGGCGACAAGGGCGCCGCGCCTTATCTGATCGATGCCGATCAGATGCCCGGCGCGCGGTTTTTCCCCAACGCCAAGCTGAACTATGCCGAGAACATGCTGCTGCGCAACGATGACGGGCTGGCCATCGTGTTTCGTGGCGAGGACAAGGTGCGCAGGCGCTGGACCTGGGGTGAACTCAACCGCAAGGCGGCGGGTTTCCAGGCCGCGTTCGCGGCCGCTGGCTGTGGCGTCGGCGACCGGGTCGCGGCCATCATGCCCAACATGCCAGAGACCATCGCGGCCATGCTCGGGGCGGCGGCCTCGGGAGTGGTGTGGTCGTCCTGTTCGCCCGATTTTGGCGTCGAGGGCGTCATCGACCGCTTCGGCCAGATCGAGCCGAAGGTCCTGGTGGCTTGCGATGGCTACTACTATGCCGGCAAGACCATCCGGCTCGCCGAACGGCTGGGCGATATCATCACCCGGTTGCCGAGTTTGAAAATGGTGCTGATCGTCGACTATATCGGCGAGGCGCGCGAGGTCGCGGCGGCACTGCCCAAGGCGTTGGACTGGGTCACGGCGGACCGGCCCGGTCCATCGCGCACACCGACGTTCCGGCGCCTGCCCTTCGATCACCCGCTCTATATTCTCTACTCGTCGGGAACCACCGGCGTGCCCAAATGCATCGTCCACGGACATGGTGGCATGCTGCTGAAGCATCTCAGCGAGCACAAGCTGCACTGCGATCTGCGGCCCACGGACAAGCTGTTCTACTTCACCACCTGCGGCTGGATGATGTGGAACTGGCTGGTGTCGGGCCTGTCGCAGGGCGCGCCACTGTTGCTTTATGACGGCTCGCCGTTCTACCCCGATGCGCGCGCGCTGTTCGATTTCGCCGACGAGGAGGGCATCACGGTGTTTGGCACTTCGGCCAAATACATCGATGCGGTGAAAAAATCGGGCCTGCATCCGCGCGAGACGCACAAACTGAACAGCGTGCGCATGATCCTGTCGACGGGTTCGCCCTTGGCGCCAGAAAGTTTCGATTTCGTCTATCAGGCGATCAAGCAGGATGTGCACTTAGCCTCGGTATCGGGCGGCACGGATATCTGCGGCTGTTTCGTGCTGGGTGTGCCGACGCTCCCGGTATGGCGCGGCGAGATCCAGGGCCCGGGCCTGGGCTTGGCCATGGATGTGGTCGATGAGCTGGGCAACAGCGTTCCCGCCGGCAAGGGCGAATTGGTGTGCCGCCAACCGTTCCCGTCCATGCCGGTGATGTTCTGGAACGATCCCGATGGCGCGAAGTACAAGAAGGCCTATTTCGAGCGCTTTCCCGGCATCTGGCATCACGGCGATTTCGCCGAATGGACTCCGCATGGCGGCATGATCATTCATGGCCGCTCGGATGCCACGCTGAATCCCGGCGGCGTGCGCATCGGCACGGCCGAGATCTATCGCCAGGTTGAGCAGTTGCCCGAGATCCTGGAAAGCATCGTGATCGGCCAGGATTTCCAGGGCGACGTGCGCGTGGTGTTGTTCGTGGTGCTGAAACCGGGGTTTGCCTTGGACAAGGCGCTGCAGGACCGCATCAAAAAGCGCATCCGCGAGGGCACCACGCCACGCCATGTGCCAGCCAAGATCATTGCGGTGACGGATATTCCGCGCACCAAATCGGGCAAGATTACGGAGTTGGCGGTGCGCGACATCATCCACGGCCGCGACATCAAGAACCGCGAAGCGCTGGCCAATCCGCAGGCGCTGGAGCTGTTCATGGCGTTGCGCGAGTTGGAAACCTAGGTTCACTACTCCGCGGGCACACCGATCATCGGGCCCGGCTCCGGCTCGGCCACCACCAGCTTCGGCTTGCGCTTGAACCAGTCACTCAGCCGCTCGAACCCTAAGAACACCGACGGTGTGAGGTAGAGCGTCAGCAGCTGCGAGAACGCCAGCCCTCCCACCACTGCGATACCCAATGGCTGGCGCAGCTCGGCACCCGAGCCCGTACCCAGCGCTATCGGCAGCACACCGAGCACGGCGGCGAACGTGGTCATCATGATCGGCCGGAAGCGCATCACGGCAGCTTCGGCGATCGCCTCACGGCTGCTGACACCCTCGCGCTTTCGATCCAGCGCGAAGTCCACCATCATGATCGAGTTCTTCTTGACGATGCCGATCAGCATGACGAGGCCGATCATGGCGATGACGCTGAGGTCCATGCCCCACCATTGCAGCGCGATCAGTGCGCCGATGCCGGCCGATGGCAGGCCCGACAGAATGGTCAGCGGATGCAGGAAGCTCTCATAGAGAATGCCGAGCACGATATAAACCACCAGCACGGCGGCAAACAGCAGCAGGCCCTGATTGCCGAGCGCCGATTGGAAAAATTGCGCCGTGCCCTGGAAACTCATGGCGATGGTCGCGGGCATGCCGAGGGCATTTGCGGCTTCACTGATCTTGTCCGACGCCTCGCCGAGCGACAGGCCGGGCGCGAGGTTGAACGATACCGTGACGGCGGGCAGCTGGCCGAGATGATTGACCGTGAGCGCGGTCGCCTTCTGGTCCACATGCGCCACCGCATCGAGCGGCACCAGTGTGCTTGATCCGCCGGTACCGTTGGCAGAAGGGAGGGCTCCACCGGCTCGGATGGTCAGCTTGCGCAACAGATCGGCGACGCTGGCATATTTGGGATCGGCCTCCAGAATGACGCTGTAGGTGTCCTGCGGCGCATAGATGGTGGTCACCACGCGCGTGCCGTAAGCGGCATACAGCATATTGCGCACGGCGGTCGGCGTCACGCCAAGGCGCGCGGCGGCGTCGCGATCGATGGAGACAAAGGCGGTGCGGGCATTGACCTGCTGGTCGGAATTGACGTCGAGCACGCCGGGGATCTTGGCCATCGCGTCGACCAGCTTGGGCGACCAGGTGCGCAAGGCCGGCAAGTCGGTCGATTGTAGCGTGAACTGATATTGGCTGCGCGATTGCCCGCCGCCAAGACTGATCGACTGCACCGGCTGGAAGAAAATGCGCACGCCCGCGACATCGGCGGTGGACTTGCGCAGCCGTTGGATGATGGCGTCGGCGCTGTCCTTGCGGGCCGGCTTGTCGCGTAGCGTGATGAACATGCGGCCGGAATTCTGGTTGTCCGCGCCGCCGCCACCGACCGTGGTCATCAATGCCGAGACGTCCTTGTCCTTGGTGACGATAGCGGCGAGCTGCTTCTGCCACACTGTCATGGCCTCGAACCCGGCATCGTCCGGTCCGACGCTGGATGCCATCAACAGGCCATTGTCCTCTTGCGGGAAAAAGCCCTTGGGGATGCTGCCATAGAGCGAAATGGCGGCATACAGAGTGCCGAGCGCGACCAGGATCATCAGCCATTGCGCATGCAGGCTGGCACGCACCGTCCAGGCATAGACGCTCTTAACGATGTCAAAGAGCCAGTTGAAAACGAGCGCCGGCAAGGCCAAGCGATGGTTGGTATCTTGGGCCTTCAGCAGGCGCGAGCACAGCATCGGCGTCAGTGTCAGCGAGACGATGCCCGAAATCAGGATGGCCAGGCTGAGATCGAGGCCGAATTCGGAGAACATGCGGCCGATGACGCCGCCCATGAAGATGATCGGAATGAACACCGCAACCAGCGACAGTGTCATGGACAAAATTGTAAAGCCGACCTCGCGCGAGCCCTTGATGGAGGCCTGCATCGGTTGCTCGCCAAGCTCGATGTGGCGGGTGATATTCTCCAGCATGACGATCGCGTCATCGACCACGAAGCCGACGCACAAGGTTAGCGCCAGCAGCGAGATATTGTCGATGGAATGGCCCAGCACATACATGCCCGCAAAGGTGCCGACGATCGAAATCGGCAGCGCGATGGCCGGAATCAGCGTGGCGCGGAAGTTACCCAGGAACAGGTAGATGACGACCACCACCAGCACTACCGCAAGCATCAGCGAATAAGTGACATCGGCGACCGAGGACCGGATCGATTGCGATCGATCGCTCAGCACGCTGAGGTCGACGCCGGCCGGCAGTCCCGCACGGATCTGCGGCAGCTTGGCCATGACGTTGTCAACGGTGGCGACGGTGTTGGCATCGGGCTGGCGCTGTACGGCCAGGATAATGCCGCGCTGGTCGCCCAGCCAGCTGGCGTTCAACTCGTTCTCGACCCCATCCTTGACGTCGGCGACATCTTCGACCCGCACCTGCGCGCCGTTCTGCCAGGTGATCACGACCGGGCGGTAGTCGGCCGCCTTGGTGAGCGGGCCGGAGGCATCGAGAATGACATTGCGGCCGCCATCGGTGATGGCGCCGACGGGTGCGTTGGCATTGGCGTTGTTCAGGGCATTCTGCAGGTCGACAATGGTCAGGCCGCGCGCCGCCAGCGCATCGAGATTGGCCCGGACACGCACGGCATATTTCTGGGTACCGAAGATCTGTACCTGCGCGATGCCAGGCAGACTGGAAATGTTCGGCAGGATGTTGTTCTGGGCATACGCATCGACGTCGCTGAGCTTGGCTTGTGTGGACGACAGCACCAGGAACAGGATCGGCTGATCGGCGGGGTTGACCTTGCGGAAGCTGGGCGGTGTCGTCATCGTTGTCGGCAGCCGGCGGGTGGCGGCCGCGATCGCCGATTGCACGTCGAGCGCGGCGGCATCGATGTTGCGGTTGAGGTCGAACTGCAACGTCACCGAAGTCGAGCCCAGCGACGACGACGAATTCATGGTGGTCAGGCCGGCGATGGTCGAGAATTGCCGCTCCAGGATCGAGGCGACCGAGGCGGCCATGGTTTCGGGCGAGGCGCCGGGCAGGTTGGCGCTGACCTGGATGGTCGGGAAATCCACGCGCGGGATGGCGGCAACCGGCAGTAGCCGGTAGGCGAACAGGCCCGAGGCGATGAACGATACCATGAGCAGGATGGTCATCACCGGCCGGCGGATGCACAGTTCAGAGATGTTCATGATCGGGTCCTTTTATTCCACTCCCGCTCGTGACAGGGAGAGGAAAAACGGCGTCTCCAGTGTCGTGAGGCACACGCCTCATCCGTCCTTGGCAGCCGCTGCGCTCGAGGTCTTCAACGTGCTGTCGTTCTTGCTGCGCACGTCGGCGCCATCGGTCAATCCGCCCTGGCCCTGCACCACCACCTCATCGCCCAGGCTGACGCCCGAAGTCACCATGGTATCGGCTCCATTGGTGCGGGCAATGACGATCGGTTTCAGCACCGCCTTTTTGTCGACCACGGCAAACACGTAGGGCCCGTTCTGGCCGATCAGGACCGCAATCGAGGGCACGGTCAGCGCGTTGTCCTCGACGCCGGTCTGCAGTTCCAGATTGGCAAACGCGCCGGGCCAGAGCTTTTCCGCCGGGTTCGGCATGGAGGCTTTCACCTGCACCGTGCCGGTGCTGGCATCAATGGTGTTTTCCATGAAGGCGATGCTGCCGGCGGGGCTGCCCGGCGCATCCTTGATCCGCACCTCGGCGTTGCCAGAGTTCATGGCGTCACGCAGTTCCCCGATGCGGGCCTGCGGCAGCGCGAACGCGACGTAGATCGGATCGATCTGATTGACGGTGGCCAGGATGTCGCCCGCGCGCACGAACGCACCGGTCTTGGCCGCGATCGAGCCGATGCGGCCAGCGAGCGGAGCGTGGATTTCCAAATAGCTGAGCGACGTCGCGATGCCGGACTTCAACGCGGTATCGACCGCAATCTGCGCCTTGGTCTGGTTCAGCGTGGTGGCGATGGTCTCGCGCGACTGGGCGGTCAGGAATTTCTGCTTCAGCAGGTCCTCGGCACGGGTGAGGTCGCGCTTGTTCTGCTCCAACAGGGCTTGATCCTTCTGGATTTGCGCATCGGCCTGGGCGAGCTGAGCCTTCAGGCTGCGGTCGTCGAGCCTGAACAGCAGGTCGCCTTGTTTGACGTTTGAGCCCTCGGCAACCACTACGTCAACGATCTGGCTGTCGAGGCGCGGGCGGATCTGGATCGAGGCGATTGGCTGCACGGTGCCGACGCCGGTGAACGTTACCGGCACCGATTTCTGCACGACCGGCTGGGTCATCACGACCGCCGGGCCGCCTTTGCCGCCACTTTTGCCCGTCTTGCCTGGAGTGTCACCCTTGTCGGCTTTGTGCGTGTTGGCGCCCGCGGCGCCGGCCGGGCCATCGGATTTGCTGGCGACGGCCGGGTTGGCGGCGGGAGCGGCCCAGGGGTAGTATTGTGCCCGCAGGGCCAGGGCAGCCGGAAACGTCTTGTCGGCGAGTGCAATCACGCCGCCGGGATCGCCAAGCGCAAGCGGCCGCGCGACCCACAGGGCCGCCGCAGCGATCAGCACCGAGACCACGAACTGAACTACGCGGCGCATGGGGGTTCCAATGAATGTGAAGCGTTGGAGGGCGTCGGCACGGCGTCGCCCAACTCAAATAACGATGCTGCGATGCAAAATCCGTTGCTATCGGTCATGCCCTAAACCTGTTGCGAACCAATTTCACCTCACAAATGGGTCAGCCCGCCCGTCGATACCTTGGGGCCATTGTACTGCACTCAAACGAAAATCGAGAAGCTCGTGTCCCTGACAGCCTCAATACCCGCCGGCGCGCCGTTGCTTTTGACGATCCGCGACCTGCGCATCTCGGCCACGGCGATTTGCGTTGGCGCCGCCCGGGTGCCGTTGACTGGCATGACGTCCTATCGTGTCGATGTGAAGGTGGAAGAGGGCCACCGGCTCGGCAACATCATCGTGACCAATCTCTACGTCGCCGCCACGCTGGCCTTCCTGATCGGTATTCTCTCGGAATACCTGACTTCGCGCTTTTATCTCGCGGTCGGCCTGTTCGGCCTGCTGTCGTTCGCCGCCATCGATGACCTGTTGCGCTCCAGGGGGCTGACCCTGTATCGACTGCTGCTGCAGGGTCCCGAAGGCGAGACCCTGGCGTATGTCACGCCTGACGCCGGCGTGATGGAAAGGGCGACGCTGGCGCTCGATCAGCTGCTACCCAGGATCGCATAGAGCCGTCGCGCTCGTCCCCTGCGGCTGTGCTCGGAGTTCGGATAACCATGACGGTTCGCGTCCGTTTCGCGCCCAGTCCGACCGGACGGTTGCACATTGGCAATCTGCGTCCGGCCCTGCTCAACTGGCTGTTCGCCCGCCGCATGGGTGGCGAGTTCCTGCTGCGCATCGACGATACCGACCGCGAACGCTCACAAGAACCGCTGGTTGACGCCATTCGCGAGGATCTGAGCTGGCTGGGGTTGAATTGGGATGCGTATGCACGTCAGAGCGAGCGCATGGCTCGTTATCACGAGGCGATTCAGACGCTTAAGGATGCCGGCCGGCTCTATCCGTGCTACGAGACCGCCGACGAGCTGGATCGCCGCCGCAAGCGTCAATTGGCTGCCCAGCAACCACCGGTCTACGACCGCGCAGCGCTGGCGCTGACTGCGGCTGACCATATACGACTGGAGGCGGACGGCCGGAAACCGCATTGGCGCTTCCTGTTAAGCAATTTCCAGGGCGCACCGGACGTTATCAAACGCAGCGAAATCGTCTGGGAGGATATGATCCGGGGCCGGCAAATGGTCGATCTCGGATCGCTGTCGGATCCGGTGTTACTGCGCGAGGATGGCGCCCCGCTCTATACGCTGTGCAGCGTCGTCGACGACATCGACCACGGCATTACGCACATCATCCGTGGTGAGGATCACGTCACCAACACTGGCGTGCAGATCGATATCTTCCGTGCTCTGAAGGCAGCTCCTCCGCAGTTCGCGCACCATAGCCTTATGGTCGGTGCCGACGGCGAAGCGCTGTCCAAGCGCCTGGGTAGCCTGTCGCTGGCATCGTTCCGTGAGGCTGGACTGGAGCCGATGGCGGTCACCAGTTATGTGGCGGCGCTGGGCAGCTCGGATGCGATCGAGCCGATGGCGGATTTGACGGCGCTGGCCGCGCGGTTTGAACTCACCAAGCTGTCGCGGGCGCCAGCGCGATTCGATGCGCGCGGGCTTGCCGATCTCAATGCCAAGCTGCTGCTTGGGCTCCCGTTCGCGGCCGTTGCGGGTCGATTGCAGCAGATCTGTCCGGGAGTGGACGAAAAACTGTGGCTGGCGGTGCGCGGCAATCTGCGCTTGCTGAACGATGTCGGCCGCTGGCACCAGGTTGCAACGGGTTTGGTCGAACCGGTGATCGAGGACGCGGCGTTTTGTCTAGCCGCGGCCGCCGCATTGCCCGATGAGCCGTGGACGGACGCGACCTGGGGCTCATGGACCGGCGCCGTTCGCGCCACCACCGGTCGCAAAGGCCGCGACCTCTTCCATCCCTTGCGGCGGGCCCTGACCGGTGCGGACACCGGCCCGGAAATGAAGCTGCTCCTGCCCTTGATCGGGCGGACGCGCGCGATCACTCGCCTCACTGCCGCGGCCGGGTGACGACCCTTGCCGTCAGTGCAGCCGTGTCATCACACCGAGCGGCTCCGCGACGATCGTGAAATTGTCGGTGATCGAGGGCTTGGACAGCTCGCGCTCGGGACCCTTGCGCATATGCACGATTGGCACGCTTACACCCGATGGCGTCATCCATACGCCCTGCGATGAGCTGGTGTAGCCAAGCTGCTCGAAGAATGGCACCGCATTGGCGGGCGTCCGGGTGGTCACGGTGCTGAAACCGGCACGCCGCGCGCGCGTCTCGGCGGCCTCGACGAGCCGGCGGCCAATGCCAAGCCGGCTGAACAGCGGATCGACGCATACTCCCGCCAACCGCGCGCCTACGCCTAAATTGTTGCCCGGACCCCAGCCCGCCGTCCCGCACAGATGATTGTCGATCCAGGCGCCGACGCAGCCATGCCCAAGCAGGTAGTCGCTGTACTGCGGGGAGCGCACGAATTCGACGATGGCGTCGACCTGATCCTCGGCCAGCGTCGGACCCGTGAAAGCCCGATAAGCCAAACAGTGCACATGCCGGACATCCGACACATCATCCAACCCGATCGGACGAATCGCGATCGCCACATTTACGCGCATACTCGACCCCGCTACGCACACACAAAAAAGGCAGCCAGCGTTGTGATCACTACTATGGTCTAGTGACGAAGTTATGACAACGGACACATTAGCATGCGCATGCGGATTGGCATCCTAGGCAATGACCTATGTGGTTTTGTTGAGCATATGTTGCTTTTGCGTCACGAATTTGACGCTCGGGCGGGAAAATTCGCGGATCCGAGGTCAGTGTTTGGAAATCACGACACCCGGATTGACCTGCACCTTGCCGGTTCTGATCTTGCCCGGTTTAGCGGTTCGCGCAGGGACCACCGGGTCGCTTCCGAAGTCCACCGGCGGCAGGAGTCCCGTCAGTGGATCGACCTCGCCTTCGCCCGCCAATGGGGCTTGGCTCTGCAAGGCAGCAGCGCTGGCGCCGTCCCGCGGCAGCGGTTGCGTGCCTGCGGTCACATCGGCGCCATCGACCGGGCCGCGGCAACTGCAGCTCCTGACCAGCTCCTTGCGATAGCGAAAGGCGTTGTGCAGCGCCGTATACGGCGTGCCATCGAGCGCCATCGCCTGTTGCACTTCGCCGCCGGGATTGGGATAGTAGTATAGCCGGGCCGGCGAGCCGCATTGGCGCTGGCAGGTTTGCTCGTCGTTTGGAAAGCTCTCCTGCGTGGTGGCAAAATTGATCGGAAAATAATAACCGTCGCACATGCGGACGCAGATGGTGCGGTAAGTGGAGCCTGGAGTACCTGGAAAGGCATCGCCGAAGCTAGGCAGCGCCCCGCCGGTGGCAAGGCCTTCGCCATCGCTCCAGACACCTGACGTTGCGCCGTCCGGACGTTTTTGCAGGGCGGTTTCATATTGCGCACCGCAGCGGTAGCGGGCCAGTTCAGCCACCAGCGTATCCTGGCGCGAATTGTGCTCCTGCGCCGCGCCCGCCGATTGGCGCTGCCGGTCGAGGTCCGCGATGGTGCGCTGGGCACCCTCGACCTGCTGGCGAATCTGCCGGCATTGCGAGGTCTCTCGCCAGGACTTCGTGAACAGGAAATAGTCGTAGCAATCGGCCTGCTCGGCCGTCGATTGGGCGCGACGATACTGCTGATCGGCCCGCGCCATCTGCGCCTCGATGCGCGGCAGCAGATCGCGGACGTTGGCGCTTTGTTGCCAGCCAGGACCGAGCTGCCGCTCAAGCTGTTTGCAATAGAGCTGCTGTTGCGAGAGCGGGGGTTGCTGCGCCAGCGGCGTCGTGGCACCCGTGGGGTCGCCAACCGCCTCGCCAGTGGCATCCAGGGTGGTGTCGATGGTCACGTCCTGGGCCTGCGCCGGTACAACCCCAAACAACGCGGCGGCCAGCAACAGGCACGCAGCCACGCCGTTGCGCGCGGTTCTGAAGTATTGGTTCGGCCGCCGATGGCAAATGTTCATTGCGTTGTAACGTCCCGAATGCTCGCTCATGATGGCCGAACAGTATCACGGCCTGCAGCAAGCTGGTCAATTGGGGCGCCAGTTTGTTGGCCCGTTGTCCCCCTTAAACTGGGGCCAGGCCGGCAACGACGTGCTACGCGGCGGCTTGCCTGCGGGGCGGCGTTCGCTTAGCGTTCCGTAACTTTGGATCCGCAGGACATCGTCATGCTCGACAAACCGGGAACCGCAGCGCCGTTTTTCAATGGCGATATCGGTAGCTCGCCGCCGCGGCCGAGCCAGATCCTGCGTCCCGGCATTCGGACGCTTCCGCCCGGGGTCGAGCGCTACCTGGTCGCGGGCGGCGGGGCGATTGTCATCGGCATCGAGGCGGGCGATCTGGTCGCGATCACCGACCTTGAAGGGCGACAGCCGGTGGAATTGCTAGCAGCCGACGCCAAGGGCCGCATCGATCCAGCCATTCTCGGCCGCAAGGGCAACTCGACCGCTGCCGGCATTCTGGCTGCGGTCGCGGGCGAGGACGAAGGCGCGCGCATCGTCCGGCGTGGCCTCGCACGGCGGCATATCGATCTGGCGAAAGCCTCTGCCATCCGCGTATTCTCGGCCAATTCGCAGGCGGGCAACCGGGCCGAGTATCCGGTCATACGGGACGGCACGTTAGTTGTCTGCGCTCCTGGTGGGCCGATGCGGCCGCTCAAGATCGACACGCAGAATGCCCCAACCGAGATCGAAGTTCGGGTCACGCGCGCCAACCGCGCGGGGAGCAACGCCAACCATGCGCCGCTGCCCGAGCCATTGGCCGATCCGTTGCAGGATATCCGCGTCCACAGTGCCACCGCCAACGCCTATTTCGTGAAGGCTGGCGAGTACATCCAGGTGCTGGATGTCGCTGGCCGGCAGTGCACTGACTTCCAGGCCTTCGATGCCCGCAAGGTCGACAAGGGTTTGATCCGGCCCATCGATCCCACTTCGACACGCACCATGATCGGGCTCGGCTATCCGATGCCTGGGTTACCATCCAAGGCCTTCGACCAGGATCTCGACCCGCTGATTGAGATGGTGCGTGACACTTGCGGCCGGCACGATGCCTTCGGGCTCGCCTGCACGCGGCGCTACTACGAGGATCAGGGCTATTTCGGCCACGCCAACTGCAGCGACAACTATAACGGAGCGCTCGGCGCCTATGGCATCGAAGCGCGTGAAGGCTGGATGGCGCTGAACTTCTTCTACAACACCGGCATCGATCGCAACAACGTTTTGTACCTCGACGAACCCTGGTCGCGGCCCGGCGACTATGTGCTGATGCGTGCCGTGACCGACCTGATCTGCGTGTCGTCCGCCTGTCCCGACGATATCGATGCCGCCAACGCCTGGAACCCGACCGATATCCATGTCCGCACCTATGCGGCGACCGAAAAGATCTCGAAAGCAGTGGCCCACCGCGTGAAACCCGATAGCGAGCCGAAATTGACCAAGGAAACTGGCTTCCACGCCTCGTTTGCGGCGCTTACGCGCAATTTTGCCGAGTATCGCGGTTATTGGCTGGCGTCCCAATTCAACAATGGCGGCGCGATCGAGGAATACTGGGCCTGCCGCGAAGCGGCGGTGATCACCGACTTGTCGCCGCTGCGTAAGTTCGAGGTGACTGGCCCCGATGCCGAAACCCTGTTGCAATATGCGGTGACGCGCGACATCGCAAAGCTGGCGGTTGGCCAGGTCGTCTACACGGCCATGTGCTACGAGCATGGCGGCATGCTGGACGACGGCACGGTGTTCCGTCTCGGCAAGGACAATTTTCGTTGGATTGGCGGCGATGAGTTTGGCGGCACGCATCTGCGGGAGTTGGGCGAAAAGCTTGGGCTGAAAGCCTGGGTGCGGCAATCGACCGATCAGCTGCACAATGTGCAGGTGCAGGGTCCGAAATCCCGCGACATCCTGAAGGACATCATTTGGACCGGCGCCGGACAGACCAGCGTCGCCGAACTTGGCTGGTTCCGTTTCTGCATCGGCCGCATCGGCCATTTCAAGGGCGCACCAGTGATCGTCTCGCGCACCGGCTATACCGGCGAGCTGGGTTATGAGGTGTTCTGCCATCCGCGCGATGCCAAGGCAGTGTTCGACGCTATCTGGGTGGCGGGGCAACCACATGGGATGAAGCCGATGGGCTTGCAGGCGCTCGATATGCTGCGCATCGAGGCGGGGCTGGTGTTTGCCGGCTACGAGTTCTCCGACCAGACCGACCCGTTCGAGGCTGGCGTCGGCTTTACGGTGCCCAAGTCCAAAGAGGCCGATTTCCTCGGCAAGGCGGCGATCCTGCGCCGACGCGATAATCCACGCCAACGGCTGGTCGGGCTCGAGATCGACAGCAAGGATCCGGCCGGCCACGGCGATTGCCTGCATATCGGCCGCGCGCAAGTTGGTGTGATCACAAGTGCCACCCGCTCGCCCAAACTCGGCAAATCCATCGCGCTCGCCCGCGTGGACGTAACGGCGGCCGAGATTGCTACCCAGCTCGAGGTCGGCAAGCTCGACGGGCAGCAGAAGCGGCTGCCGGCAAGGGTGGTGCGTTTCCCGCACTATGATCCGGACAAGACGCGGGTCAAAAGCTAGTTTCGATTTTCAGCCATCGTCCAACCCTCGGAGTCTCAGATGCTGTTCTACCTGACCCTCGGCGCCCATGACCTCAAGACCAGCGGAGCCTTTTACGACAAGGTCCTGGCGCCCCTCGGTTATGTACAACTGAAGGAAGACGGCAGCGAGTTCGGCTACGGCCCCAAGGGTGGCGAGACCTGCCTGTGGATCGTAAAGCCGCACAACAAGCTGCCGGCCACATTCGGCAACGGCACCATGCTGGCGCTGCATGCGCCGAGCCGCAAGGCGGTGGACGCGTTCTACGAGGCGGCATTGGCCGCAGGCGGCTACGACGAAGGCAAGCCCGGCATCCGCGGCGGTGGCGAATCGAACTGGTACGCCTGCTACGTCCGCGATCCCTCCGGCAACAAGCTGAGCGCGGTGTATAACAAGCCGGTGTGAGAGTGAAATGCGCAGCGCGGGCAGAACCGTTACGGCCGCCCGCGTTGCTTCGGTCTGCAAAGTGGTGAAGTTACTTCATCGGCACGTGTTCGGATGAATCGCCGAGCTTAACGCTCAGCCGCACCTGCACGACATCCAAGGCGTGGTCTTCGAACGTGATGTTGTCGAGGGCGTTACCCGTTGCATCCTCGATCAAATCGGCGTTCTGCCTGCCAAAGCCATAATGCAGATATTCGATTCCGAGGCTGCCATTTGGTGCAACGAGCCATTCCAATCCCGCACCCAAGACCCAACCCTTGCTATTGCCGCGAGCCGTCAGGCTATGGGCCGGATTGGCGTCGCGGACATGATGTGAGACCTGCTCCCATGCCAAGCCGCCCGTGCCATAGGCCAGGAATCGGCCACGCGCAAAGCCTAGGCGGCCGCGCACGGACTCCAGACTCTCTGCCTCAGTTGAACAATCGAAGCGCACATTGGGTGGCGGGCAGGACGAAGCGCCCGTCAAACCAAGCTTGTCCAGTTGCACTTCAATGCCCGCGACGACGTTACCGCGCTGATGCAAATAGCCTGCGTGGACGCCGACGTCAGTTCCGGTCAAGCCATGTTTTGTCGAGTTGTAGGTATTGGGGAACGTCCAATCGCTATTGCCCCAGTCATAGCCGCCATTCACGCCGAAGTAGAATCCTGTCCAGTTGACGTCCGACGGCACGGCGGCACCGGCGCCCGCGTCGTTGCCCATATCGGCAGCGCCTGCGGCACCTGCCGTGGCAAGCGCCAAACCAGCAGCCAGAACCAGTGTCAGTCGAATGCGGTATTGCATGTTTCCAGTCCTTGTTTTTGATAGCCTCCGTCCTGCAACGCACACCCCTAGGATCGAGGTTTGAACCGCGCCGGTTAACAAGGTGCTAATGGTGTTTAAGGAATCGTTGCGAGGCCACGGGATGGCACATCTGGAGCGTGGCGCGGGATCGGCGATCGTGCCTACAAAAACGTCGCGGCCACGTCGATGCTGGACGTATTGCCGACCTTGTCGAAATGCTTGTCCAGCCAGTCGCCCGCAGCTGCCCGGCCGACATCCTTGAGATGGCTGATCATGTCCCAATTCGGCATCATCTTGCTGGCGACGCCCAGCTTCGCCAATTCGGCGTCGTCGCGGATGGAATGGATCAGCATGCGGTTATAGCGCTTGGCGTCGACGTTGCCTTCAGTGACCAGGCGCGCAACGAAGGCGATCGCCCGCATCTCGCGCATCAGGGACGAGTTGAAGCTGATCTCGTTGATGCGGTCGAAGATTTCGGGGGCGGTGCGCGGCAGCTCCAGGCGCACGATGGGATTGATGTGCACGATCACCACATCGCGCGAGGCGCCGTGATAGATCAGCGGATAGATGGCCGGGTTGCCCATGAAGCCGCCATCCCAATAGGCCTCGCCATCGATCTCGACGGCCTGGAAGATGTAAGGCAGGCAGGCGCTGGCCAGCACCACGTCGGCGCTGAGTTCGTCGTTCTCGAAAACCTTGATTTTGCCGCTGCGGACGTTGGTGGCGTTGATGAATAGCCGCGTCGTCACCTTGCACTGCTTGAGATGGTCAAAATCGACCACCTTTTCCAGCACGTCGCGCAACGGGTTAAAATTCATCGGATTGAGCTGGTAGGGCGAAAACGTATGCGTCAGCGCCTCGAAGTAGAGGTAGCTCGGCGTGATGTCCGGCTTCAGGCCAAAACCTTCCAGCCATTTGTCCCACGGCATGGCTTGCACCGGTGAATAGCGCATCCCGGTCTCGGCGATCTGTTGCCAGAATTCGGCCAGCTTGGCGCGCGCTCCATCCGCTCCGCCGATCGAGAAGCCATGCGCCATGACCACCGCGTTCATCGAGCCGGCGCTGGTTGCGCTCATGGCCTGGATGGCGAGACGGCCATCTTCGATCAGCTTGTCGAGCACCCCCCAGGCAAAGGCACCGTGAGCTCCGCCGCCCTGCAGTGCGAGGTTCACGGGCTTGTGGTTGGCATCGGCCATGGGGTCTCGATCTGGTCAGAGGGAAGTACCGCTATTCGCGCCCGAGCACCTTGCCGACCAGCAACGTCGCCCAGCCGCTCGGGCGGAACGAGGCGCGGACCTCATCGGGATGGTAGTGCTGATCCACCCAATCGAGGAATTTGATCGGGGTCACGCGATTGAAGGCGACGTAGCTCTCGAAAAAGGCATCCAGGATGCCGGTATCGGCGCTGCTGAAATGGCCAAACCGCCAACTGAGTTGCCGTTTGGCCACGTCCATCGGCTCGCCTTGGCGCAAATGGCGGTAGAGCACGCTCATCAGGCCGACGCGGTCGGCTCCCGATTTGCAATGCATGGCCATCGGATATCTGAGGGTCTGCAACAGTTCGGCGGCTGCCTTTACGGTTGCCTTGTTTGGCAGGGCCCGTGAAAACAGTTTGAAATTGACCAACTCGATGCCGGCCGCCGTACAGGCCTTGCGTTCCAGGCGATAGGCGCCGCAATCGCGCTCGCCGCGCAGGTTGAGGACCGTGCGCACGCCCTGCCGGGCGAATCGCCGGATGTCATGGGGGGCGGGCTGGGCGGCGCGGAAGGCCTCGGGCGACAGCCGATGCTTGTTGAGATAGACGAGGCGGAAGATGCCGTGGTCCACCAGCAGCATATCGGCATAAGAGACCGGGGCTTCGAGCACCCGACGGACGGGCGGCGGCAGGCTTGCGGCCACCCCATTGGCGCCGATGCGGATGTTGCGCGCGACGGCTTGAAAGCCCTTGCGCAACGCCCGTATATATCCCTGTCGCGGGAATGGCCCGGTATTGCGCGAAACGGTCATCGGCTGCTTTGGTGCCTAATGTTGGTGCGAACATCGCAAAGGGCCAGCCAGGCAGCCTGCAAGCCCAGCGGTTGACGCGACTGCCGCAAGCTTCGGCAATTGGTCTCATGTGGTAGCGCTACCCGCTCCAATCAATATCCGCTATAGAGCCCTGCCGCAAGCCAAGCCATCCCCCAACGATCTATGGACAACCGACCGCGCCCGATGGGAGACCTCAAGGACGAACCCAAGCTCTTTTACCGCCTGATCGGGACCGTGCTCTACCGGTTTGTCTGGTTGGTGCAACGGACCAGCAAATGGGTGCCACATCTGGCGGAAATCGCGGGCCGCCGCCAGGGCCGCAAGCTGACGTCGCAGCATCCGTTCATTTTCGCCATGTGGCACGGCCAGTTCCTGCTGCTGCCCCTGCTGACCTTCCCGAAATACCCCACCCGCGTCATGGTGGCGCGGCATGGCGATGCCGAAGTCGCGTCTGAGATGCTCAAGCACTTCCATATCGAGCTGATTCGCGGCGCTGGAGCGGGCGGACGCAAGAAGGATCGCGGTGGCTCTCATGCCATCCGCGCCTCGCAGGAGGCGCTGCGCAACAACACATCGGTTGCCATGACGGCCGATGTGCCGCCCGGGCCCGCACGCCGAGCTGGACTAGGCATTGTCACGCTGGCGCGCATTTCTGGCCGGCCGATCGTGCCGGTTGCGGTCGCGAGTTCGCGCTTCATATCGTTTCCAACCTGGAGCCGGCTGACCATCAACCTGCCCTGGTCGACCTGCGGCTCGGCAGTCGGCGACCCGATCCATGTGCCACATGACGCCGACAATGCTGAGCAGGAGCGGTTGCGCCAGCTGGTTGAGGACCGCCTCAATGCCGTGACGCGCGAGGCCTACGCCAAAGCCGGAGCCGCCGACCCGCTGCTGGCGGCAAAACGTCGGCAGGCCAACGCCGCCAGCCCGGCACTGGCTGCTTATCGGATTGCGACGGCTGCGGTTCAGCCTCTGCTGCCGGCGCTGCTGGCCTATCGGGCCCGGCAGGGCAGGGAGGATCCGGCCCGCTGCGGCGAGCGAATGGGGATCGCCAGCCGGCCACGGCCAGAAGGACCGTTGGTCTGGCTGCATGCGGCCAGTGTCGGCGAGACCAATGCGGTGAGCCGTTTGATCAGCGAAATCAAGACGCGCCATCCCGGCGTCACGCTGCTGTTGACGACCGGCACCAAGACGTCGGCCAGCCTCGCCGCCAGCCGGCTCGGCGCGCAGGTCATCCATCAATATGTGCCGGTGGATGGCCCTGGCTATGTCGCCAAGTTTCTTGATCACTGGCGCCCGCAGCTGGGCGTTCTCGTGGAATCGGAACTGTGGCCCAATTTGATCCTGGCGGCGGCCGACCGCGACGTGCCGCTGTTTCTTGTCAATGCCCGCATGTCGGGGCGCTCGATGCAGGGCTGGAAGCGGCGGCCGGCGATGGCGCGCCGGCTGTTTGGCAGCTTCACCACCGTCCTGGCGCAGACCGAGTATCTGTCGCGGCAGTTCGGCAAGATGGGAGCCAAGGAGTCGCGGATCGCCGGCAATCTGAAATATGACTCCACCCCGTTGCCGGTTGACGCAGCAGAAGCAGCGGCATTTTCTGCTGCCGTTGGTCAGCGTCCGCTGTTCCTGGCTGCCAGCACTCATCCGGGCGAGGAAGCGTTGATCGCGGACGCCCTGCGCGATTTGCGCCGATCGCGGCCCGACCTGCTAGCCGTGATCGTGCCACGTCACCCCAAGCGGGGCGCGGCGATCGTCGCCGAGTTGCGCGCTGCCGGCTTTGCCGTCGCGCAGCGTTCGAGCGGCGCACTGCCACAGGCCGGCGATGCGGTTTACGTCGCCGATACGCTTGGTGAGTTGGGGTTGTTCTATGCCAAAGCGCCCGTTGCCTTCATCGGTGGCTCGCTGGTTCCCCACGGCGGGCAAAACCCGATCGAGGCCGTTCAGCTTAATGCGGCGGTGGTCATGGGGCCGCACTGGAGCAACTTCCATGAGGTCTATACGGCGCTGCTGCGCAAGGACGGCTGCCGGCAGGTCGCGGACTCCCAGGCCCTCGCCAAAGTCATTGCCGAGCTGCTGGGCGACCCCGGACGGCTTGAGCCGATGCGGCGCAACGCGTCCGATGTCATCGCGGGTTTGGGAGGAGCGTTGGACATGACCATCAAGGCGCTGGAGCCCGCGTTGAGATCGCTGTCGGCTGCAAGCGTTGGGACACCCCGTGCGCCTTGAACCGCCAGGCTGGTGGTATCGCCCGGAGGTGACGGCAGTCGCGCGCGTTCTGCAGCCGCTTGGCTTGCTCGTCTCTGCTGTCGCCAACAACCGATTTGAGCGCACCAAGCCTTATCGCTCCAGCCTGCCAGTCATCTGCATCGGCAATCTGACGGCGGGCGGCGCGGGCAAGACACCGATCGCCTTGTGTCTGGCCAGATTGCTGACAGCAGCGCGCCGCAAGCCGGGGTTTCTGACGCGCGGCTTTGGTGGCAGCAATGCCGGCCCGCATCACGTCGAGGTTTCACGCGATGGCCCGGCCGATGTCGGCGACGAGGCGCTGTTGTTGGCACGCCAGGCGGCAACGGTGGTTGCCCGTGATCGGGCCGCCGGGGCCAAGCTGCTGGAGGCGCTGGCGCTCGACGTCATCATCATGGACGACGGCTTGCAGAATCCAGGTCTAGCCAAGCAACTCGCGATTGCGGTGCTCGATCCGCAGCGCATGATCGGCAACGGTCTGGTGATGCCTGCGGGCCCGCTGCGTGCCGAACTTGCTGGCCAGCTGCGGCGCACCCATGCGCTGGTGGTGCTGTGCGGTCAGGGCGAGCAAATTCCGGTTTTACCACCGGCATTGCGGGGTTTTTCAGGTCCGGTGCTGCGGGCCGAGTTGCGCGCCGACATGGCCGCGGCCAACAGTCTCAAAGGCAAACGGGTGATCGCCTATGCTGGCATTGGCCGGCCCTCCAAGCTGTTCGATACCTTGCGCGGCTTGGGTGCCAACGTGGTCGCGGAACAGGCCTTCCCCGATCACCATCGGTTCAGCCCGGCGGAGGCCGACCGTCTGGTGGCGCTGGCCAATATGCAACGCGCGCTGCTGGTGACGACGGAAAAGGATCTTGCGCGGCTGCCGGTTGAAGGCCGGTCCGGCGAGCTGCGTCGCGCCAGTGTTGCGCTGCCGGTCACCGCACAATTTGCCGGCCGCGATTTCGACCGGTTGGTGTCTCTGCTGGAGCTGCTGCTATCGCGTTAGGCAAGCCCACCGCGCCTTTCGATGAACGTCGTCACGGTTGCCAACCCCTCGCCTGTGCGCATATTGGTGAACACGAACGGACGCTCGCCGCGCATGCGTTTTGCATCGCGCTCCATCACCTCAAGACTCGCCCCGACATGCGGCGCAAGGTCGATCTTGTTGATGATCAGCAGATCCGAGCGCGTGATGCCCGGCCCGCCCTTGCGCGGGATCTTTTCGCCTTGCGCCACGTCGATGACGTAGATCGTGAGGTCGGCCAGTTCGGGTGAAAAGGTGGCTGCAAGGTTATCGCCGCCGGATTCAATCAGGATCAGATCGAGTTTCGGGAAGCGCTGGCGCATGGTCGCGATGGCGGCCAGATTGATCGAGCAATCCTCGCGAATGGCGGTATGCGGACAGCCGCCGGTTTCCACGCCCATGATGCGCTCCAGCGGCAGCGCCTGCGCGCGCATGAGTATCTCGGCGTCTTCCTTGGTGTAGATCTCGTTGGTGATGACGCAGAGGTCGATGCGGTCGCGGAAGGCCTTGCAGAGTTGCTCCGTGAGCGTGGTTTTTCCGGAGCCGACCGGGCCGCCGATGCCGACGCGGAGCGGGCCATTGCTGGAGCGTGTCATGAGCGAAACAGCCTCGTATATTGGGTTTCGTGCTCCATGGAGCAGAGGTCGGCGGACCAGGTGGCCGAACCGAGGTCGGCGAGCGTGCTGATGGCTGCCATGGCGGCGGTGGCGTCGACTGTGGACATCAGGTCTGCCTGCAGACGCTGCGCATCGGTCTGGCCGATCACACTGAGACGGATGGCGGCGGAAGCAAGGTTGCCGACAAAGGCGACGGCGTAGGTTTCGAGCAGGGCATCGAGGGCGATGCCGTGACCTGCGGCCGCAAACGCGACCGCGACGGGATAAGCGATTTCGCGAGGCGACAGAGGGGCTGGCGACCATGGGGTCAGACCCCTTTCGGCACTTGTGCCCCGCAATTCAAAAGGGGTCTGACCCCATGCTCGTTGCACCGGCCATGCCGCTTCGATGGCGAGCAGAAAGGATTCGCCTTGCGTGAGGGATTCCAGCCGGCGCTCGGCAGACGATTGCAAGGCAGCGGCCAACTCTGCGATAGCGCGCAATGCGTCCCAATCGGCAACGCTTGCCGCCCGCCAAGTCGCAGCAGTCAGGACCAGGTCACTGCGGATCGATCCGTGAGCAAACAGATCGCCGATCCAGCCGGCGAGGCTTGCGCGATCCGTGACGAACCCTGCCTCGACCGCTCGCTCCAGGCCATGGCTATACGCAAACGCCCCGACCGGGAACGATGGCGAGAACCAGATCTGCAGCAGGCGATACTGCTGACGGGCACCGGCTTGCTCGGTAACCAGATCACGCGCCATCGTCACCCTCGTGGGCGTGACTGGTCCCGCCGGCATAGGCGCCGCGCTCGGGATCGAAAGCGGCATGGACATGCGCGACCGTGCCGCCGAGCCCGCGCACCATATCCTCAATGACATGATCGCGGCGAATACGGATGACGTCCGGCGCAAGCATCACCGGCAGATGCCGATTACCGAGATGCCAGGCGAGCCGCGTCAGGCCGCCGACGGCGGTGCTGCGGATCTCGGCCAGAGCCTCGGGCGCGGCGACAACTTGAATGCGGCGGCCGTCGTCGAGTACCAGGTGATCGCCATGGCGCAGACGCTGCGCACGCGCGAGGTCAAGCAGGAACTCGAGCCCGCCCTCGGTTCGCATGGCAGTGCGGCGCCGATAGCGGGCGTCGAAATCCAGCAGCACGCGGTCGGACGGTGGCGTCGCGGCTTCGTCCGCCGGCTCGACTTTGGTAGCGCGGATCATCTGCCCTCAGAGCGTTTCGACATGCGAGGCGGTGATGATCTCGATGGCGCGCCCGGCGACGCAGGCCTTGCCGACTTCACGCCACACCGCCATGTGCGGCGTATTGAAATGCGCCTCCAGCGCCGCCCGCGTGCTCCAGCGCTCAACGAAGGTGAACTCGTTGGGGGCGGTGATGCTTTGTGTGAGGTCATAGAAAATGCAGCCATCCTCTTTTCGCGTGGCAGCGATCATGGCTTTGGCGCCGGCGAGGTAGGGCGCGTGCTGGTCGGGTTTGCATTGGATGGTGGCGAGGACGTAGATCACGTGTTTTCTCGCTAAATCTGAGGGAGTGGACGTGCGCAAACGCGAGGCATCAGGCTGACAGCCAATAGGAGGGAATTTGCAAGGCAACGACCAGCGCCGTGCAATCCTGCTCTGTCAACTCGCGACGCCGTGCCTCGAGTTCGGTCAGACGCGATACACCGAGTCCGGAAGCAGTGGACAATTGCTCAAGGCTCAAACCGCGCCAAAGGCGGAAAGCAGCCACGCGCCCTTTGCCCTGCATGATGCTGGCGGAGACTTCGGCTGGCAGCACCGGCTCAGCTTGCGACGCCATCTCGCGCCGGCGCTCGTCGGCAATTGCGATATCCGCCAATTCCTCCTCCGCCTCGGCCAAGGCCTCCCGCAAGGCATCGTAGTCGCGGCGCGGCAGCACGACGAGTTCCTCTCCTTGAGGAGTTCTAATCGTCTGCACCACTGTGATGTCATGTTCCATGGTCAGTTCCGACGGTATGTGGTCGTTTCACGCTTGCCGATAGAGATCGCAGTGATGGTAGTGCGGTTCTCGTCAAAAATCACCCGGTATCGACCGATGCGAAGTCGGTACAACGGCTGCCCAGACAGTTTCTTGACATCACCTCGCCCTGAAATTGCGTAGTCGGTAAGCCCTGCGGTGATCTGTGCTTGGGCGCTGCCTGGCAGCGCATCGAAGTCCTTTGAAGCTGCTGGTGAGAACACAATCGTCTTCATTCGCTGGCCCTCGCGAATCGGATGCTGAAGCTCGTGAAAGCAGGTTAGTCGAGTCGGGAAGCTGGCAACCTAGCGGATGGGAGTCGTGGACTAGAACAAAAAATACCGCTGCGTCATCGGCAGTTCCTTGGCCGGTTCGCAGGTCAACAGCTCGCCATCCGCCCGCACTTCGTAGGTCTCGGGATCAACGCTGATGTCGGGCGTGGCGTCATTGTGGATCATGCTCTTTTTCGATATGCCGCTGCGCGTGTTTGTCACCGCCACCAGCTCTTTGTCGAGGCCAAGCCGTTTGGACAGCCCGCCGGATTTGGCCACCTCAGAAACGAACGTCACCGAGGTCGCCTGCACGGCTTTGCCATAGGCGCCGAACATCGGCCGGTAGTGGACCGGCTGCGGCGTCGGGATGGAGGCGTTGGGATCACCCATCGGCGCGGCCACGATCATGCCGCCCTTCACGATCAGGTCCGGTTTCACGCCGAAGAACGCCGGCGACCAGACCACGAGGTCAGCCAACTTGCCCGCTTCGATCGAGCCGACATGCTCCGCCACGCCATGCGCAATCGCGGGATTGATCGTGTACTTTGCAATATAACGCTTGGCGCGGAAATTGTCATTGCCCGCCCCTTTGTCCTGCGGCAGCGATCCACGCTGCACCTTCATCTTGTGCGCGGTCTGCCAGGTGCGGATGACCACCTCGCCGATGCGGCCCATGGCTTGGCTGTCGGAACTCATCATGCTCAGCGCGCCGAGATCGTGCAGGATATCCTCGGCCGCGATGGTTTCCTTGCGGATGCGGCTCTCGGCAAAAGCGAGGTCTTCCGGGATCCTCGACGACAGGTGGTGGCACACCATCAGCATATCGAGATGCTCGTCGATGGTGTTGACCGTGAACGGACGGGTCGGGTTGGTCGAGGATGGCAGCACATTCGCCAACCCGGCGATCTTGATGATGTCCGGCGCATGGCCGCCACCCGCGCCCTCGGTGTGGAAGGCGTGAATGGTGCGACCCTTGAAGGCTTTTATCGTGTCTTCGACGAAGCCGCTTTCGTTCAACGTGTCCGAATGCAACATCACTTGCACGTCGTGATCGTCGGCGACGCTGAGGCAATTGTCGATGGCGGCGGGCGTAGTGCCCCAATCCTCGTGCAGCTTCATGGCGCAAGCGCCCGCCTTCAGCATTTCGATCAGCGGGGCGGGGAGCGAGGCGTTGCCCTTGCAGGCGATGCCAATGTTGAGCGGTACGCTGTCGATGGCGCGCAGCATCATCTCGATATGCCATGGCCCCGGCGTGCAGGTGGTGGCGAACGTGCCGTGCGACGGCCCCGTCCCGCCGCCGAGCAGCGTCGTCATGCCGGCCATCATGGCGTCCTCGATCTGCTGTGGGCAGATGAAGTGGATGTGGCTGTCGAAGCCGCCCGCCGTGACGATCTTGCCTTCGCCCGCGATAACGTCCGTGCCGGGACCAATGATGATGTCGACGCCCGGCTGGACATCGGGATTGCCGGCCTTGCCGATTTTCGCGATGCGCCCGCGCACGATGCCGATGTCGGCCTTCACGATGCCCCAGTGATCCAGGATCAGCGCATTGGTGACGACGGTGTCGACCGCCCCCTTGGCGTTGGTGACCTGGCTCTGACCCATGCCGTCGCGGATCACTTTGCCGCCGCCGAACTTCACCTCCTCGCCATAGGTGGTGAAATCCTTCTCGACCTCGATGATGAGTTCGGTATCGGCGAGCCGCACCTTGTCGCCGGTGGTCGGGCCGAACATGCCGGCATAGGCGGCGCGGGAAATGCGGGTGGGCATGGGGGGATTCCAGGTCAGGTAGGGACCGCTTTGAAGGCCGCAGTTTTTGCCGCCCCTTTGTCAAATGTCAGAGTGACGGTGCAGCCATGGTCGAGGTTGGTTTCGCCGATCAACCAATCATCGAAGTCCGACATTCGCGAGCCGTAGCCGGCAACGGCCTTGGCAAGGGCCTCCGGATGAGCAAATTCGAACTCCGGAGACGCGACGATCGCCTCCAGTCGCCGGTGGATCTCAAGCCGTTCCATCGCGAAGCTCTGTTTACAAGTCCATGCAAACTCAGCGAGAACGACTGTATTCACAAATACCGGCGCATTGTCGCTGATCACCTTTTTTGCCTTGGCAGCCTTGATAGGATCGGCTGAATCGATGACTGCGTAGATCAAGACGTTGGAATCGATCCCGATCATGATTTGTTCTGCGCCATCACCCGCAAGAACTTCTCGTGAATTTCATCTCCAATGGCCTTGTCGATGTCCTCTTGGGTCAGCGGCTTACTGACAACCGGCTGTTTCCATTCCTTCATGGCTTCAAAAATCGAGCGCCGACGCTTGGGACGGATCGTCCCTTTATCCGGCGTCACATCGTCGAAGGAGATCATATCGCCCGCTTTCAGGCCCCATTTCTTTCGGACGCTGGCGGGGATCGTGATCTGACCCTTACTGGTGAGTTTGGCGGCGGTCTTAGTCTTCATGAGCGTTCTCCGCATCAAGTATTCCTTACCATGTCTGAGGTAAGGCGAAAATGCAAGTAAGGACAATCCGTCAGGTAAGGCAGTCGCGCCCATCATCCATTATCATCCTGCACCCGGTTGACCGCGAAACTCGGCGTATATCCCGCCAGCACATGCCCCGTCGGCCGCACGTTGCGAAACATCGTCGCCATGCTGCGGTGCCCAAGTTTCCCACCCGACTTGCGGTAGTCGAACAGATAGGGACGCACGCGCTCATCGAGCGTGGCGTGCGTGAGGCCCAGCTCCTTGTCAGTGAGATGCGCGACGGCTTTGGCCGCCTCGCCCACCAGCGCAACGTTCTCGGCGATCTGCCCGCTGATGATCGCGACGATGGCGTCGAAATCGCCCCAGAATTCCTCGGGAATATCGCGCCGGATGGCATCCAGATCGCTGCCCGCCGCCATCAGCTCCCAGAGCGCCAGCGGGGTGACGCGCGACACCAGGGCGTGGATGCGCTTGTATTCGTCGCCCTTCACCTTTAGGCGCAGCCCGTTCTCGAAGCGGGCGACGAAGCCTTCCTCGGTCTTGGGCAGCGCCTTGGTGGTTCGCAAAAGCTCCGCAAGCGAGCCGAAGTTCTGCCGCCGCGCCGCAGGTAGGCCGGCCGCCGCGCCAACACGTTCGATATCCGCATACGGCAGTTCGATCCCGCCGCCGTCGTAGGCGCCAAGCAGCCGCAGCGCGCCCACGTCGTGGCGCACCACGATCCGGTTTTCCGGGTAGGTTGCTTCGGCGAGATAGGTCGTGCCCGGCTGAAGGGCACCTAGGTCGCGTTCGGCGAGCCGTTCGCGCGCCCACATGGCTTGTGGCGATTCGAACGCGCCTTTGGTCGCCGTGCGCCAGACGCCCTGGTGGTGGAACAGGATGATCAGGCTGCCATCCAGCTTTTCCGTGACCTCGAACGGCAGATCCGGCGCGGTCCCGTCCCGCTCGCCAAGATTGAAGAACTTCGGAAACGGTGTCGCCACGATCTTGCGCGCGGCCAGATCGAGGATGAGCCCACGCGCGGAAATGCTGGCGAGATCCCACAAGCCGTCGTAAACGCAGCGCTCCGTATACACATAGAGCGTCAACCCGCCCGGCCGCCCACTTTGCGAATCGTGTCGCTCGTAGACCACGCGCTGGTCGCGCGCAGCCTTCAGCCGCGCGGCCAGATCGTCGAACGGGATGGTGTGGGCCGGATGGATCTGCATTCCGTCAGAAACTCTTTCCATCAACAGGCTTCGATTTCAGCGCACGCGGATCGACGCCATCCAGGCAATTGACATTGACGGCTGCTCCCAGTTGACCGTCAGGCCGGACCGCCCAACCAAAGGACTGGATCCCGCACACTCTGCAGAACTGGTGCTTGATCGCATGCTTATTGAACGTGTATTCCGTGAGCTGATCGAGTCCAGACTTGACGTCCAGCTTGTCGCGCGCAACGAATGTCAGTACAGAGCCTAAGCGCTGGCAGCGCGAGCAATTGCAAGTGATGGTTTTGTCCAGATCGAGGTCGGCCTCGAAAGTGACTGCGCCGCATTGGCAACTGCCGGTATAGTGTTGCTCGCTCATTTGAGCTTCCCCATGATTGCCTGCCGGAACCCATAAATCGTCCGCTTGCCCGCAACCGGGATCAACCGCACCTCGCGCGTCTGCCCCGGCTCGAAGCGAACCGCCGTTCCTGCCGCAATATCCAGGCGATGGCCCTTGGCCTTGTCGCGCTCGAAGGACAGCGCCGGATTGGTCTCGAAGAAATGATAGTGGCTGCCGACTTGGATCGGCCGGTCGCCCGTGTTGGCGACTGTCAGGGTGATAGCCTTGCGGCCGGAGTTGAGTTCGATCTCGCCCTTGGCGGGGAAGATTTCACCGGGAATCATGATGTCTCCTGTCAGCGAATGGGTTCGTGCACGGTGACGAGTTTCGTCCCATCCGGGAACGTCGCTTCCACCTGCACGTCATGGATCATCTCGGCGATCCCCGGCATCACCTGCGCGCGCGTCACCACGGTCGCCCCGTCCCGCATCAGCTCGGACACCGAGCGGCCGTCGCGCGCGCCCTCGATCACATAATCCGTGATCAGCGCAATCGCTTCGGGATGGTTCAGTTTTACGCCGCGCTCCAGCCGGCGCCGGGCCACGTTGGCTGCCATGGCAATCAAGAGCTTGTCTTTTTCGCGCGGCGTCAGGTTCATGGGTATGGCCTCTGGTTCACCCAGACCATACACGCGGCAGCGGCCGGCGCGAAAGTCCCGCGATGGCCGCCGCCGTGGATTTGCGCACAGCCGAGGGGTCGCCCAGCAGGCGGAGGCACAAAAGTCCGTTCCAGGTGCTGGCGGCCGCGCGGCAGGTGGCGCTTTCGAGCCAGCTTCGCGCCTCGTTCAACCGATCAGGGCCGTCGGGCGCCACATAGAGAAGTGTCGCGACAGCGCCCGCGGCGCCGCCAAGCGCCGCATGCTGCAGCAACGCGTGCATCGGCCCCTGCAGCCGCACCTCGTCGGCATAGACGAGTTTGCCGCCGCGCCGGATGCGCCAGCTGTCGTGCAGCGCTCCCTCGACCACGGTTTCGCCCATGGCGGCGCGGCCGAAAACGATCATTTCGGCGAGCAGGACTTTTCCCGTCGCGGCGACCTCGACCGTTATCGAGCGCCGCAAGTTGGCGTGCGAGAACAGGATCGTCTCCTGCGGCAGATAGGCCAGATCGGCGCCCTCGCCCACGTCGAGCCGGACATCGATGTGAGCCGCGTCGCCAAGCGACCGGTAGATCCGCTCGGCCGATTGCGTCGTCACGGTCAGTGCCGCGCCCGGTTGCAGTCCGATGTCGACGGCAACGCGATCTCCACCCGCCACCCCGCCGCCGGTGTTGATCAGCACCGCCTCGGCGCGATCCCCGGGCGCCGGAAACTTCACCCGGTAGCCGCCCGACTCGGCCAGCGACACCAGCCGCGAGACCGGCGCGCCCGGCCCGAAGGCGACGCTCGCCCCGCCCGTCACGCGCAGGCCAGCCAGATTGGCCGCCGAACTCGGTGTCAGGCACTTATGGCGCATGACAGGGCGCTGACCGGTGTTGACCTATCGCTGCGGCCCCACCCGCTTCCCGGAATTTGACGCGCGTCTTCGCGTGGCAAATATCCGGGATCTTTCGCGGCGGCGCTGTGCCCGGCTGGCGTGGAGACGGGGCGTGCGGTTGGTCCACCGCCACTCTTGGGCAGGCAAGGGTCCCGGATATTCGACGCGCAAGAGAGATAGAGCGCGCCGAATTCCGGGAAGCGTGGCCGGTCCGGGCAACAGGGGCGAGGACTTGTAGTCGAGGGTATGGCACCCGGTAACCCTTCAACTTGCGTGGCTGCGTCCGATCATGCAGTCATAGCGACCACATGCGCACTTGGGAACGAGGCTTGGCTTGGCGTTGGTTGCGACAGACACGGGTGGGCGCCCCGCCTTGAGCGCGACGCAGCGCCGGGGCTTGTCCGCACTTGGGTTGATCGGCCCGGCCTATCTCTGGCTGCTGCTGACAGTTTTCCTGCCCCTCATCGCCCTGTTCTATTTCAGTTTCCTGACCGTCGCCCCACTCGGCCCGCGCGTCCCCGAATGGACGCTGCAGAACTACGGCGATTTCTTCGCCAAGGAGTTCTACCGCACGCTGATGTGGCGCTCGTTGTGGCTCGGCGTCCATGTCACGGCGTTCTGTCTGCTGATCGGGTTTCCGGCCGCCTGGGTGCTGGCCCGTATGATCACCGGCCGAGCGCGGGAAGCGCTTTTTCTCCTGATCATCCTGCCGTTCTGGACCAACGCGCTGGTGCGCACGTTTTCCTGGACCATGCTCCTGCGCAGCGACGGCTTCCTCGATCAGGCCTTTCATACGCTAGCGCCGGGGGCGGGATCGCTCGGCATTCTCTATACCTATCCCGCCATCGTCATCGGCCTGGTGCACGCCTACGTCCCCTACATGATCCTGACCTGCTATCTGTCGCTGCAGGCCATTGACCAAAGCGTGATCGAGGCGGGGCGCAGCTTGGGGGCGAGTTGGGCGCGGATTTTCTGGAAGATTGTTTTGCCGTTGTCATTGCCGGGGATCGCCGCGGGCGTGGTGCTGATCTTCGTGCCCGTGGTCGGATCGTTCATGGAGCCGCGCATTCTGGGCGGCAAACAGGCCATCACCATCGGCACCGTGATCGAGGACCAGTTCATTGCGGTGTTCAACTGGCCGCTGGGATCGGCGCTGTCGTTCATTCTGTTGGCGCTGGTGTTGTTGATATTGGCCGTCGCCTACCCGCTCGCGCGCGGCCGGTTGGGAGCGGCGTGATGGGGACGTTTGCGCACACCGCTATCATGGATCTTCGATGCCGCGACGGCTTCCTTCCTTCTCCCTTTGGGAGAAGGTGGCGCGTTTCAGCGCCGGATGAGGGGGTCGCCGGTTCAGTTGTGGCACGAACGTGCGGGATACTCCCGTGCCAATCCCCTCATCCGCCCTTCGGGCACCTTCTCCCAAAGGGAGAAGGTGATGGAGCCCCTGCTGCGGAGTTTGTACGCTACAGGGCAATCCCATCATGATGATTTGGTGGAACATGCTGGGCCGCGGTTATATCGGCCTGGTATTGATCTTCCTGTATCTGCCGGTCGCCGTCATGTGCCTGATGGCGTTCAACGACTCAGAACTCTATGCGCTCCCCATCACCTGGACCGGAAAATGGTTCGTCGCCCTCGCCGGCAACGAGCGCTTGATCCGCGCCAGCACGAATTCGCTCTGGCTGGCCCTGGCCAACACCATCATCGCCACGATCCTGGGCACGCTCGCCGCGCTCGGCCTGGCGCGTAACGACTTTCCGGGTAAGGCGCTTCTGCGCGGACTGTTGCTGCCGCCAATCGCCGTGCCGTGGCTTATTCTTGGCACCTCCATGCTGGTGCTGGTGTTCTGGTCCGGAATCGGCCGTGGCATGCACTCGCTGCTGCTGGGGCATGTGGCCTTGTCGCTGCCCTATGTCATCATCGTGGTCAGCGCGCGCTTGGCCGGTCACGGAACGCAGTTCGAGGAAGCCGCCGCCACGCTCGGCGCCAATGCGTGGTACACGTTCCGCCGCGTCACGTTCCCGCTGATCGCCCCCGGCGTCATCGCGGCGGCGCTGTTCGCCTTCGCTGTCTCGCTCGACCAGTTCGTCATTTCCTACTTTCTCGCCTCGCCGGGATTTCAGACGCTGCCGGTGGAAATCTACACCGCCATCCGCAAGGGTTTCACGCCGGAGATCAACGCCATCGCGACCATCCTGATCCTGGTTTCCAGCGCGCTGTTTCTCGGCGTCGCCCGCTTCTACCGCTTCGGGGGCGAGCAGCGATGACCACCGTCGAAGTTTCGCATGTCAGCAAGCGCTATGGAATCACGGCGGCGCTCGACGACGTTTCGATACCGTTCGTGGACGGAGAGATGTTCTGCCTGCTCGGCCCGTCCGGCAGCGGCAAGACGACATTGCTTCGCGCCATCGCCGGCTTCGTCATTCCCGATGCCGGCACGATCCATATCGACGGCACACGTGTGGACGATGTGCCGGTCAACCAGCGCGACATCGGCATGGTGTTCCAGAACTACGCGCTGTTCCCGCATATGACGGTGCGCGACAATATCGCCTTCGGCGTTGAGGCACGCGGTGGGTCGCGCGCGGACGCGGATCGCGGCGTGGCCGAGATGTTGGAACTGGTGCAGCTCTCGGGCTACGAGGCGCGCAAGCCGGCGCAACTATCGGGCGGCCAGCAGCAGCGTGTGGCGCTTGCTCGCGCCCTGGTGACGCGACCGAAGGTGCTGCTGCTGGACGAGCCGCTCGGCGCGCTCGATCGTCGCTTGCGCCAGGAAATGCAGGTGGAGTTGCGCCAGATCCAGCGCAGCATGGGCATCACGACGATCTTCGTCACCCACGACCAGGAGGAGGCGCTGACGCTGAGCGACCGCATCGCCATCCTCGACCAGGGCCGCATCGTGCAGGTGGGCGCGCCACAGGACGTGTACGAACGGCCGCGCAATGGGTTTGCGGCGAAGTTTCTGGGGGACGCCAACATCCTCGAAGGAAAGCCCAAGGGCATGGGTGTTCAGTTGTCGGACGGTACGTTGATCGTGGCGGCGACGCCGGGGGCCAGCAAAGTGGCCGTCCGCCCTGAAAAAATGACCGTGGTGGCCGACGCCACCAAATTGCCGGGCGATCTCGTCAACCGGCTGAAGGGGACGGTTTTGCAGGCCGTCTACAGCGGCAACAGCGTCACCTACCGGGTCGCCTGTCCCGCCGCCGGCCCCGAGCCGATGCTGGTGTTCGTGCAGAACAGTTCCGGAAAACTGCTGGCCATTGGCGCGCCGGTGACGTTGGCCTGGGCGGCCAGCCAGACCGTGGCGCTACAGGACTGACACCGTCGACGACCATGAGCAATTGCGCTGCGGGGCGCAAAGACGCTTCCCGGAATTCGACGCGCACTTACTTTTTTTGCGCGTCGAATATCCGGGACCCTTACCTGCCCGAGGGAGCCGATACCCGCCCCGCAGCAGACGGGCACAACCGAAACGGGATGGGTCCCGGATATTTGCCGCGCGAAGAAAGATGCGCGTCAAATTCCGGGAAGCGAGTGGGAACTTTCGCACTATGGTATGACACCCAGTACCCTCAGCCAGGACGATGCGATGACGGATCTTTTGAAACACACCACCATCCCGATCGAGCGGGCCTGGAATACCTGGGACGGGACGCGCCCCGCCGAAATGGTGTTTTTGCCGCTGGGATTGCGCGTCACGCCCATGGCCTATGCTGCGAGCACCAAGCAGGCGACGTTCTTTCCACCCGGGCCGAACTTGCGGTTTGGCGCGCGGACGGTCGATGCCAGCCATGTCGAGATGGGATTTTCGCACGCGGGAACGGCGCTCGATTTCGCCTACGACAAGGCCGGGCCGTTCGACTTGATTGGGCATTGGAGAACGAAAAAACTTGGCGAATGGGGTTTGCGCTTTTGGATGGTGATTGCGCTGTCTTCCGAGGACAATGTGCCGTGGACCTATGATCCGGGGACGGCGACGCTGGCGGGTGCTTTTGGCCATCGGCATGTGGCGGTGACGGGCGTGCAGGCGCCGTTGCTGGTCACGGCGCACGGGTCTCTCGGCGCCCTGGCGGCCGAATACGAGCAGCACGGCTATTGGCATCTGGCCTCGCGCGCGACTTCGGGGACCGTGGTGGCCTTACGCTATCACCTCGAGGAAATGCCCGAGTTCACGTTCGCCGTGGCAATTCGCGATGATGCGACGTTAGCCCGGGCGCGGGCAGCCGAGATGCTCGCTGCGACCGTGCAAGGATCAACCCCTCACCCTAGCCCTCTCCCAAAGGGAGAGGGGACGCAAGTCTCCCTGCCGGCGGTTCAATCGAATGTCTCGCCCGGGACAGCGGAACTAAAGTTATCACCGGCCCCAGTCCCAGCGCCCCCTCTCCCTTTGGGAGAGGGCTAGGGTGAGGGGTTGATCCTTGC
>JANLQJ010000378.1:0-24887 GCA_031367715.1 Hyphomicrobiaceae bacterium | reverse complement strand
GTTATGTTGCACGAGGGCGGCCGCTAGCCGCCCCTACCAACAAACTCCGGTCCAGGCCACAAACTACCCCGTAATGCGCTCGACCTGAGCGCCGCAATTGGTCAGCTTCTCTTCCAACCGCTCGAAACCGCGATCGAGGTGATAGACGCGGTTGATGGTGGTCTCGCCATCCGCCATCAGCCCACCGATCACCAGCGATACCGAGGCGCGCAGATCGGTCGCCATGACCTGGGCCCCGGTCAGTCGCTTGACGCCCTTGATAGTGGCAATGTCGCCGTGCATGTGGATGTCGGCGCCCAGCCGCACCAGCTCCTGCACATGCATAAAGCGGTTCTCGAAAATCGTCTCGCGGATCGTGCTGGTGCCATCGGCGCGGGTCATCAGAGCCATGAACTGGGCCTGCAAATCGGTCGGAAAGCCCGGAAACGGCTGCGTCTCGACGCTGACTGAGCCGATCCCCGAACCGTTGCGCCGGATCTGGATGCCTTCGGGCGTCGCCTTCACTTCGGCGCCCGATTGGGCCAACACGTTCATCGCCGATTCCAGGTCTTCCAGCTGGGCGCCCCGCAGCAGCACGTTGCCGCCAGTCGCCGCCACCGCCATGGCGAAGGTGCCGGTTTCGATGCGGTCGGGCAGCACGGCGTGGCGCGCGCCCTCCAGCCGCTCGACGCCCTGGATGTGCAGGGTCTGCGTGCCGACGCCCTCGATCTTGGCGCCCATGGCCACCAGGCAACGCGCAACATCGGCCACTTCAGGTTCGCGTGCCGCGTTCTCGATCACGGTTTCGCCCTTGGCCAAGACGGCGGCCATCAGCACATTGTGCGTCGCGCCCACCGACACTTTCGGGAAGATGATGCGCGCGCCATGCAGGCCCTTAGGCGCCTTGGCGATGACATAGCCGCCGTCGATCTCGATATCGGCGCCAAGCGCCTTCAGGCCGACCAGATGCAGATCCACCGGGCGGGTGCCGATGGCACAACCCCCTGGAAGCGAGACCCGTGCCTGCCGGCAACGGGCAATCAATGGCCCGAGCACCCAGAAACTGGCCCGCATGCGCGACACCAGCTCATAGGGCGCGGTGGTGTCGACAATGTCGCGCGCCGTCAGATGAAACGTCTCGCCCAGATGCACCGCCTTGGCCGCGCGCTTGCCGTCCATGGCCAGATCGACGCCATGATTACGCAGGATGCGGGCCAGCAGACTGACATCGGCGAGGTTGGGAACGTTCTTGAGCGTCAGCGTCTCGGAGGTCAGCAGCGAGGCGATCATCAGCGGCAGGGCGGCGTTCTTGGCGCCCGAAATGGGGATGACTCCCTCCAGCTTATGTCCACCGGTAATGCGGATGCGATCCATGTCGGCGATATCCTTTGGCCTCGCAGCGCGCTGTGGCGCGAGCGGAAAATCTATCTATCGGTTGCGCCTGCAGCCGCGCAAGGTGGCGCGATGTCCGGGCAAAACGGTGGCGCGGCGACGTTATCGAGCTGCCCGAACCGGCGCAAGGCCAGTGTCAAGCCAGTGTCAAGCCAGCGTCAACCGCCTGGTTCGCGGGTTTTTGATGGACCGGCTACCGGAGCGGAAATTGCAGGTCCCGTGCCAGAAGCCGGGTCGATGATAACCGATTGTTGACGCTTGTGCGCTTTGCGCTTGAGCAGATTGGCGCGCAGTGCCGCGGCCTGGCGCGCCTTGCGCTGGGCTTCGCGCTCGATTGCAGCGACATTTTTTGGCATGTTGGCGCGTCCTGGCGGGAATACGGTGGGTGAGGCGGGCTTGCCGTCATTTTCAGCGGCTCGACGGCCTCGCGGCGAAGATAAGACGGCGCGCCCCGGCCAAGCAAGTATGTCACGCTTGCGGCGCGCCCGCCCCTGTGGCAGTTTCCGGCGCGACTGAAGCGCTTCGGCATGACCGCAAGCGCTCGCGTGCCGCCGTAGCTCAGGGGTAGAGCACACCCTTGGTAAGGGTGGGGTCGTAGGTTCAATTCCTATCGGCGGCACCAGATTTTCGCAGATCCGGATCGCCCCATCCGCATGACTTGGTGTTTGAGCAGGTAGCATACTTGCGTCGTGCTGTGTGGGGGGCCCCGTGAGCCAGTCAGAACGACCCGTCGTGGCAGTCGGCGTGCCCTGCTACAACCGCCCTGAAATGCTCGACCAGTGCCTGCGGTCGCTGCGGGCGCAGACTTATCCAGCGCTCAGCATATTGATTTCGGATAACGCGTCGACCGATCCCGGGGTGGAGGCGGTGGGGCGACGGCATGCGGCCGAAGATGCGCGGGTAAGGTATGTGCGGCAGGAACGCAATGTGGGCATGGTGGCGAATTTCGAATATGTGCTGGTGAATTCAAACGCGCCGTATTTCATGTGGGCGTCGGACGACGATTGGCACGAGCCGGATTTTGTCGAGCGCTGCGTGGATTGTCTCGAAAAGGAAGGCGAAAGCGTTGTCAGTGTCGTGACGGAAGCACGGCTGGAAATGCCGGACGGTACTTTTGAATTTTTCAATCAAGGCGAAGCGTTCAGAACTTTTCGGTCGGACTCTGCGGCCGAGCGGCTCGCCCATACGATTTGGCATAACTACAGCATTCAATTTTATTCCGTGCACCGACGCAGCGCGCTGTTTCACGACGGGCGTCCGTTGACGTACTGGTGGGGCAAGGCGCGGGCCGAGCACTCGATGATCTTCATGTTCGCTGGCAAGGGCAACACCGTTACGTTGCCGGGAGCCTCATTTCACAAGAGGACCCGCCGGATAAACTGCGAGCTGCTGAAATGGGCGGTGTATGGCGGCTGGTTCCCGAAAAAGAAGATCCGGCAACGGGCGACGCGGCTGCTCAAGCATCTGAGAAAGGTCGGTCTGGCTCGCCAGGACCATGAGAATGTCATAGAGGCGCTGAAGCTCGACGAAGCGTCAAAGGCGCATGTTGGCGCGGCGCTGGACCGCACCAGCCGGCGGGATACGTGGGCCGCGCTGACCGGCTGGCAAGCGCCGCAGGACTATGTCAAGCAGGCACGGCAGGCCGGGCCGCAACCACAGTTGGACAGTTGAACTCTCAAAGCGGCGTTAGGGCCTCATTTGTCCATCGCCGGATTTATCGAACCTGGGTTTTGGATGAATGAAACTAGAAAAGAGGGTGCGAACTTGGATCAGGGCGAGAATGGCTCGGTCGTTCGGCACCGGGTCGGTTGATGGCTCAGCGTTCAATCCTTATCCGCATGTGACGGTGGGGCGGCATACCTATGGCGTAAAGTCCAGGACAGTGTTTGAGGCAACCCGCTCCCATCCCGTCAAGATCGGCAATTTCTGTTCAATCGCCTCCGGCGTCGTCGTCCTTGGCCAATCCGACCACCGTACCGACTTGCCATCGATTTACCCGTTTCGGACATTGTTCTTTCCGCGCCTGCGCCCTGGCGGCAACTCTAACGTTGGAAACCTGGATGCTGTCGGACGTGGTCCCGTCGTCATCGGTCATGATGTATGGCTGGGCAAAAACGCCATCGTGCTCTCCGGCGTGACCATCGGCACGGGCGCCGTCATCGGCGCTGGGGCCGTAGTTGCGCGAGAGGTTGCGCCTTATGCCGTGGTTGTCGGCAACCCGGCTCGGGTCGTGCGGCATAGGTTCGCTCCCGACATCGTCGCGAGACTGCTCGATAGCCAGTGGTGGGACTTGCCAGACGAAGAGCTTCTGGCGCTAGAAGCAGAATTCTACGATCCGAATATCGAGGTGTTTTTGGCCGCGGTCTCGCGCCTCAAGGCAGTTTGAGGCCGCCAATTGAGCAATCGCGTTCTCGTCACCGGCGCCTCGGGTTTCATCGGCCGCAAGGTCGTGACTGCACTGGTGGCTGCAGGTGTCGACGTTGTTGCGATCAGCCGCAATCCCAAACCTGCAAATCTCGCAGACGGTGTCGCCTGGAGGGTTGCCGATTGCCTCGACGATAGTGGCGTTGCTACCGTGAAAGAAGCAAAAGCCCACACACTGTTGCATCTGGCCTGGACTGTCGAGCCAGGCCGATTCTGGAATGCGCCGGACAACCTCGATTGGGTGGCAGCAACGCTAAAACTGGCCCGTGCCTTCACTGATGCTGGCGGGCGCCGCTTGATTGGGGTCGGCACCTGCTTTGAATACGACGTCCACGGCGCGACCGCCCCCTTGCGCGAACTGACCGATCTACCGTGCCCGGTGACACTCTACGGCGTCGCTAAAGATGGCACGCATCGCATGCTTGCAGCGTTTGGCAAGACCGCAGGGATCGAAGTCGCCTGGGCGCGCCTTTTCCATCTCTATGGGCCGGAAGAAGATGCCAGACGGCTGGTGGCCTCGATATCGAACAGTCTGTTGAAAAACGAGCCAGCCCTTTGTAGCTCAGGCCGCCACAGGCGCGATTTTATGCACGTCGAGGACGCAGGTTCGGCAATCGCGGCGTTGGCTTTGTCGCCGGTCACGGGGCCAGTCAACATTGCCAGCGGCGAGGCAACGACGATCGGCACAATAGCGCGCTTACTGGGCGAACGCGCCGGTAGGCCCGATCTCGTCCGGCTGGGCGGGCTGAACGATCGGCCGGACGATCCAGAATGTATTTTGGCTGATGTCACGCGTTTGAAGCAGGAAATCGGCTTCCGTCGAAAGTTCACGCTCGCCGAAGGCTTGGCTGACACGCTTGGCTGGTGGCAAAACAACTAACCCACCCACTCCTCCCACCGCCGATCCCGCGCATCCATCACCGCCGGCACCGCCGGCCACTGCACGCCGAACGCCGGGTCGTCCCACCTGACGCCGCGCGCCTGCCCGGGCACATACATCTTCCCCATCTGGTAGAGCACATCGGTCCCCGCCTCAAGCGTCAAAAACCCATGGGCGCAGCCCTCGGGGATGTACAGCGCCTCGCCGCCGGCCGCCGTCAGGGTCGCTGCAGTCCAGCGCCCGAAGGTCGGGCTGTCGCTGCGCAAATCGATTGCTACATCGTAGGCCGACCCCGAAACCACGCGCACTACCTTGGCCTCGGCATACGGTGCCTCCTGAAAGTGCATGCCGCGCAGCGTGTGCTTGGCGATATTCCGCGACAAATTCATCTGCAGCGGCGTGAAGGCGATGCCGGCGGCGGCGAATTCCTCGGGGCAGTGCAGCCGCGCGAACATGCCGCGTTCGTCGGCGCGCGGCTCAAGGTCGATGCGCAATACGCCCGCCAGCGCGGTTGGCGTGAACTTCATGGCAGCACGCGTGTCTCGGGAATTGCGATGACGAACCTGCCACCCCACTTGCCGACCTCGGCGAGCTGGCGCGTGATTTCCTCGGCGAGGTTCCAGGGCAGGATGACGACATAGTCGGGATGGCGTGCCAGCAACTCGTCGGGCGCCACCACAGGGATATGCGAGCCGGGCAGCAGGCGGCCCTGCTTGGCGTGGCTGGCGTCGGCGACGAACGGCATGTTGCTGGCGCCGACGCCGCAATAATTCAGAAACGTGTTGCCCTTGGCCGCAGCGCCGTAACCGGCGACAGTCTTGCCCTCGGACTTGGCGCTCGCGAGGAAGGCAAGGAAGGAGCGGCGCGCGGCCTCGACCTTGGGGGCGAAATCGCGATAGGCGGCGCCGTCCGGGCGGTCGAGGCCGGCGGCGCGCTCGGCAGCGCGGGTGGCGGCGAGGCCGGGCATCGGCTGGTGGCCCGCCACCTCGTGACAGACGAACAGCCGCAGTGAGCCGCCATGGGTCGGCAGCCGCTCGACGTCGAACACGCGCAATTCCGCGCGGGCCAGCGCGCGCTCGACTGCAGCCAACGACAGGTACGAATAGTGCTCGTGATAGATGGTGTCGAACTGCACTTTTTCGATGAGATTGAGCAGATGCGGGAACTCGAAGGTGGCGACGCCTTCGGGGGCAAGCATGATGCGGAAACCATCGATAAAATCGCCGATGTCAGGCACATGGGCGAGCACATTGTTGGCGGCCATCAGGTCGGCGCGGACGCCGGTGGCGGCGAGCCGATGCGCAGTGTCGCGGCCGAAAAAGGCGATGTCGGTGGCGATGCCTTTCTTGATCGCAGCCTCGGCGGTTCCCGCCGTCGGCTCGATGCCAAGCACGGGAACGCCGCGGGCCCGAAAATGCTGCAGCAGATAGCCGTCATTGCTCGCAACCTCGACGACCTTGGAGGTCGCACTCAGATGAAAGCGCGCCGTCATGGCCTCGCAATAGCGCCGCGCATGCTCGACCCAGCTTGCCGAATAGGACGAGAAATAGGCGTAGTCCGCCGTGAAGATGTCGTCTGACGGCACCGAATGATCGGCCTGCACCAGCAGGCACTTTGGGCAGGTGCGCACCACCAACGGGTACGCCTTTTCCTGCGCCTGGGTCCCGGGGACAAGATAGGCATTGGCGAGCGGCTGCAGGCCGAGATCGACGAGAGGCGCGCCGAGTTTGGCCTGGCACGAACGGCAGATCGCATCGGTCATTCGCTCGCCTCACCCCTCCTCATACGCCACAATCTGCCCCACCGTCACCGTGCGCGCGGCCTCGCCGGCATCGAAGCGTCGATACCACTCACCCGCCCGCAGCAGCCCTGCTCGTCCCGGCCAGCGATCCGCAATCTGCAGCACGCGCCGCGACAGGCCGGGGTCGATCGACAGCGTGGCCATCTCCTTGGGTTGTCCGGCGCCCTCCTGTTGCCAGGCCTGGCGCGCGCCAAGCTCGCCCAGCAGTAGCGTCGCGATTTCGCCGACGGTCAGGTGCCGGCCGTGCAGCGGGCCGATATTGAGGGCGCGCGGCGCGTCGGCGTCTCCCGCCAATACCTCGACATAGCGCAGATAGCCGGCCACGCAATCGAGCACATGCTGCCAGGGACGCACCGACCCGGGATTGCGCAGCAGCAGCGGCTCTTCCGACCGCGCCGCCCGCCAGATATCGGGCACGATCCGGTCGACGGAAAAATCACCGCCGCCGATGACATTGCCGCCGCGCGCCGTGGCGACGCGGGTTCCGGTTGGTTCCAGCAGCGATTGCGCCAGCGAGGCGGTGATGATCTCAGCCGCGGCCTTGGAGGCGGCATACGGATCATGCCCGCCGAGCCGGTCGTTCTCGACGAAGGCGCGGCCGCTCTCGTCGTTGGCATAGACCTTGTCGGACGTGACCACCAGAATGGTCTTGGTGCTGCCAGTCGCGGCGGCGGCATCGAGTAGCTGCGCGGTGCCAAGAACATTGGTCGCGATGGTGCCGACCGGATCGCGATAGGATTGACGCACCAGTGCTTGCGCGGCCATGTGGATGATCGTGTCGGGGCGGCACGCGCCGATCACCTCGCGCACGGCGGCACGGTCGGTGAGGTCGCAGGTGGTGTGCCGACAATCGTTCGCGACCTTGGCGGCCTCGAACAGGTTCGGTTTGCCCGCGGGTGCCAGCGCCAAACCGGTGACCTCGGCGCCGAGCCGTTTCAGCCAGAGCGCGGTCCATGCCCCCTTGAAGCCGGTATGCCCGGTCAACAGCACGCGTCGTCCGCGCCAGAAGGCGGCACTCGGCAGGGTCCCGTTCATGACGCTTTGGCCTTGGTCTGCCAGGGCGGATGGCCGGTTGCCCACAGGGCCTCCAGGTGCTGCTTGTCGCGCAGCGTATCCATCGGCTGCCAGAAGCCGCGATGCATGAACGCTTTCAACTGGCCGTCGCGGGCCAGACCCTCCAGCGGCGTCGATTCCCACGGTGTCGCGTCGCCAGCGATGCGGCTCAGAATCGCCGGCTCCAGCACGAAGAACCCGCCATTGATCCAGGCCTTGTCGCCGGGCGGCTTCTCGATGAAGTGCGCCACTGACTGGCCGTCGTCGCCGCCAAGTTCAAGTGCGCCATAGCGGCCCGGCGGGATGACGGCGGCCAGCGTCGCCAGCTTGCCATGACTCTTGTGGAAGGCGATTTCCGCGCTGATGTCGAGATCGGCAACGCCGTCGCCATAAGTCAGGCAGAACGGCTGATCCTGGGTGATGTAGTTCTGCACGCGCTTGATGCGCCCGCCGGTCATGGTCGCCTCGCCGGTATCGACGATGGTGACGCGCCAAGGCTCAGCCTTGGTCTGGTGGAAGCGCACAGCGTTGGCGCCAAGATCGACCGTGATGTCGGCATTGTGCATGAAATAATTGACGAAATATTCCTTGATCACATAGCCCTTGTAGCCGGCGCAGACGATGAAATCGTTCAGCCCATGGGACGAGTACAGGTTCATGATGTGCCACAGGATCGGCCGGCCGCCGATCTCGATCATGGGCTTTGGCCGCTGGCCCGATTCTTCCGCGATGCGCGTGCCCAACCCGCCGGCCAGAATGACTACCTGCATCGTACCACCTGAAAACGTTGCCCTTCGATCCGCCCAGCTGTCGGTTGCCTAGCTGTTCCGGCCGGCCGCCCAGTGCTATAGCAAAGAACCGCTGTGCGTGAACGCGTGAATCGACCGCAGCGCCGATGTTGAATGGTGAAAAGGCCCGGACATGCTCGATTTCCCGATTGTGGACGCGCACGTGCATCTCGTCGATTTGACGCGATTGAAGTATTCCTGGATGGCCGGAGTGCCGGCGCTCAACCGCGACTGGACACCGGCCGACCTGACGGCGCGCGCCAGACCTTACCAGATCGGCGGCTATGTGTTCGTGGAGGTCGATGTCGATGCGCCCCTGCAAGTGGATGAGGCGGTGTGGGTTGACGGCATCGCCAAGTCCGATCGGCGGCTGAAGGGGCTGGTCGCGTCGCTGCCGCTAGAGCAGGGGCCGGTCGCAGTCGAGGCCGACATGGCTCGGCTGGCGGGGCTCAGCATCACGCGCGGCGTGCGCCGGCTGATCCAGGATCGGCCGGACCCGGAGTTCATGCTCCGGCCAGAGTTCGTGGCGGCGGTGAAACTGCTGCCGAAATACAATCTGTCGTTCGACCTCTGTATCAAGCACCCGCAATTCGCCAACACCATCGAGCTGGTGCGCCGCTGCCCCGAGGTGTCGTTCATCCTCGATCATATCGCCAAGCCGGGCATCAGGGCCGGGCTGATCGATCCGTGGCGGGCCGATATGCGCCAACTGGCGGCGTTCCCGAATGTGCTGTGCAAACTCTCGGGCGTGATGACCGAGGCCGACCATGCCGGCTGGACGCGCGAGCAGCTACGCCCGTACATCGATCATACCATCGAGTGCTTCGGTTTTTCGCGGTTGATGTTCGGCGGCGACTGGCCGGTGGTGGAGTTGGCCGGCGCTTACACCCAATGGTTGGCCGTGTTGGAGTGGGCGACGGCAGGCTGCTCGGCGGACGAGAAGCGCGCGTTGTTCCGGGACACGGCGGTGCGGACCTACCGGCTGGCGCTGTGACGCGTGGCAAAATCGTGATATGGTAGCGTTATGAACGAGATCATCAGAGTTCCGCCAACTGGCGACCGGATCTGGCCGACGACGCAGGCCGCCGACGGCTTTCCCCGACTGCGCTGGACCATGAAGGATTTCGACCGCTTGACCGAACTTGGCGTTTTCGGTGCGAAATCTCGCATCGAACTGATCGGGGGAGAGCTGGTTCCCATGGCGGCCAAGGGCGATCACCACGAAATCGTAAGGGCGGCGCTGCAAAACTGGTTGATCCGGCGCTTGCCGGAAACGGTGAACGCGACTGAAGAAATGGGCTGGCGGCCCAACGCCGACACTTATCTCGAGCCTGATCTTATGTATTACCCCAGTGCAGCTCCGGTGCCGTTCGTGCCGCCAGATCAAGTGTTTCTGATCATCGAGGTCTCCCATTCCAGCCTCTGGATCGACCTCGGGCTGCGGGCCAAGACCATGGCGGCGCTGGGTGTGCGTGACTATTGGGTTGTCAACGCCATCAAGCACGACATCACCGTGCACCGCGAACCCACCAAGGACGGTTTTCGAAACGCCCGCATCGTTCGGCCAACCGAGCGGATCGTGCCGTTGTACGTGCCGGAACTGGCGCTGCGCATGGCCGATCTTGGCTTCGGCGATTGAGCCTGCCGCCGTCTCGCGCTTGACGCAATCGCCCCCCTGCGGCACATCCATGAAATGACCGACAATCTCACAAACACGACCGCGACCGGCGAGACCACCATGCCGCTGGCGCGCATCCGCAACTTTTCCATCATCGCGCATATCGATCATGGCAAATCGACGCTGGCCGACCGCCTGATCCAGGCCTGCGGCGCGGTCGCCGAGCGCGACATGAAGGAGCAGATGCTCGATTCGATGGACATCGAGCGCGAGCGCGGCATCACCATCAAGGCGCAGACCGTGCGGCTGGATTACCAGGCCAAGGACGGCCTGATGTACCAGCTCAACCTGATGGACACGCCCGGCCACGTCGATTTCGCCTATGAGGTCTCGCGCTCGCTGGCGGCCTGCGAAGGGTCCTTGCTGGTCGTGGACGCCTCGCAGGGCGTCGAAGCCCAGACGCTCGCCAACGTCTATCAGGCGCTCGACAACAAGCACGAGATCGTGCCGATCCTGAACAAGATCGACCTGCCAGCCGCCGAGCCCGAGCGCATCCGCCAGCAGATCGAGGACGTCATCGGCCTCGATGCGTCACAGGCCGTACCGATCTCGGCCAAGTCCGGCATCGGCATCGACCTGGTGCTGGAAGCGATCGTGACGCGGCTGCCGGCGCCCAAAGGCAAGGTCGACGCGCCGCTGAAGGCGCTGCTGATCGACAGCTGGTACGACGCCTATTTGGGCGTCATCGTGCTGGTGCGCGTGGTCGATGGTTTCTTGAAAAAGGGCCAGAAAGTCAAGCTGATGGCGTCCGACACCATCCATCAGATCGAGCGCGTCGGCATTTTCCGGCCCAAGCAGGAAATGCTTGGCATTCTTGGCCCGGGAGAAGTCGGGTTCTTTACAGCGGCGATCAAGGAAGTGGCCGACACGCGCATCGGCGACACCGTGACCGATGCCGCCAAGCCGACGCTCAAGGCTCTGCCGGGCTTCAAACCGGTACAGCCGGTGGTGTTCTGCGGACTGTTCCCGGTCGACGCGGCCGACTTCGAGGCCCTGCGCGAGGCGGTCGGGAAATTGCGCCTGAACGACGCCAGCTTCACCTACGAGATGGAAACCTCGGCCGCGTTGGGCTTCGGCTACCGCTGCGGCTTCCTGGGCCTCTTGCATCTCGAAATCATCACCGAGCGCCTGAGCCGCGAATTCAACCTCGACCTGATCACCACCGCGCCCTCGGTCATCTATCACGTGCACCAGCGCAACGGCACTATGACCGAGATGCACAATCCGGCCGACATGCCCGACCCCGGCAGCATCGAGCGCATCGAGGAGCCCTGGATCAAGGCCACCATCCTGGTGCCGGACGAATATCTCGGCTCGGTGCTGAAACTGTGCCAGGACCGGCGTGGCCGGCAGATCGACCTGACCTACGCCGGTAGCCGCGCCATGCTGCAATATGCCCTGCCGTTGAACGAAGTGGTGTTCGACTTCTATGACCGCCTGAAGTCGGTTTCGCGCGGCTATGCCAGCTTCGACTACACCCAGACCGGCTACGAGGAGGGTGACCTGGTCAAGATGACGATCCTGGTCAACGCCGAGCCGGTCGATGCGCTGTCCGTGGTGGTCCACAAGGGCCGGGCCGAACAGCGCGGCCGCGTCATGTGCGAGAAGCTGAAGGACCTGATCCCGCAGCATCTGTTCCAGATCCCGATCCAAGCTGCCTTGGGTGGAAAAGTGATCGCCCGCGAGACCATCAAGGCGCTGCGGAAAGACGTGCTGGCCAAGTGCTATGGCGGCGATATCTCGCGCAAGCGCAAGCTGCTGGACAAGCAGAAGGCGGGCAAGAAGAAGATGCGCCAGTTCGGCAAGGTGGAGATACCGCAGGAGGCGTTCATCGCGGCGTTGAAGATGGAGGAGAATTGATCCGTTGGCTGCGAAGCGAAGCCGATGTACTGCCCGATGGACCGCACGGAGACTGAATCTGCCAACAGTATTGCAATCTTTTTCTATGGGCCAGCTTGCGCCGTCGAGCTCGCGAGTTGTTCCTGCAAAAGCCGCGACACCAAGCTATGCAATAATGTTAGATCCAGATTGCCTGCTAAATATGACTGGTCTCCAGCCTTCAAAGCGGCAACGTGCTCCGCTCTGTTAAGCCTAAGAAGCTCTGGCAATATAGTCGCTCCAGGTAGCCACCCGCCCGCTTTCATGCATAACACAAAATAGCTTGCGGCACGAGCTGTCCTGCCGTTTCCGTTTATGAACGGATGTATAAAATTTAACCGCCAAAGCACCACAGTTGCCAATAAAACTGCGTCACTTTGCTCCCACGACCGGTTGATCGAATTTACAAAATCTTCCATCAAATCCGGCACACGATAGTGTTCTGGAGGCTGGTAGCTGCCGACGGTCACCGGGCATGGCCGGTACTCACCAGCACTCGTATGCAGACAAGTGATGGCGTGGAAGTTCAGAGCCTTCACAACGTGTTGCGACAGGAACAGTTTCTCGACCTGCAGCGACGCAATTACAATCGATCGCAACAGATCGTACTGGCGATTGCCATTCGCAATCTCCATATCTTGGTAAGCCGGGTGGCTTTCAGAACCTACAAGTTCGAATAGTATCACGACTTGCTACTTCGAACCTTCTTGCTGCTTTAACACCGCAGCAATCTTTGCCCGTGTTATGTCACTCTGATCTTTCAAAGTTCCCAAGATGAACGATATGCGCTGTTTCCGCAGCTCCTCGGCCGAAAGCTTTACGCTAGCTGCGCGCCTCAGATCGCTGAGGAGCGACTCCGAAGTCCTCAAGGCTCTCATGGCTTCACTCCATCAATACCGAGGAGAACGTTACGACAACAGTTTGTCCGAATCAAGTTAACGTATCGTTTATTTGTGTGGCATGTCCGACTCATGAGCCGGCATTCGTACCGGCCCCATGCGACGCATTGGCTCTCGCAATTTGGGGCCAGCCAATATGCTACCCCACCTTCCCCCACCCCCGCATCATATGCTCCCGCAGCGCATTGTTCATCGCTGTCTGATACTTGTCGCCCTGCGACTTGAAACACGCCAGCACATCGGCATCGATGCACAGCGTCACCTGCTGCTTTACCGGCCGGTAGAATTTGCCGACCACCGCGCCGGACCAGTCGGTGATTTCCGGGACGTCCGACATATCGATGTCCTGATCCGGCATCGCGGCCAGACGCTTCAACTCCGCCGCTCTCTGCTTAGCCGTTCTCAAAGTCTCGACGCTCGTCGTTCGTGTCATTCCGTCGGCTGAAAAGTCCCAACACGCTTCCCGGAATTTTGCGCGCACCTTTGCGCGGAAAATATCCGGGATCCTTCCGGTTGCGGTTGCGCTCGACTGGTGCAACTTGCGTGGAAACAGGTCGTGCGGTTAGGCCGCTGGCCCCCTCAAGCAGGTAAGGGTCCCGGATTTTCGGCGCGCAACAAAAAATGCGCGCCGAATTCCGGGAAGCGTGATCGGGCGGCCGACAGGGTCTCAAAATCCGTTTCAAATGCGGCGGCCTACCCGTTGTGATACAATCCGGCCACGCGATTTCCAAGGATACCGATATGGACGCCAAAACCCTCGAAGATGCGCTGCCGCAAATGGAGCGCCTGATGGATCAGGCTGTCGACAATGCCGAGCCCATCGTGGTCAGCCGGACCGGCAAAGCGGCCGTGGTCCTGGTGTCGCTGGATGAGTGGAACCGCCTTCAAGAAATGGCGCTGCTGGCGCGCTCACCTGCCAACCGCGACAGGCTGAACCGAGCCATCCGCGATGCCGATGCGGGCTGTGGCGTCGAGCACCCGCTGGCATGATTGGCTTCGGAATGCTTACCATCCGCGACATTTCCCCCGCCGACGAGCCCACATGGCGCCGTCTCTGGGCGGACTATCTCACCTTCTACCGAACCACCGTCCCTGACGCGATCACCAACGCCACCTGGGCCAAGCTGTTTGACCCCACCTCAGCCGTATTCGGCCGTGCGGCGGTGCGCGACGGCGCGATGATCGGCTTTTGCCCTGGCGCGGGTCCACGAGGGCGCCCGCCCGGCCTCGACCTCCTCGGCCCGCCCCCGCGCGTCCGCCGCCGCCTCGCTCGCGCGCGCAAACTCCCGCACCACCTCGGAAACCTCAGGCATCTCGCGCGGTTTCCTGGCCAGCCACTCCTTGGCCAGCCCGATATCACCCCCCGACTGCAGCCGGTTCTCCGTCCTGCCACCCGCCTGCCAGCTCGCGGCCAAGCCACCGTGGCGCGTCTGATCCCGCACCCAGGCCAGGTCGAACTTCAGCGCCGTCCCCAGCCGCCGCAACCCGATCCCGGGACGGACGGTTCGGGGTAGAAGAAAATGTAGTTGAGGTCCGCCAGTTTCGGCGGCGGGGTCCAGGACACATCAATTGCGTCGTTGCAGCGTCGCAAATGACCATCGTGTCCCCACCCTTCACGCCTTCCACTGCCGGGCCTTGGCCACTAGGAAATCGCGGAACACGTGCACGCGCTTGGAGTTCTTGAGTTCCTCCGGGTAGACGAAATAGGTCTGGCTTTCCGGCAGTTCGACATCCTTCAGGACACGTACCAGGGAACCATCGGCGCTGGCCAGGTAGTCCGGCAGCATGGCGATGCCGACGCCGTGCTGGGCAGCCAGTTTCAATCCGTAGACGTTGTTGACGATCAGCGCGCCGGGACGGCTCTCGCGGCCCTCGCGGCCGGCGGTTTCGAGATAGTTGATCTCGCGCGAATTATCGATGTGCGGGCCACCGAAGATCAGGATGCGGTGCTTATCGAGATCCTCGATCTTCAGCGGCTCGCCATGGCGCTTGATGTAGTCGGCCGAGGCGAACGCCTGGTAGTGCACGGTGAACAGCGGGCGGCGGATCAGCTCGCTCTGGCGCGGCTCGCGGAACCAGATGGCGACGTCGGCATGGCGCATCGGCAGGTCAAGTTCGTCGTCGGTAAGGATGAACTGCAGGCGGATTTCCGGATAGAGATCGATGAATTCGCTGAGCCGCGGCGTTAACCAGGCCGAGCCGAGGCCGACCGCGGTGGTGACGCGCAGATCGCCCGACGGCTTGGCGTTGGCGTCTGACAGCAGGCTGGCCGCCTTCTGCAGCTTGGCAAAGACGTCGTGGGCGGTACGGAACAACAGCTCGCCCTGCTCGGTCAGCACCAGGCCGCGGGCATGGCGGTGGAACAGCGATACTTTCAGCTCGCGTTCGAGCGCGCTGACCTGACGGCTGACCGCCGACTGACTCATGTCCAGGGTGTCGCCGGCATGGGTGAAACTGCCCGCCTCGGCGGCAGCGTGGAAGATCCGCAGCTTGTCCCAGTCGAGGGAAAACCTGGTGCTGTTGGCGTCTCGCATAAGTGTGGCAACTCCGGCGTTTTACCAGGCTGAAGGCGGCGATTGCAGGACGATGACAGGGTCGTGGTGGGCAGAAATGGGTGGCTTCCTTGATACCATTATATAAGTATAAACACCTATTCCGCCGCCATCGCGGTGTTCTCCGCATGGGCCAGGAAGCGCTCGGCGTCGAGCGCAGCCATGCATCCCATGCCTGCCGCCGTGACAGCTTGCCGGTACACATCGTCGGCGACGTCGCCGGCCACGAACACGCCAGGGATGCTGGTCTCGACGCTGCCGGGCTTGGTTAGGATGTAGCCGTTCGGCTTCAGGGCGAGCTTGCCCTGGAACAGTTCGGTGGCCGGTGCATGGCCGATGGCGATGAATACGCCGTCGGCGGCCAGCGTGGTCAGCTTGCCGGTCTTGAGGTTCTTTAACCGCGCGCCCGTCACCGCCACCGGATCGCTGCTGCCCACCACCTCGTCGAGAACGCTGTCCCAGATCACCTCGATCTTGGCGTTCTTGAACAGCCGCTGCTGCAGGATTTTCTCGGCCCGGAAGCTGTCCTTGCGATGCACAACCGTGACTTTCGTGGCGAAATTGGTGAGGAAAAGCGCCTCCTCGACCGCAGTATTGCCGCCGCCCATGACCACGACGCTCTTGCCGCGGAAGAAAAAGCCGTCGCAGGTGGCGCAGGCCGAGACGCCGTGGCCTTTGAATTTATCCTCGGAAGCCAGACCCAGCCAGCGCGCCTGCGCGCCGGTGGCGATCACGACGCTGTCGGCCGAATACCTGTCGCCGCTGTCGCCCGTCAGCTGGAAGGGGCGGCGTTCGAAGTTCACCTCGAGCACTGTATCCGTGACGATGCGGGTGCCGACATGGGTGGCCTGCGACTGCATCTGCTCCATCAGCCAGGGGCCCTGGATGGTTTGGGCAAAGCCCGGATAGTTCTCGACATCGGTGGTGATGGTAAGCTGGCCGCCGGGCTGGATGCCCTGGATCAGGATCGGCTGCAGCATGGCGCGGGCGGCATAGATGGCGGCGGTGTAGCCAGCCGGCCCCGAGCCGATGATGATAAGCTTGGAATGCAGATGTTTGCCCATGTCGTCTCTCGTGATGGCGTCGCTGGCGCGGTCTGAACAGTTGGCGCAAGCTAATCAGGCCTAGCTATGCAGTCAATGCATGGGTCGTGGAAAACCTATCAATTCTTGTCAATTTCGCTTGCAACAACCTGCTGCAGCAGCAACCCGACCTTATCCGGGGCCGAGACTTCAAACGCATGCAGCCGGAAACACGGGATTGGCAGGCCGAGCAGGTCGCCGATTGCTGGCTCGGGAAGGCGCGGAACCTGGTCGCGTGGCACCAGGTCGATGATCAGGCGGATATCGGCCGAGGTAGCGTGCGCGACCGCAACGATGCCGACGCCGCGCACCTCCAATTGGCCCGCAAGCGTGGTCGGTGCCGTGCCAACGACGCGTTCACCAATGCGGCTAACGAGGACCTGATCGTCGGCGACCAAGCGCCAGCTGCGCGGGGCTGCCAGCAGTCGCAGCGCGAGGTCGGATTTGCCGGACCCCGACGGGCCGCGCAGCAGCACGCCGTCGGCGCCCGCAGCGACCAGAGTTGCGTGCACGCGGTCAGCGGCGGGCAAAGGACCGGGCCGGCGCGTGACGCTGCTGTGGTTGCGGGTTGGCGGCTGGTAGCTGCACCACGAAGCGGGCACCCGCAACGCGCGAGGCAACCACGCCAAGCTCGGAGGGGCCGGCGCGCTGCACAGTGTTCTCGACCCGGTTTTCCGCCCGGATCAGTCCGTGATGCGCCTTGACGATCTCCTCGCAGATGCTGAGGCCAAGCCCCGAATTGTTGCCGAACGAGCCGACCGGCCGGTCGGTATAGAAGCGGTTGAAGATCTTCTCCAGGTTGCCGGCCGGGATGCCGGGACCCTCGTCCTCGACCGAGATGTGGATATGCTCCTGGTCGCGATGCACCTTGAGCCAGACATTGCCCGGCGACGGCGAGAACGACAGCGCATTGTCGAGCAGGTTCTTGAACACCTGCCCTAGCCGCATATCGTGACCGAGCACGGCGTAGGCAACCTGCGGGGTTTGCGCGCTCTCGGCTAATTCCAGCAACACGCGCTGCCCATCGTTGACGTGCACCGCGTTAAACATTTCGGCCAGCGTCGACAACAGATGCGTCAGGTCGACCGGCGCGGCCTCGCTGAGCGCCATATCGGCATCGGCGCGCGTGGCTTTGGAGATGTCGTCGATCAGCCGCGTCAGCCGCTTGACGTCGTTCTGGATGGTATCGGTGAGGATCTTGCGGTCCGAATCCGACTTGACCCTGGCCAAGGTTTCGGCGGCGCTGCGCACCGAGGTCAGCGGGTTTTTCAACTCGTGCGCCACATCGGCGGCGAAGCGTTCGCTGGCTTCCACGCGCCGGTACAGCGCATCGGTCATGTTGCGCAAGGTCCCGGAAAGATGGGCAATTTCGTCGCGCCGATAGGTGAAGTCGGGCAGCTCCCGGCGCCGCTTGAGATTGTTCTCGACGTGATCGGCGGCCAGCGCCAGTTGGCGCAACGGCAGCGCGATGGTGCCGGCCAGCAGCAGCGACGTGATCGCCATCACCAGCAGCCCAAGGCCGCCCAGCCACAGCACGGTTTTGCGCTCGGTCCAGACCAGCTTGTCAATTTCGCCGTCACGCGTCGACAACACCAGCACCGCAAGATTATCCTTGCGTTTGACCGGCGTCACGATGGTGACGGTGCGCCGGCCCAGCTCGTTCATCAGGATCATGGCCTGGGGCCTACCCTTAAGGGCCTGAAGCACTTCGGGATAGATGGCAAAATTGGCGCGGCCGATGTCGCGATAAACCGGCAGATCGGTGCCATCCATCCAATCGCTGAGCCTAGTCCAGAAACTGGTCGTGAAACTTATCGGTTGCAGCGTCGGGTTGGCGGCGGCTTCCTCGGGCAGTTCGCGGCTGTCATACATGAAGGTGCCGTCGGTGCGGAACAGGCGGACCCGCATGTTGGGCGCGCCGAGCAGCGAACGGGTCAACGCGCCCAGCCGTTCGGGACGGATCGGAAACTGCAGCGAACGCTCTGGCAGGGCTTGCCTCAGTTCGGAATGCCTGGAGGGTTCGAGCAATTCGGGGGCGATCGCCACGCGGTCGGATTCGCGAGTTGCCATGGCGCCGATGGAGGTCGCCAGGATCTCCGCCTCCGAGATCAGGCTTTCGAGCTTGGATTGCACCAACGAGGCCTGGATCGGGCTGAAGAACAGAATTGCCATCGTCAAGAACAGCAGGCCAAACAGGTTCAGGGCAACGATCTTGCCGACCAGCGAGCTGATGTTCGATCCCAGCCAGCGCTGCCGGGCCAGCCATTCGAGCGCGGGCTCGACGACGTCGCCGACGCGGGCGATGGAGGCGGCCAAGTGGCTCGCCAGCGGTCGCATGCGGTCGCGCAAAGACTGCCAATGCCGCAGGGCTGCATCGGGCAGGTTGCTGGCGCCTAGGGCCACAAGAGGTCGCATCAATGTCTGGCGATCGATCATTTTGTCCCCCCGGACAGGCCTATGCTCAGGCCTCCTTGAAACGGTAGCCGACGCCGTAAAGCGTCTCGATCACATCGAAATTGTCGTCCACTTCCTTAAACTTCTTGCGCAGCCGCTTGATGTGGCTGTCGATGGTGCGATCGTCGACATAGACTTGATCGTCGTAGGCCGCATCCATCAGCGCGTCGCGGCTCTTGACCACCCCCGGGCGCAACGCCAGCGCCTGCAGGATCAGGAATTCGGTGACGGTAAGCGTCACCGGCTTGCTATCCCAATGGCAGGTATGCCGCTCGGGGTCCATCTTCAGCTGGCCACGCTCAAGGATGGCGGCCTGCTGGGCCGGTGTCACCGCGGTGTCCTTGACGCCGACGCGGCGCAGGATGGCTTTGACCCGTTCGACCAGCAGCCGCTGCGAGAACGGCTTGGCGATATAGTCGTCGGCGCCCATTTTCAGGCCGAACAACTCGTCGATCTCCTCGTCCTTCGAGGTCAGGAAAATCACCGGCATGTCGCTGATCTGGCGCAACCGGCGCAGCAGCTCCATGCCGTCCATCTTCGGCATCTTGATATCGAAGATGCCAAGGTCAGCCGAGGCCTCCGTCAAGGCCTCCAGGGCAGCCGCGCCATCATTGTAGGTACGGATCTTGTAGCCCTCGGCCTCCAGCGCCATGCGGAGTGAATTGAGAATATTGCGATCGTCGTCGACAAGGGCGATGGTGCTGCTTGTGCGCATGACTGGCCTTTCGACCTCCCTGACTTGTCCCTGTTACGGCCAATAGGGCCGCAAGTGGGATGAATTGAGGCACCGCCAACCTGACTACGGCAGACCCTGAAATTGGCCGGATGATAGCGAAATGTGGCGCGGAGGCAACGTCCGAGAAAAATTTCGACTTTGCGGCTATCATCGGCGGCGGATTGCCGGGCTGCCAGCTTTACAGCTCAGTTGCGGGCGCGTGCATGTCTGCGGCTTGTGCCAACCGGTCGGCAAGCCTAGGATCGAGTGCAAGGATTGATTTGCGGCAACGACGGCGGCAGTCGCCGCGCCGGACCGTTGCAACCGGAGTGACAGGTGTCCAAGCGTCGCTTGAGTGATCCCGCGGGAGCTGCCGCCAGGTCGGCAGGCCCATACGTCCCTGGACCTGCTTTGGAGGCCGCGCCCATGATCACCTACGCCGAACTTGCCAGGCAGCTGAGCAATCTGGGTCCGGCCGAGCTTTACGAGCATGTACTGCGGCGGGGCGGCGGCAAGCTGACTGCCGATGGCGCGCTGGCGGTCGAGACGGGTCAGCACACCGGGCGCTCAGCGGCCGACAAATACGTCGTGCGCGATGCCAGCACCGAGCAATCGGTGTGGTGGGACAACTCCAAGCCGCTTACGCCCAGCAACTTCCAGCGGCTGCTGGACGACTTCAAGGGCCAGATCGCCAGCGATACATCGCAGCGCGGGATTTTCGTCCAGGACCTGTACGCCGGCGCCGATCCGAACCACCGGCTGCGCGTGCGGATCTACTGCGAGTTCGCCTGGCATGCGCTGTTCATTCGCAATCTGCTGATCCGACCGAACCCGGCCGAATTGGCAGGCTTCGAACCCGATCTGGTGATTATCGATCTGCCCAGCTTCAAGGCTGATCCGGCGCGTCACGGCACGCGCTCCGATACCGTCATCGCCTGCGATTTCGGCCAGCGGCTGGTGCTGATCGGCGGCACCTCATATGCTGGCGAGATCAAGAAGGCGGTGTTCACCTATCTCAACTACCTGCTGCCCGAGCGCGGCGTCATGCCGATGCACTGTTCGGTCAACGAGGGGGCGGCGGGCGACGCGGCGCTGTTCTTCGGCCTGTCGGGCACTGGCAAGACGACGCTGTCGGCCGACCCCAGACGCGCCCTGATCGGCGACGACGAGCATGGCTGGTCGGCCGACGGCGTGTTCAATTTCGAGGGCGGCTGCTATGCCAAGGCCATCCGCTTGTCGGCCGCCGCCGAGCCCGCTATTCATGCAGCGGTGAACCGCTTCGGCTCGGTGTTGGAAAACGTCGTCATCGATCCAGTGACGCGGCAGCCTGATTTTAGCGATGCCGGCCTGGCCGAGAATTCGCGCGGCGCCTACCCGATCGAGTTCATCGCCAACGCCAAACTGTCGGGCGTCACCGGCCATCCGCGCAACATCGTCATGCTGACCGCCGATGCTTTCGGCATTCTGCCGCCGCTGGCCCGCCTGACGCCGAGCGAGGCGATGTATCATTTCCTGTCCGGTTATACCGCCAAGGTCGCCGGCACCGAGAAGGGCGTGACCGAGCCAAAGGAGACGTTCTCGACCTGCTTTGGCGCGCCGTTCATGCCGCGTCACCCCAGCGTCTATGGCAATCTGCTGCGCCGCATGATCGCCGACCACGGTGTCAATTGCTGGCTGGTCAATACCGGCTGGACCGGCGGCAAGTGTGGATCCGGCGGTCGGCGTATGCCACTTGATGCCACCCGCAAGCTGCTGGAGGCGGCGTTATCCGGCGCGTTGGCGAAGGCGCCGATGCGGCGCGATCCGTTGTTCGGTTTCGAAGTGCCGTTCGCGGTCGAGGGGGTCGAGCCACGCCTGCTCACACCGCGCGATACCTGGATCGATGCCAAGGCCTACGATAACGAAGCGCGCCGGCTGGTCGGGCTGTTTAACCGCAACTTCGAGCGCTTCGAGAGCCACGTCGATGCCGAAGTGAGGGCCGCCGCTCCGGTCGCGGCCCTGGCTGCCGAGTAGGCCTCACGGCAGGGTCAGCATCGCATCGCCGCTGGCGACCACGGCGCCTGCGCGTAGCACCTCGACGTGGCCACGATAGCTGCCCGGTGGCCAAACGGCGGCGCCACGTTTGCGGCCCCAGAAATAGAATTGGACCGCGTTGTTGCGCGCGCTGGGCTCGGAGGTTTGCTCCAAGGCTGGCGCCGATGGAGATATCAATTTGGCGTGCACCCGGTCGCCGACGCGCAGATGCATGATGCGGGTGAATAGCAGCACTGCGGGTGAGGAGGGCGTCGGCACTGGCAGGCCGGCGTGCCCCTCCTCCAGGCCATCGAGTGTCGGCGGCAGTTCGGCAAAGCCGGTTTCGATCACCTCGGTTGCGGGGTTTCCCAACAACGCGCGCACCTCGGGGGCCCACAACGACGCATTTGCGGCGTTGGCGTGACAACTCGTCCCCGTGCTATCGGCCGCGATGGCTTTGCCCGTGAACGGATCGAACGCCTGCCTGCCGTGGCGCACGGTCAAGTGCACATGGGCAAATTGCGTCTCGCCCGACTGGCCGACCTCACCGAGTACCGTTCCCGCTTCGACCTTTTGACCGGCCTTCACGCGGATGCTGCCGAGATGCATGTGGCAATACTGGGTCTCCCAGCCATCGGCATGGGTGATCGCAACGCCATTGCCGCATTCGCGGCCCTTCACTGCGGCCTTGTCGGCCTCGTTGCGCATCAGGTGATCGGCCACGCCGTCGCGGGCGCCGCGAACCACGCCGGGCGCCGCCGCCAGCACCTGCACGCCGCGCGCCGCCGCGATCGAAAGCACCCGGATATCGGTGCCGTCGTGGCCGTGATAGGTGGCCGCTCCGCAGGCAAAGTCCTGGCCGCTGACGTTGGCCGGGGCATCGTCGGGATAGTTCTGTACAAAGCAATCTTTGCCCGGAGTACAGGCGATCGGCAGCTGCAACTCAGGCGGATTGGCCAGCGCAGGTTGCACAGCTGCCAGTGACGCCATGACTGCGAAAAGCCGCACACCGGGCTTGTCACGCCGCGCGCCCGGCCTTAACCGTCTGCGATCCTTCTTGTGCACACCGCACCACCGCCCCCAACCCAAGCTACCGACCCCCAACACGGACCCCCATCATGGCATCGTTCGACATTCTCATGCTTCCCGGTGACGGTATCGGCCCTGAGGTCATGGCTGAAGCAAAAAACGTCATCGGCTGGCTCAACGCGCAGAAAAAAGCGACCTTTCAGCTCGAGGAGGATCTGGTCGGCGGCTCGGCCTATGACAAGCACAAGGTCGCCGTCTCCGATGCCGCCATGACCAAAGCCTTGAAGGCCGATGCGGTGCTGTTCGGCGCGGTCGGCGGGCCGAAATGGGACAAGGTGCCCTACGAGGTGCGCCCCGAAGCGGGCCTGCTGCGCTTACGCAAGGATCTTGGCCTGTTCGCCAATCTTCGTCCCGCGATCTGTTACAAGGCGCTCTCCGACGCCTCCTCGCTGAAGCCCGAGCTGGTCGAGGGCCTCGACATCCTGATCGTGCGCGAGCTGACCGGCGGCGTCTATTTCGGCGAGCCGAAGGAGATCGTGACGCTGGAGAACGGCGAGCAGCGCGCGGTCGATACCCAGGTTTACACCACGCACGAAATCGACCGCATCGCGCGCGTCGCCTTCGACCTCGCCCGCAAGCGCGGCAACAAGGTGCATTCGGCCGACAAGCGCAATGTCATGCGCTCGGGCGTGCTGTGGAACCAGGTGGTCAGCGCCGTGCACGCCAAGGACTACAGCGATGTCAAACTTGAGCACATCCTGGCCGATGCCTGCGCCATGCAACTGGTGCGCGCGCCAAAACAGTTCGACGTCATCGTCACCGACAATCTGTTCGGCGACATGCTGTCGGACGAGGCCGCGATGCTGACGGGATCGATCGGCATGCTGCCGTCAGCCTCGCTGGGCGCGCCCGACGCTAAGGGCCGGCGCAAGGCGCTCTACGAGCCGGTGCATGGTTCAGCCCCCGATATCGCCGGCAAGGGTGCCGCCAATCCGATCGCCATGATCACCTCGCTGGCGATGGCTTTGCGCTATTCCTTCGACATGGGGGAGGCCGCCGACCTGATCGAGAAAGCCGTCACCGGCGTGCTGGAAAACGGCCTGCGCACCGCCGACATCATGCAGGTCAATCGCCGCAAGGTTGGCACCAGCGAAATGGGCAAGGCGATCGTGGCGGAGTTGGGTCGGCTGGCGAAGTAACCAGCTAGGCGGTTCTTGCGGCGTCATGCCGCCGCAAATCCCCGCGCGCGATTGCCACAATCGTGATGCATAGCGGCTTGCCCCCGGCGCCAGATGCCGGCATGGGCGAGATCATCGACAGCGACAATTCCGGGGACATCATGCGTACACTATGGTTGAAGGCTGGCGTAACGGTGCTGGCGGCGGCGCTGCTCTTGGCGTCTGGCACGGCGATGGCCGAGGACGCGAGCAAGCCAGTCGATCCCGATGCCGCCACTGGCGACAAGGCGCTCGATGCGCTGCTGGCCAAGGAGAAGGACTCGCGCAAGGCCTGCAAGACCGACATCTGCTCGATCCTGCGCGGCAAGAAGGCGGAAGGGTCCGACATCAACTGCCACGTGGTGCAGACCTGGCCCAAGAAGGCGCTCGACCAGATGCTGGCCAAGACCCACGTCAGCTGGCCCTGGAACAATGTGCATTGCGAGACCGAGGTGGCCCTGAAGCGCGCCACGCTGGTCGCCGCCATGTCGCAGCCGAAATACGAGGCGGTGTTCGATCCGCACACGCTCACCTGCGATATCGATCGCGGCCCGGGCGCCGACAAGTACACCTTCAAGGTGTCGATGACGCCGAAAGTCACGTTTGAAGCTGGCAAGGCGACCGCGGCGCAACTGCAATGGGGCCATGTCGATGCGCCGTTGCTGGCCAAGGGCGTGATCTGGCCGATCACCGGCCTCGACAACAAAACCGGCATGCTGTCGGGTCAGTTCATCGCCATGGTGAACCAGTTCGTCGACAAGAAGTGCGACGAGGTCAAGGACCAGCTGAAGACGAATTGAGTGATACCGTCCAACTTATGGTTTGACCTGTCACTTTGAAGGTTCGTGACAGAGGTCATGGCGTAGGGGCGCACTGCTGTGCGCCCGTCCAAGAGCTTGTCGCGCAGCTAGACGGGCGCACCGCTGTGCGCCCCTTGCGAGCACGAGTCAAACGATAGGTTGGACGGTGTCACTCAATTCGTCTTCAGCTGGTCCTTGACCTCGTCGCACTTCTTGTCGACGAACTGGTTCACCATGGCGATGAACTGACCCG
>JANLQJ010000360.1:0-11614 GCA_031367715.1 Hyphomicrobiaceae bacterium | reverse complement strand
CGCTTCAACCGGCGCTACGACCTGGCCGCCATGATGCCCCGCCTGGCCTATGCCGCCGTCCGTACGCTGCCGATGCCGTATCGGCTGCTCATCTTGACGGAGTGATGTGGATAAGCAGGTATCTTTTTGGATGGCACAGCCAATCGCGTAGGGGCGAGACCTGTCTCACCCTCCACAGCCAACCCATGCCGACAAGGGGGGCGACACGTCTCGCTCCTACGCAGTGGATGCTGGTTTGCAACTTACTTTCGCTGCGTTGCACTTTGGGCTAAATAGCCGGCTCACTCCCACTATGAGGGCTGGCCATGACCAAAGCGATACTCGGCATCATCGGTGGCAGCGGGCTGTATGACTTGCCGGGCTTGCAGAATACCCGCACCGAGCATGTGACGTCGCCGTGGGGCGTACCCTCCGACGATCTCAAATTCGGCGACATCGGCGGCACGTCCATCGTCTTCTTGCCGCGCCACGGCAAGGGCCACCGGGTCTCGCCGTCCGACATCAACTACCGTGCCAATATCGACATTCTGAAGCGCGCCGGGGTCACCGACCTGATCTCGGTGTCGGCCTGCGGCTCATTGAAGGAAGAGCTGGCGCCGGGTCATTTCGTGCTGATCGACCAGTTCATCGATCGCACCTTCGCGCGCCCCAAGAGCTTCTTTGGCAAGGGCTGCGTGGCCCATGTCTCGATGGCCGATCCGGTCAGTCCAGGCCTGGTTGCCCGGATCGCCGCGGCCGCCGAGGGAGAGGCCATTCAGCATACCAGCGGCGGCACCTATATGGTGATGGAGGGCCCGCAGTTCTCGACCCGCGCGGAGTCCAATCTCTACCGTTCCTGGGGCTGCTCGGTGATCGGCATGACCAATATGCCCGAAGCCAAACTCGCCCGCGAAGCCGAGATCTGCTACGCGACCATCGCCATGGTCACCGACTATGACTGCTGGCACGACGAACACGCCGATGTCGACGTCGCCTCGGTGCTGAAGGTGATGCACGACAACGCCGAAAGGGCCCAGCGTCTGCTCGCCCGCGTCGCCCGCGATTTTCCCAAACAGCACGAGGCCTGCCCGATCGGCTCGGATCGGGCACTTGAGGTGGCGATCATGACGCCACCGGATCGTCGCGACCCGGAACTGGTCGCCAAGCTCGATGCGGTGGCGGGGCGGATGTTGAAGGGCTTGCGATGACAGCGGCGCGCGGTTGAACGCCGCTACCGGCAGATCCCTTTGCCGACATGGCGCGGCATCAGATCGACGTGAAAATGATCGCGATGCTGAGCATTGGCCATCGGGCCGAGCACGGTCGAAAAGGTTTCGCAGGCGCCGTCGTGGACGGTGCGCAGGAAACGCTGGTCGGCGGCTGAGCCGTTCCAGCCGGCCAACACCGTGACGGTGCGCCCGTTGGTCAGCGTGAAGGCGCCGATATCGACGGCGTTGGCATGGCCGTGCTCGGACAGATGCGCGCCGACTACATTGTTCATCGGCCGGCAGGAATAGGACGATAGCACCTTCATCTCGGCCACGCCCACGCCGTAAATGGCGTGCGCGGCCGGGATGATGACCTGATCGACCCAGGCGTCGAGCGCCGGCACCATCTGGCATTGCACCATGGCGTTGGGGCGCAACCCGACCGCGCCATTGCCGACCGCCGAGACTTGATAGGGATGCACCGCGCCGCAATAGCCGTCGCCGCCGGTGAGCGACGAACGACCCGCGATGAACGGGCTCTCCTGCACCACACCGGCCCGCAGGCACGAGACCTCGACATCCTTGCGCCAGGGTTCCTCCCGGGCGACGAAATAGGGGGTGGTCGAGCCGCAGCTCCCCAGAGCCAACGCCGCCGCAATCCCCAACACGCAGTAACTATAAGTACGCCACATGGGAAGTTATCTGCGCCGGAGTGTCCTAAGACTTGGTTAATCAAAGAGCAATAGTCACCAAAACCGCCGCGCTCACGGCCGAATGACGCCCGAGACATGGCGATAGGGTGAATGCTGTGTGAACGGCTGTGCCGTTTTGGGACATCGTGGCGCGCGCAAATGTGCGAAGCAGTGTTCCGATCAGACGCTCGAAAAGCAAGGACGCGAGGTCAGCGCGCTTGTGCCCGCGTGGTCATGGTTACACCAGCCGCGATCAGGACGACGCCTAGCCAAGTCAGCGGCGGATAGTGTTCGCCAAAGGCCAGCGTGCCGGCCAGCAGGCCGACGGCGGCGGCGATGTAGCCGATCTGGCTGAGATAGACCGGGCCACCGACCGCTTGCAGCCGGAAGAAGACCGCGAACATGCCAGCGGCGGCGGCCATCTGGGCGAGCGTCAGGCCGGGCACGGCGATCAGGCTGCCAAAGCCGCCGCTGGCGCCCAAGGTCAGCGTCAGGGCGAGCAGAAAAGCCGCCGCGACGGCATGGCTGCCCACTGCCAGTTCGATCGGGCCAGCGCCCTGGGGCCAATCGATGGTGCGATAGATGTTGCCGCAAGCCAGCGACACCGGAATGAGCATCGCGGCCAGCACCCACAGCATGGGTGCCGGCTGATCCAGCCCGCCGCGCGACAGGGCGACCAGCAGCGCGCCGGCAAACCCGGTGCCGATGCCGGCCATGCCCAGCCGGTCCGGCCGGCGCACGCCCAGGATGACCGAGAACACCAGCGTGAGGATCGGCGACAGCGTGAACATGATGCCGGCATAGCCCGCGCCGAGCCGCGGGATGGCCGAGAACAGCAACAAGTTCGGGATGGCGTAGGAGACCGCTGCCGTGACCAGGAAATAGCGCCAGCGGTGCGCATCGGGCGGGCGGGCATCGCCACGCGCGAGCAGCACCATGAACAGCACCAGCGCGGCGCCAAACGAGATGACAAACGCCCATAGCATGGGCGCGACTCCCGCATCACCCGCCAGCTTGCCGAGCGGGATCGATGCGCCGAGCAGGCTGCCGGTGACCAGCAAGAGCAGGAGCGGCGAGGACCAGAGGCGGGTCATTGCAGGGCTAACCCAGCAAGCCGTCCGCCTTCACCTCTTTCCAGGTCGCATCGAGTGCCTTTCTGGCCTTCAGCACCAGTTCGTCGACCTCGGCCTCGCTGATGACGAACGGCGGGGATACCACCATGCGGTCCCAGCAGGCGCGCATCACCAGGCCGTTGCGGACGCTGTGGTTGCGGCAGATGGTACCGACCTTGCCCTCGTCGGGGAAACGCTTGCGGCTCTTTTTGTTTGGCACCAGTTCCAGCGCGCCGATCATGCCGACCATGCGCGCCTCGCCGACGATGTCATGTTCGGCAAGCTCGGCCCAGCGCTTGCGGAGATAAGCACCGACCCCGCTGGCGACCCGCGCGACCAGTTTGTCTTCCTCGATGATCTTGATGTTTTCCAGCGCCGCCGCCGCACAGGCGGGGTGGCCGGAATAGGTGTAGCCGTGGTAGAACTCGCCGGACTTCTCGATGAATGGCAGCGCCACCTGGTCCGAGACGGCGACGGCGCCGATCGGCAAGTACCCGGACGACAGGCCCTTGGCCATGGCCATCAGGTCGGGCTGGAAGCCGAGCGTCTGGCAGCCGAACCACTTGCCGGTACGCCCGAAGCCGCAGATCACCTCGTCGGCGACCAACAGCACATTGCGCGCGCGACAGATTTTTTCGATCTCGGGCCAATAGTTGGCGGGCGGGATCAGTACGCCTGCCGCGCCAAAGATCGGTTCGCCGATGAAGGCGCCGACATTGTCTTCGCCCAGCCAGTCGATAATCTTGTTGAGCTGCTGTGCCCGCTCATGTCCGAGCTGTTCAGGCGTCATGTCGCCCTCGTGTCCGAACCAGTAGGGTGGATCAATGTGATGGATGCCCGGGATCGGCAGGCCGCCCTGGCGGTGCATGGCCGACATACCGCCCAGGCTGGCCGAGCCCATGGACGAGCCGTGATAGCCGAGTTTGCGCGAGATAATGTTGGTCTTCATGGGCTTACCCATCACCGACCAATAGTGGCGCACCAACCGGATGATCGTCTCGTTGCTCTCGGAGCCCGAGTTGGTGAACATGACGTGATTGAGATCGCCCGGCAGCACCGAGGCCAGCTTGGCTGCCAGCTCCGTCACCATCGGATGCGTGCACTGAAAGAACGTGTTGTAAAACGGCAGCGTGCTCATCTGCCGGTGCACGGCCTCGGCAATGCGCGGCTGGCTGTAGCCGACATTCACGCACCACAGGCCCGCCATGCCGTCGAGCAGCTTGGTGCCATCGGATTCATAGACGTACACGCCCTCGGCACGGCTGATCACGCGCGTCTTGGCGGCGTGGATCTGTTTGCTGTCCGTGAACGGATGCATGTGATGGGCGGCGTCGGAGGCCTGGATGTCCTCGGTTGGCGGCAAATTGGCAAGTAGGGTCATGGTAAACGTCTCCCGGTCGTCTTTTTCTATCTCGCGGTGCTCAGAGCGGGCCATCGGCGCCAACCGCCGCCAGTGTCATCCTCGGCCATTCAAACACTCAGCAACAGATGCTCGCGCTCCCACGGGCTGATCACCCGCATGAAGGCCTCGAATTCCGATTGCTTGATCTTGCCGTACAGCGCCGAGAACCCCGGCCCGAGAATATCTTGAAGTTCCTTGCTCTGCTCGAACAGCGCCACCGCTTCCAGCAGCCCGCGCGGGATCTGGTAGGAGCGGGCATAGGCGCTGCCGGTCACAGCGGGGCGCGGCTTTAAACCCTTCTTCATGCCGAGATAGCCGCAGGCCAGGCTGACCGCGAGCGCCAGATACGGGTTGGTATCGGCACCCGCGATACGGTTTTCGACGCGCCGCGCCTCGGGTGGCGACACCGGCACACGCAAGCCGGTGGTACGATTGTCCATGCCCCACTCGACATTGATTGGCGCGGCGGCATCCGGGATCAGCCGGCGGTAAGAGTTCACATACGGGGCTAGAAAACATGTTGCCGCCGGCAGATAGGTCTGCAGGCCGGCGATGAAGCCATAGAACAGCTCGGTCGGCTTGCCGTCCTTGTCGCTGAACAGGCTGGCGCCGGTCCTGGGGTCGACGATGCTCTGATGGATGTGCATGGCGCTGCCCGGCTCGTTCGCCATCGGCTTGGCCATGAAGGTGGCATAGCAGTCGTGCCGCAGCGCCGCCTCGCGCAGCGTGCGCTTGAAGAAATACACCTGATCGGCCAGCGACAACGGATCGCCATGGCGCAGATTGATCTCGAGTTGAGAAGACCCGCCTTCCTGAATGATGGTGTCGATCTCCAGCCCTTGCGCCTCGGCAAAATCATAGAGGTCATCGACAAAACCGGCATATTCGTCGACGCCGGCCAGGGCATAACTCTGGCGCGCGTTACCGGCGCGGCCGGAGCGGCCGACCGGCGCTTCCAGCGGATAGTCCGGATCGGGATTGGGCTTGGTGAGGTAGAATTCGATTTCGGGCGCCACGATCGGTTTCCAGCCCTCTTTGTCGTACAGGCGCGTGATGCGTTTGAGCACATTGCGCGGCGCGTATTCGACTTCCGGACCGGTCTGCCAATGCACATCGTGGAGCACATGGGCGGTTGGCGTCTTGGCCCAGGGCGCGGTGCGAATGGTGGTCAGATCGGGGATCAGCAGCAGATCGCCTTCGGTGTAGTCCTGGTCACCTTCAAAATCGACATACTCGCCGGTGATGCCCTGGAAGAAGATCGAGACCGGCAGAAAGGTCGGTTTCAGTTCGGCGAATTTGGCGGCCGGCATGGCCTTGCCGCGTGCGACCCCGGCGATGTCGGCGAGGGCACATTCGACCTCTTCAATACGATTGGCCTTCAGCCAGTCGCGCACCTCGGCAGCGGTGGCGGGGGCCGACGCGGTCTTATCGTCCTTTGGCATGGAGGATCCGATCTACAGCAGGACCCAACTGGGCCATGCCCGGCAATAGCATGGTTCTCCGCGGCAAAATTTTGTGATCACAATACTGGCTAACGCGCCCAATTCCGTCAAGCGATGATGTCGCGATCAGGGGCTTCGGGTGCGCTGGACTCGTTCTTCAGGGCCGCCTCGCCGATGAAGCGCATGCCCTGCATGATGTCCTCGCGGATGGCGGCGGCCAGCATCCGGGGGTCGCGCCGATGGATGGCCTGGCGCGCCAACACATGCTGGTCGATCAGCTTGGCGGTGCCAAAGCGCCCGTAGACCATGCGCATGAAAGGGGCAAACTGCAGCCACACGCTCTCGGTCAGCGCCAGCAGAGTCTCGGCCTCGGCCTGCTCGTAGATCGCAAAATGGAAGCCATAGTTGCCGCGCATGTAACCCTCGATGTCGCCAGATGCCATCGAACGATCGATGCCTTCGTCCAGCGCCTCGATCTCGGCCAGTTTGGCGACTGTGATGTGCGGCAGCGCCCGCAGCGCCAGCTCCGGCTCCAGGCTGCGGCGTGCAAACACGATCTGCTCGAATTTTTCCTTGGTCATGGCCGGCACGCTGACGCGGCGATTGTCCTGCATGTCGAGCGCGCGCTCCGCGATCAGCCGGCGCACCGCCTCTCGCACCGGCATCGGGCTGACATGCAATTGGGTGGCAATGCCGCGCAAAGTCACCGGACGACCGGGCAGGAAGCCGCCGGTCAGGATGCGTTGGCGCAGTGACTGGTAGACCCGCTCATGGGCCGATACGGCCGCCGGCGCGCCAGTTGATTTGGGGCTTCCCACAAGTGATAGCAGGCCGCGTTGGCCGCCCTTGCGTTTGCCGTCAGCGCTTGCTTGCTCTGTCATCTTCATGCCACACTCAAGAGGTCGCAATGCTCACCGTAACTACTCTCATGAGCATCGTATACGGCATCGTGCGCGTTTATCGTGATCAGTTTTGCAGCCTGCGCATCTCTATCGCGAATGCTTGATAGACCGTTCAGCTGCACGTTTGGGAAAAGGGTTCGAACCGTGTTTAGAAGCGTGTTGGGAAAACGTTTGGCGGCCCTGGTCGCCGGCTCCGCTGCATTGCTCGCCGCCAATCTGGCGTTCGGCGCGGACAAGGTCGTCAACGTCTATAACTGGTCCGACTATATTGACACCACCGTGCTGGAAGATTTTACCAAGGAAACCGGCATCAAGGTGCAGTACGACGTTTATGATGCCAACGAGGTGCTTGAGACCAAGTTGCTCGCCGGCAAGACCGGCTATGACGTGGTCGTCCCGGGCGGAGCGTACCTGTACCGGCAGATCAAGGCCGGCATCCATACCAAGCTCGACAAGTCCAAGCTGCCCAACCTCAAGAACATGTGGCCGCTGGTCATGGAGCGGCTCGCCTCCGCCTACGATCCCGGCAACGAGCACGCCGTCGACTATATGTGGGGCACCACGGGCGTCGGCTACAACGTCAACAAGATCAAGGCCATCATGCCCGATGCGCCGATCGGGTCGTGGAAGATGCTGTTCGATCCTGCGGTCGTCGCCAAGTTCAAGGACTGCGGCGTCATGATGCTGGATTCGGATGAAGATGTCATCCCGCCGATGCTGAATTACCTGGGCCTGGACCCGAATACCAAGAACCCGGAAGATTTCAAGAAGGCCGCTGCGGCCCTGCAGAAAATCCGGCCGTTCGTGCGCAAGTTCCATTCGTCCGAATACATCAACGCCATCGCCAATGGCGACATCTGCATCGCGCTTGGCTGGTCGGGTGACTTCTCGATTGCCGGGGCTCGTGCGGCCGAGAAAAACAAGACGATACCGGACGATGCCAAGAAGGTGGAGATCAGCTACTTCATTCCCAAGGAAGGCACCTCCATGTGGTTCGACAACATGGCTATTCCAGCTGACGCCCCGCACAAGGAAGAAGCCTATGCTTTCATCAACTATATGATGCGGCCCGATGTGATAGCCAAGTGTTCCAAGTTCGTTGGCTACGCCAATGGCAACCTCGAGGCGCAAAAACTCATGGACAAGGCGATGCTGGAAGACACCACGGTCTATCCGGACAAGGACATGCTCGGCCGGCTGTTCACACCGCTCCCGCTCGACAACAAGCTGCAGCGCGCGCGAACCGACGCCTGGCGCTCGGTCAAGACCGGCGGTTGATGTTTTAAGAGGGCCCGGTGGTGATCACCGGGCTTTTTTTGGTGATCGTAGGTTGGGTCAAGCTTTGCGCGACCCAAAATACCGGGCACCGCCGCCAAACGTTGGGTCGCGCCAAGAGGCTTGACCCCAGCTACGCTTCACCACTCACGCCTTTTTCCTCGAGTATTCCATGGCCACCAAATCCCTCGGTCCCGTCCGCCGCTCATTTGCTCCGTGGACAGATTCAAACCAACGCCCACTGATCGAATTCAAGAATGTCGTGAAGAAATTCGGCGACTTCACCGCCGTCAACGATGTCTCGCTGGCCATCTATGAGCGCGAATTCTTCGCCATGCTGGGACCATCGGGCTGCGGCAAGACCACGCTCATGCGCATGCTGGCCGGCTTCGAACAGCCGACTTCGGGCGAGGTGCTGCTGGCGGGCGAGAACATCGCGCTGTTGCCGCCCTACCAGCGGCCGATCAACATGATGTTCCAGTCCTATGCCCTGTTCCCGCATATGACCGTCGAGCAGAACATCGGCTTTGGTCCCAAGCAGGATGGCATGGGCAAGCCCGCTATCGACGAGCGGGTGCAGGAAATGCTCAAGCTGGTGAAACTCGAGCCATTTGCCAAGCGCAAGCCACATCAGCTGTCGGGCGGCCAACGGCAACGGGTTGCGCTGGCACGGGCGCTTGCCAAGCGGCCAAAAGTGCTGCTGCTGGATGAGCCGCTGGCTGCGCTCGACAAGAAGCTGCGCGAGGAAACCCAGTTCGAGCTGACTGACCTGCAGCAGAAGCTCGGACTGACCTTCCTGATCGTGACGCACGACCAGGAAGAGGCGATGACGGTCGCCGACCGCATTGGCGTCATGGACCACGGCAAGCTGAAACAGGTCTCGACCCCGGCCGAACTTTACGAGCATCCGAACTCAAAATATGTCGCCGACTTCATCGGCGACATCAACATCCTGCAAGGCAAGGTCGCAAAGGTCGATACCGGCCGCCACGCCGTTCGCCTCGAAGGCCTTCCGGTCCCCGGCGCGGTCGAAATCAACTGCGAGACGGTTTGCAACCAAGGCGATCAGGTGTTCTTTGCCGTCCGCCCCGAGAAGGTCCGTATCAGTCACGACGCGCCAAGCGACCGCTCGGTCAATGCCATCGAGGGCAAGGTTTGGGACATCGGCTATCTCGGCGACACCTCGGTCTATCATGTGCGCTTGCCGTCCGGCTCCAATATGCGCGCGGCGGTTGCCAACACATCGCGCGTGGTCGAGCGGCCGATCAGCTGGGAGGACACAGTGTGGCTGACCTGGGCGCCGGAGTCGGGCATTCTGTTGACGAGCTAGGGGATGGGGATGGGGACATGATTTTCATTTTTTGCTTTGTACGGACGATTCGGGATGGCGAAGGCCTCGAGCGCCGAAAATGATCTTCGGGTCCCCGCTCCGGCACGACGGCGGATGCCAACCAGGATACCATGTTCAATGGTAGGCTGGGTCAAGCTTTGCGCGACCCAGCATTGCCGGCACCGGTCGAGCGAAGTTGGGTCGCGCCAGAGGCTTGACCCAGCCTACGGCGGCTGGCGTTTATGTTGACGATTTGGGACCACCATGGCTGACACGACGATCACAGACACGCCGTTAACCGCCGCGACCTCCGCGCGCGGCAAAACCAACTGGACGCGCTGGCTTCCCGTGGCCATCCCCTATCTCTGGTCGTTCATCTTCTTCCTGCTACCCTTCGTCATTGTGCTGCGCATCTCGTTCTCCAATTCCGAGCTGGCGCAACCGCCTTATTCGCCGGTGTTCAACATCTTTGCCGATGGCCTCAGCGGCACCTTCCAGCACATCAAGGAATTCACCACCGACAGCTATGGCCGCCTGTTCTCCGACAGCATCTATCTGCGCTCCTATTTCTCCAGCGTCTGGATCGCCGCCGTCTCGACCATCTGCACACTCCTGATCGGGTATCCGATCGCCTATGCCATGGCTCGCGCGCCGGACGCATGGCGCCCGACCCTGTTGATGCTGATCATCCTGCCGTTCTGGACCAGCTTCCTGATCCGCATCTATGCCTGGATGGGAATCCTGGCCAACGAGGGCTTTCTCAACAACGCGCTGATCGGGCTCGGGATCATCAAGGAGCCGTTGGTCATCATGCAGACCAACTGGGCGGTCTATATCGGTATCATCTATTCCTATCTGCCGTTCATGATCCTGCCGCTCTATTCGGCGCTGGAAAAGATGGACAACACGCTGTTGGAAGCGGCAGAGGATCTGGGCTCGCCACCGATCAAGTCCTTCTGGGTCATCACCTTCCCGCTGTCGCTGCCCGGCGTCATCGCCGGCTGTTTCCTGGTGTTCATCCCGGTGGTCGGCGAGTTCGTCATCCCCGACCTGCTGGGCGGTTCCAGTACCCTGATGATCGGTCATACGCTGTGGGAGGAGTTCGGCCCCAACCATGACTGGCCGACCGCCTCGGCGCTCGCCATCATTCTGCTGCTGGTGCTGGTGGTGCCGATCGTGCTGTTCCAGAACCATCAGGCCAAGACCACCGGGAGTGTCCGCTGATGCGCCGATTTTCGCTCTTCAACGCCACCTCGCTGACGCTCGGCTTCGCGTTCCTCTACATCCCGATCCTGCTGCTGGTGATCTACTCGTTCAATGCCGGGCGCAGCGTTGCGGTGTGGGCCGGCTGGTCGACCAAATGGTACGGCGAGCTGTTGAAGGACCAGCAGCTGCTGGACGCCGCCTGGGTGACGCTGCGGGTCGGCCTGCTGTCCGCCAGCATCGCCACGCTGCTCGGCACGCTGGCCGCCATCGTGCTGGTGCGCTATGGCCGCTTTCGTGGCTCGGCGCTGTTCACCGGCATGATTTACGCGCCGCTGGTCATGCCGGAGATTATTACCGGCCTGTCGCTGCTGCTGTTGTTCGTGGCCCTGAACCTGGATCGCGGTTTCTGGACCATTCTGATCGCCCATATCAGCTTCACCATGTGCTTTGCCGCCGTGGTCGTGCAGTCGCGCCTGGTCACCTTCGATCAGAGCCTGGAGGAAGCAGCGCTGGATCTGGGCTGCTCGCCGTTCAAGACCTTCCTGGTGATCACCCTGCCGATCATCCTGCCCGCCGTCATCTCGGCCTGGATGCTGGCCTTTACCTTGTCGATCGACGACCTGGTCATCTCCAGTTTCACCACCGGCCCCGGCGCCACCACGCTACCGATGCGCATCTATTCGGACGTGCGCTTAGGGGTCAGCCCAAAAATCAACGCCGTCTCGACGGTGGTGATTGCCGTAGTCACGCTGGCTGTGATCACAGCCTCCATCGTCACCAAACTAAGCGAAGACCGCCAATCCCGCGAGCGCCGTATGGCGGCCGCCCCTTGAACCCGAACACCCCCCCTTCAAGTTTTCCGGCCGTGAATTGACAGTCCCCCACGAAGCGTGTTCAAAGCGCATGCCGTCAAGGCAAGGGCCGGTAGCTCAGTGGTAGAGCACGTGACTTTTAATCATGTGGTCGTCAGTTCGATCCTGACCCGGCTCACCAACCCATAAAAACCCGAGAACAAGCCTTGAAACGATGGTAGTACGCACTGCCCACAACAGGCCACTCCCCACTC
>JANLQJ010000275.1:0-1517 GCA_031367715.1 Hyphomicrobiaceae bacterium | reverse complement strand
GGCGATCAACCACTTGATTCGGTTTGCTTTCATGAGAATTACCCTTCTGTTTAATGATTTGACTGGCCTCAGAGAACCACCGGCGTGTCCAGTAGTTCATTCGCGAAATAGTGGGCGCTTGGTGCGGTGGCAATCGCATGCGTGCCCTTGGCGCGCGGCGGCTTCAAGCGATACGCCGGCAGAAATCCCTGGGCATCACCGTCGGTGTAGGGCACGGCGTGGCGCTCACCTAGCTCCTGTCCATACACCGAACGCACCGCTACCAGAAATTTTTCGCTGGCGTCCTTGCGTTCCACATCATTGACCCGAATGAATAATTCTACGGCGCGCCAATAGACCCCTGCTCTAAGGACATGTTTGGGCTCCATACGCGGTAGGTCAGTTGTGCCGTTCATGTATGTGCGCCGCGACGCTTCCCGTCGATCTTGTCCACGGCATGCTGCCGGATCGGATACCAGCGAAAGTCACAGCGCTGCGCACCCGACGCGATGGTGCCGGTCCGCTCCAGTTTCCCGCCCCATATCTCCGCCAACGGAAAGTCGAGCCGACAAAACGTCTGGACGCAAAGTTCTGATGCGTTATGGCTGGCGAAAAAATCGGCGACTGGGCACTTCAAGCAATCAAAGCCGATTGCGCCATCAGGGCTGACCACGTCGCGCCATTCGTAGCTCGGGGAACCGAACGGGAAGCTGCGGAACAGATCCGTCGCAATCTTGAGGCGCTTGCGCGGATCCCGCGTAAACGCGCTGGCGATGAGCAACGGCGGCTCGGCCATCTGTCGATAAACGCTCCATCCGATGTCGTAGATCAGCCGATGTGATTCGGCGGCGGCAACACCATGACGAAGCAGCATTTGATGCATCGCGAGAACCAAGGCGGCCGCATGGGTGCTGAACACCGCACCGAGCGTCGGCTGGATCGGAACCGTGGGCTCGAGTTCGTAGTAGCGTTCCCAGGTCTGCTTCATTAGATCTTTGACCGAGCCGACAAGCGGCGTCGTCTTCAGCGCCGCCTCGGCATGCCGTTCAACGAGCGCCTGCCAAAATCCGCCATCTTCCAGCGCACGCCGGACCGTGCCTTCAAGCCGATCACGCAACTCGCCGAAAACATCGACGGTTGCTTCCCAGTCCCAGGTCTCGTCGAGCGCCTCCGGTGGCAACATCTCTCCGAGCAGCAAGAGTTCTGGGGCCAGTTGAGTGAAGCGCCGCTTGATAAGGTCGAGCGACCCGGCACGCGCATCATATTCGCGGGCGATGAAGGACCGGGAAAGCTGTTCGAAGCGTGCTTCGGGAGCCAGCACGAAGATGAGCGTCTCAGCCGTCGTCAGGGCCTTGGCGTGCAACATCAGCTCGCTCGGAAAGACGAAGCCATGCTCGTAGCCCGCCATCATCATGTCCAGATAGACTTTCGTGAAGCTCATCTGGCTTAGGCGGGAAGTGTAGAACTTCTCGGCAAGCGCGGCGAAGCGGGCAAAGAATGCGCCTTCGTTTGCGCCTGGCAACATTTGCGTCTGAGCC
>JANLQJ010000240.1:0-7494 GCA_031367715.1 Hyphomicrobiaceae bacterium | reverse complement strand
GAGCTTGCCGCGCAGCTAGACGGGCGCACTGCTGTGCGCCCCTACGCCATGACCTCTGTCACGAACCTTCAAAGTGACAGGTCAAACCATAAGTTGGACGGTATAATACCGAGCCGCACGCGCGCCGCTCGGGCGATATCGTGGTGACGTCCTCGATCTCGGGCCATGTCCGCATCGGAGCGATCACGCCCGGCATGGTGCTGAACGCATTGTGGGGCCACACCGATCCCGCCGAGATCGAAAAGCGCCGCGCTGCCCATGCCGGGCTCTTAAACGACGATGTGGTGGACGGATTGACGTTCATGCTCACCCGTCCCGCGCATGTCACCATCCGCGACATGGTGATGCTGCCGCAGAACCAGGATCTTTAGTGGCCTCGAGGATCTGGCGCCAGACTGCGCAGCGCCGCGATCAGCGCCTCAAACGCCTTAGGGCCGATGCGCTCACGGTGCTGAGCCTCGATCGCGCGCTTGACCTCATTGGCCGCCGCCAATGCCGCCGCGCCCTTTCGGGTCAGCACCACGCGTTTGGCTCGCGCGTCTTTCGGGTCGGGCTTGCGCAGCAGCGCGCCGATCTCGACCAGATCGTCCACCAGCTGTTGCACCGCCTGTTTGGTCAGCCCCAGGCGTTCACCAAGGTCCGATTGCCGTGATCCTCCAGCGCCTACCGTTTGCATGACGCCTGACCGCGCCTCGGTGAACCAAGTCAGGCCGCGCTCCGCCATGCCGGCGTCGAATTCTGATTTCCAAAGCCGCGCCGCGCACCATAGGCGCCAGCCCAGGTGATCGACCGCCGCGATGGCATTTTCGTCAAGTTTCTTGACTATCATGGCAGGGTCCGCTATTTATCGTCAAGTTGCTTGACCATACGGCAACCCCTCTGGCCCGTCCAGCGGGCCATACAGAGTAACACCGGAGCACCCCATGACCCTTATCCCTGCCGCCAAGGCACCGCGTTTCGAGATCCCGAATGCCGTCTTCACCGGCCTTGCCAGCCCCAGCCGGGGCGCGCGCGAAACCGCCGTCTGGCGTGTAAAACTGGCGCCCGGCGCAACACCGATGGTGCATCAGCTGACCCGTGAAGAAGTGTTCGTGGCGATCTCGGGCACCGCGCAGGCGACGCTCGCTGGCAAACCGATGGAGTTCAGCGCCGGATCGGCCCTGATCGTGCCGCCTGACACCGACTTCTCGCTCGCCAATGCCGGCCCAGAGCCGTTCGAGGCCGTGGCGATGCTTCCCGTCGGCGGCATGGCCCGCATGGGCGGCGATGCGCCATTCACGCCGCCGTGGGCTGCCTGACGTTTACCAGCCACTCTGCTGCGATTCCCCGGATGGACGAAGACGCCACCATGATCTGGCGGCGGCGCTTGGCCTTGGCAAAACCAATGGCAGCCAGCGCCATCGACTGTTCGTTCTGGCCCCTCCAGGTCGGCGGCACGTCGTTCACGGCTTCGAGGGCTTCCGACAGGCAGGTGACATTGCCGTGGCCGAAAATGGCGAACACGCCTGGAAACAGGGGAAGTTTTTCGCCATCCACCACCGTGAATTGATTGCAGAGATAGCGCACCAGCGCCTGGGCCATCGTGCAGCGGACGGTCGACATAGTGTTCCTCCCGGACATCAAGCGGGCGGCGCGGACAGCGCCATTCCGGGAACACCAATTGCATAGCTTGCAACTTCGCAAGTATCATTGCTATTGGCCGCTTTCGACCACCTCAACGCCGCGTCGCGCCCGGCCGCGCCAGGCGGGCTTTTTGGTCCTTGGCGATCTCGGTGACAGTTGGAATGCGCGGCGGTGCCTCGCGGTTCGGCTGCAGCCGGGCGGCGGTGGCGGTCGCGATGCATTGCACCAGGCACATGGGCGCGGCGAGCGAGCGGGAAAACGTATATTCATCCTCGGGGACGGTGAACAGAACGCCCGCGTTCTTGGCCAGCGGCGAGAGCTGGCTGTCGGTAATGGCGATGATCGGCGTGCTCGTTCCGACCGCGCCTTCGGCGATCGACACGACTTCCTTGGCGTAGTGCCGGAAGGCGATGGCGACCAGGACATCACGGTGTCCCATCGTCAGCGCCATTTCCTGCGCCAGCCCGCCGGAAGGATCGAGCAGCACGACCTTGCGGTGCAGCATCGTCAGGAGATAGCGCAGCAGGCTGGCGATAGGCTCGGAGCGAAGCTGGCCGGCAATGTAGATGGTCTGCGCGCCTGTCAGCAGCTTGGCGGCCGACGCCAGCATGTCTTCGGTCACTCCCTCCAGCAACCCCTGAAGCGACGCGATATCGCGCACGACGAGGTCCTTGAGAAAGCCCAGGTTGCCATGGCTCACATTCTTCGACAGCTCGGTTTCGAGCGCGCTGATGCGCTCGCGCAAGCCAGGCGCAGCCGTCGCCAGCCGGCTCTGGAAGACAACCTGCAATTCCTTGAAGCCGGTATAGCCGAGGTTCTGCGCGAACCGCACCAGACTGGACGGATGGACCGCACACTTCGCGGCAATGGCGTTGATCGATTCCAGCGCGATGACATTGGGGTTTTGCGTCAGAAACCGGGCGATCTGCTGATAGCCTTGCGACAGCTTCGGATATTCCTCCGTGATCAGGTTGACGATCCCCTCATAATTCTTGGGGACCGCGCCTGAACGCTTTTCTTTGCTGACGGCCATGGTGCAAATCCGGCACTGAAAAGGAGGATCGATGAGGGACACTAAGGCCAATGCAACGGTTTAGCGCGCTTGCGTCAGCCCTCGATGACGAAAAATCTATTGCGCTACTGAGTAAATTGCAATATTAATTGCTCTCTGAATCGCGGAGAGCGAAGGCAGCATAAATGTACGACAAAATGGGTCTGTTCATCGATGGCGAATGGCGCAATCGAAGTGCCGGAGGGACGCTGGAGATCTCCGATCCCGCGAGCGGCGAGGTCATCGGCACCTCCCCCTCGGCGTCCAAGGACGATGGAAACGGCCCTGCGTACCGGACGCCTGGACGCGGCGGCCATGGATGTCCTGCAGCAAGAACTGCCGCACAAAGACCATCCGCTCTTGCTCAACCCGCGCGTGACCATCAGCCCCCATTCGGCCGGGCTGACGCAGGAATGCGCCGCGCGGATGGGTATTGGCTCGGTACAGAACATTCTGGACTTTTTCGCCGGGAAGATTGATCGGCGGTTGGTGGTGAATGATCGTGACGTTGCAACGTAGGGGCGGGCCGCGCCCGCCCCTACATCCGCTAACCCAGCTTCATCGCCCCGACCGGGGTCGGCGGCGCGAAGGGATAGGCGCCCCAGACCGACTGATCGAAATTGATCACCGAGCCGGTCATCATGCCGGCGTCGGCCGACACGAGGAAATTCACGGCGCGCGCCACTTCGGCGGGCGAAAGCAGCCGCCCGAAGGGCTGTTCCTTGGCGACATCGTCGAGCCAATTGGCGGGCGCGCCGTGATACTCGCGCTGGGTCCTGTCCTCGCCGTCGGACGCCATCCAGCCGATGTTGAGCTGGTTCACCCGGATGCGGTTGCGCATCACCGCGAAGGCCGTGTTGCGCGTAAACGTTGCGAGTGCGCTTTTGGAGGCGCAATAAGTTGAGATGAACGGTTGCCCGGCCAGTTCCGAGGTTGAGCCGATGTTGACGATCGCGCCCTCGACGCCGTCGCGGATCATGCGGCGGATGGCCTCCTGCATCAGGAAGAAGGGTCCGCGCGTGTTGATCGCGAACATGCGGTCGAACAGTTCGGGGCTTGTACCGAGGATGTCGCCGCGGTCGGTGATCCCCGCGGCATTGACCAGGATGTCGACCCGGCCGAATGCTTTGTCGGCGGCGGCGACGACGGCCCGGCAGTCCTCCACCACGCCCAGATCAGCGGCGACGAATATGACCTTGCAGCCTTTGATCTTGGCGATGTCGGCCGCGACCGCCTCGCCTTTCGCTATCGTCCGTCCACAGATGACGATCCCACTCGCGCCCGCCTCGGCCAGCTGCCGCGCGATGGCCGCGCCCAGGCCCTGGGTGCCGCCAGTGACAATGGCAATTCTTCCGTCGATCCGGTTCATGTCGTAGTCCTCAATATCGTGTTTATTGCGCGACGGCGCACCGCTCTGGAAATTATTATTGACAAAATGTTGAGTTGCAATAAAAATTGCAAGCACATGAGCAGGCGTCGTCAGGGAGGACATCGCACATACTGCGAATCGCAGTGCTCGGATGTGGCCGCATCGGCCGGATGCATGCAGCCAATGTCGCGCGGCATCCCCGCACGTCGGCCGCTGGAAACAATCAGGACGCCCCCGCGCAATAGGACGAGTAGGCCCAAAGTCGAGATGAACGGGCCGACTTTCACCACCATGAAGCCGTTGAACCATCCGATCAGTCCGGCGGTTCCCAGCGCGATGAGCAAGCCCGTCCAGCGTGGCAACTGAATGCCCAACCCGCCCGCTGCCGCCGGCGCCAGCATGACGGCTGCCAGCATCGGCGCAAGGCCGACGATGCCTTCCAGCAGCAGGACCGGATACATGCAATGCCACAAGTATTGGAGTTTTTGTTGACACGATCAATTGATTCGTGCGCCATTTCGGTGGACATTGGCCGCATGAACTGATGGTCCTGGAGTGCCGTGGATGCCCCTGCTTGACGTCCGCAACGTCGCGAAAAATTTCGGCGCGATCCAAGCCATCGTGGACATGAGCTTTTCGGTCGAGCCGGGTGAAGTGGTCGGCCTGATGGGCGACAATGGCGCCGGCAAGTCGACCATAGTCAAACTGATCGCCGGCAATTTTCCGCCCAGCGAAGGCGAAATCACGGTCGACGGCGAGGTTTGCCATTTTCACCGGCCAATCGAGGCGCGCGCCAAGGGCATCGAGGTCGTCTATCAGGATCTTGCGCTCGCCGATAACCTGACGGCAGCCGAAAATGTTTTTCTCGGGCGCGAGCTGCGGCGCGGCACCTGGCCGTTCGACCAACTCGACAAACAGGCGATGATCGATCGCTCCGCCGAGCTGTTTGCCGAACTGAAGTCCGAAACCCGGCCCCGTGATCTCGTGAAAAAAATGTCCGGCGGCCAGCGCCAGGCCGTCGCCATCGCCCGCACCCGCCTGTCCAACGCAAAACTGGTGCTGATGGACGAGCCGACCGCCGCCATCTCGGTGCGCCAGGTGGCCGAAGTGCTGGAGCTGATCCGGCGCATGCGCGCGCAAGGCGTCGCCGTCATGCTCATCAGCCATCGCATGCCCGACGTGTTCGCGGTCAGCGACCGCATCATCGTCATGCGTCGCGGCTCGAAAGTTGCTGACAAGCATACGGCAAAGACGTCGCCGGAAGAGATTACCGGTCTGATTACGGGGGCGATCCGTGCAGCTTGACATCAAATCGGCGGCCGCCGCGGACGCCGGCCACGCCTCCATCGGCGATGTGGCGCAACTGCAAGAGCAGACGGTGTGGGGCCGTCTGATCGCCAGCCAAGCCTTCTGGGTGACCATCGCGCTGGCGGTGCTGTATACTTACATGGCCTATCAGGAGCCGGCGTTCCGCAGCAGCGCCAACCTCTCCAATATGACCCGCAATTTCGCGCCCTTCGCCATCATGGCGCTCGGTATGACGGTGGTCATCATCACCGGCGGCATCGACCTCTCCATCGGTTCGGTGGTCGGCCTGGTGGTGATCGTCGCGGGCTTGTTCCTGACCTGGCACTATCCCTGGTACGTCGCCTTCGCGTTTGGCATGCTGGCCGGCCTCACCTGCGGGGCCATCAATGGCTATCTGATCGCCTATGTCGGCATGTCGTCTTTCGTCGTCACGCTTGGCATGCTCTCGATCGCCCGCTCGTTGGCGGTGGTCTTCTCCGGCAATCAGATGCTCTATCAGTTCGGGCCCGACGCTCCGATCGTGAAGGCGATCGGTCAGGCCAAATGGCCGCTGCAAGCGCCTGCCGGTTGGGCGCCAGATTGGATGCCGCAGCTTTCGTCCCATTTCTGGGCCATGGTGTTGATGGCGTTGCTGCTCGGCTACGTGCTGAACTTCAAGCCGATCGGGCGCCATTTGTATTCGATCGGCGGCAATGAGCAGGCCGCTCGGCTCACGGGCGTCCCAGTCGACCGCATCAAATTCCTGGCCTTTGTCTTTTCCAGCTTCACAACCTCAGTCGCGGCGCTGCTGTTGCTCGGTTACCAGGGCTCGGCCATCAACGCCATGGGCCAGTCCTACGAGCTGCGCGTGATCGCAGGCACCATCATCGGCGGCACGGTGCTGGCGGGCGGATATGGCACGGCCTTTGGCGCCGTGGTCGGCTCGGCGCTGCTTGAAGTCATCCGCAACGCGCTGCTGATGGCGGGCGTTGATTCCAATTGGCAGGGAGCGTTCGTCGGCTCCTTCATCATTCTGGCGGTGTTGCTTGGGATGCAGAGCGGCGGCAAGCCGCTGATTGCAGCCTGGATCGAGAAGATCCTGCCCAAGCGGCAACGTTAGAAGTTACCGACCGGCGCAAACCGGCGGATTTTGTGACGTAACCGGAGGACTACGAGAATGAGGACATTGCTATTGACGGCCGCAGGCGCGCTGCTGGCCGCGAGCCTGACGGCTGGCGTGGCCGACGCCGCAAAGTACAAGTTCGCGCTGGTGCCCAAGAACATGAACAACCCCTTCTTCGACCAGGCCCGTGACGGCTGCAAGAAGGCCGAAGCAGAATCGAACGGCGCCTTCGAATGCATCTATATCGGCCCCGGCGAGCATGGCGGCGGCGACGAGGAAGTCGCGATCGTCCAGGATCTCGTGGCCAAGAAGGTCGACGGCATCGCGGTTTCTCCTTCGAATGCTGCGGCTATGGCCGTTGCGGCCCAGGCGGCCAAGGATGCCGGCATCCCCATGACCACTTGGGACTCTGATCTGCTGCCCGACAGTAAGGGTCTGCGCATCGCCTATATCGGCACGCATAACTATGAGATCGGCGTCAACCTCGCTAAGCTCGCCATGGGCGTGAAGCCCAAGGGCGGCAAGATCTGCATCCAGTCGGGCGGCGCCGCGGCAGCCAACCACAATGAGCGCATGCAGGGCATCCGCGATACGCTGGCCGGCAAGGCTTCGGCCGCCTCGCCTGGCGATCGTCTCGCCGGCGCAAATGGCTGGACCGAGATCGAGGGCTGCCCGCTCTACACCGACGACGACTTCCCGCGGTCGGTGCAGCAGTTCGAAGACATCATGGCCAAGAACCCCGGCCTTGACGCCTTCATCCCGACCGGCGGCTTCCCGCAGTTCATCCCCGACGCCAACCGCGCGGCCGTCGGCAAGTACAAGGACAAGATTGCCTCCAAGGCGCTTGCCCTGATCGTCGCCGACACGCTGCCGATCCAGATCGACCAGATGAAGGAAGGCCTGAGCCTCGGCCAGGTCGGCCAGCGTCCGTTCGAGATGGGCTACAAGTCGATGTTGGCTTTGCTCGCCATCAAGGAAGGCAAGGGCAATCCTAAGGACCCGACCTACACCGGCCTCGACGTCTGCACGCCCGAGAACGTC
>JANLQJ010000234.1:0-2963 GCA_031367715.1 Hyphomicrobiaceae bacterium | reverse complement strand
TGGCGCGCATGGCAATGCCGATCTGGTAGCGCATTTCTTCCGCAGCGCATTCGTGCTGCTGCGCAAGGACGGCTCATTCGGGTTGATCGCGACCAACACCGTCGGCCAGGGCGATACGCGGGCAACGGGGCTGACGACGATCCTTGGCCAGGGCGGCGTCATCAGTCACGCGACGCGGCGGCTCAAGTGGCCGGGCGAGGCGGCGGTGGTTGTGTCGGTGGTGCATGTGCGGAATGGTGCTGTGGCGCAGCCGATGCTGGACGGCCGGCCAGTCCGGCGCATCTCGGCCTATCTAGTCGAAGGCGCACTCGACGTGTCGCCAAAGCCTCTGGCGGCCAATGCCGGGCGAGCGTACGAAGGGTGCAAGATTTATGGTCAGGGTTTCCTGTTCGATGATGTGGAAGCTGCGACTGGTGAAACGAGTGCGCTGTCAGCGATGGTGCAGCTCATTAGGACTAGAGAGGCCAATCGGAATGTGATTCTGCCCTATCTTGGAGGCGAGGAGATCGCGACGCACCCGAGGCAAGAGCATCATCGCTATGTAGTTGACTTCAATGATCGCCCGCTGACCAGGGATGGGAGTCTTACTTCATGGCATTCGCTAGCCCCCACTGAGCAAAACAAATGCATTGCGACCGGTACCGTTCCGGCAGATTTTCCGGGCGAAGTAGCGTCTGATTGGCCCGACCTACTTGCGATCATTAGTTCCAAAGTGAAGCCTTATCGTGATCGACAGACTCGCGATGCTCTCCGAAATCGATGGTGGCAATTTGGTGAAAAGAGGCCTGGTCTTCGTTCGGCCACTCGATCACTTCAACGGGTGATCGTGTTAACTCGCATTAGCCCACATATCAGCTTCGTTATCGTACCAAATTGCTACATTTTCCAACACATGAGCCAGGTTTTCGCGTTCGATCACGCCGCAGCGTTATCCAGTCTTCAATCTCGAATTCACGAAACGTGGGCTCGCTACTTCACTGCTACGTTCGAAGACCGGGTCAACTACTCTCTCACTGACGCATTTCGTAATTGTGCCTTCCCGCCCAACTTCGAAACATCCCCCACCCTCGAAACCGCCGGCCAAGCCTATCACGACCACCGCGCCGCGCTCATGATCGCGCGCAACGAGGGGCTGACCAAGACCTACAACCGCTTTCACAATCCCGCCGAGGACAGTGACGACATCGTCCGCCTGCGCGAACTGCACGACGCCATGGACCGCGCCGTGCTCACCGCCTACGGCTGGACCGACCTCGCCTCCCGCGCCGCGCCCGAACACCTCACCGCAGACACCGAGGATGACCACAAATACCAGGGCCGCTATTTCTGGCCCGCCGCCATCCGCGACGACGTCCTCGCCCGCCTCCTCGCCCTCAACGCCACCCGCGCCGAAGAGGAGCGCCTTGCCGGGCTGACGCCCGTCGCGGCTGACGACGAGGCAGAGGACGGCGATAGCGACAACGGCTCGGAAGAGTAGGCGGTACCAATGATCCCTAAGCTCTTGTTCCCGGCCTGGATTTTCGTGTCGCATTCGACACGGGACATTCGCAAGGTTCGACTCATACGGAATTACCTGGAGCGGGCAAACGCAGAACCGCTGCTGTTCCGGCTGAAGTTTCTCGATAGCAAAGCGCGCAGCATCCCGACTTTCCTGCAGGCCGAGATGCGCGCACGGCAGTTCTTCCTACTATGCGACAGTCGGAACGCGCGCGGCTCGCCCTATGTGCGCCAAGAGGTTGCCTACATCCAAACTCTGCCCGGCAAGTACAAATACATCGTCGATCTGGACCCACCAAAGTGGCGCACGCCCAAGGCTGAGATCGATGCCTTCTTGCGCAGCGCCTTCGTGATCCTCAGCTGCTCCTGGTTTGATCGAGGCCGAATTGTGGACCTCTTCCAGAGCATCACATCGGGAGAAACAGATCGCGATCCAACCGGACCACACGAATATGAAGCTGTTGAGGAACCGGAATCGATCGACCATGGCGTTCGACTGCTCACCGACCGACGGATCGTCAGCCCCAGACAGTGGGCGGAGACCGCAATCGCTGCCGCAAAGCACGGCGATACGTTCATTCATTGCCCAACGCGCAGCTACGGGCCAACGGACGACGCCGAACCCGGTATCGAGGAATTGACCCAAGTTCGCCGGGTCTACGGGCAATGCTACATATTCGATGCGCACGGCCGTTGGACTACGGAGGCTGACCAACTCGCATCTCGCGGCTGGATCGTGCTTCGAGGCAACGTCCAAACGCAGCTTCGAGAGTTGGTGCGCTCGCTACGTACCGCCGAATATTAGACAGTCGTCATGAACTGACTGAACGCCGACCACCAGCGAGCAGCAGGCTGGACTGCCGGTTCACTGCTCGTTCACCCTCATTATCCCTTTCGCAAAAAAATCTTGCGTTCCGTGCTTCGCAAGTTTATATGGATGCCATGAACGATCTCATTGGTACACGCGTGAGGGCCCTGCGCGAGGAGCGCAAGCTGTCGCAAGACGAGCTTGCCTCCGTGTTCGGCTTCAAGGACAGGCAGACAGTTTCGGCCATCGAGAACGGCGACCGCCGCGTCTCGGCTGACGAATTGCTGCGCGCCATGTCGGCGCTGAAGGTGCCGCTGGAGTATTTCACCGACCCCTTCCTGCTGGTCGGAGAGGGGCAATTCTCCTGGCGCCAGTCGGCTGTGCCCGCCGACAAGCTGCGCGGCTTCGAGCGGACTGCCGGACGCCTCAGTGCAGCTGACCGCAACTATGCGCCGCAGGTCGGCCGGCAACCCAACCTCGTTCGACCGTCTCTCCGCCTCAGTGCCCAGAGCAAATTCGAACAGGCGATGGCGGACGGCGAACGCTTTGTTGCCGACTACCAGCTTGGAGATGCGCCTGCCGAACGGCTGGCCGAGGTCATGGAGAGCAAGCTCGGCATCCTCGTGCTTATGGTCGATGCCATCGATGGCGTGTCGGG
>JANLQJ010000178.1:0-1706 GCA_031367715.1 Hyphomicrobiaceae bacterium | reverse complement strand
CCATCGATCTACGAGACCATCACCAACAAGATCCTGGCCGCCATCGAACAGGGGCCCGGCGATCCCATCATGCCCTGGCAGCGCAGCGGGGCGCGGCCGGTGCTGCCGGTCAATGCCGCGACCGGTCAGCCCTATCGGGGCGTCAACATCCTCAGCCTCTGGGTGACGGCGCTGGAGCGCGCCTATGCGTCGGGCGAATGGGCCACGTTGAAGCAGTGGAACGCCAAGGGCGCTCAAGTGCGCAAGGGCGAAAAGGCGTCACCCATCGTATTCTACCGCGAGGTCGACAAGACCGGCGACGCGGCGACTGCTGACGATGAGTCCCAGGAACGGTATTTTCTGGCGCGCGGCTATTGGGTGTTTGGCGCCGAGCAGGTGGAGGGCTACACCGCCGCGACCGAACTGCCTGCCAATCCGATCCTCCGCCATGCCGCCGCCGAGCGCTATTTCGCCGGCACGGGCGCACGCATCGTCGTCGGCGGGGCGCAGGCCTGTTACCGGCCCTCGACCGACACCATCCACATGCCGGACGAGGCGAGATTCATTGGTAGCGACGGACGCTCACGTGAAGAGTCTTGGTACGGAGTGCTTGGCCATGAGTCCTGCCATTGGGCGGGTGCGCCCAATCGCCTCGCGCGCGACTTCGGCAAGCGGTATGCGGACGATCCCCATTGCCTGGAAGAAGCGTGTGCGGAATGTTGCGCGGCTTTTCTCTGCGCCCGCTTTGGCTTTGCCAGCGAGCCGCATCCCGATCATGCCCGCTACATCCACCATTGGCTCTCGGCAATGAGAGCTAATCCACGCGTGTTGTTCGCCGCCGCCGCCAAGGCCCAGGCCGCCGTTGGCTACCTCGACAGCCTGCAGCCGGACGCGGACTTGCGCGCCGCCGCCTGAGAGCGGGCTCAGTATCAACTCTTATCACCTGTCAGCCGTTGCGCTTCGGCGCAACGCACCCTTTTGCACGGCTTTCCTCCCAGAACCATCGGAGACTTTCCATGATCCGCGAATTGCATCATATCCCGCTGACCGATCTCAAACCGTCCAAGCTGAACGTCCGTCGCCACGGCCCCAAAGAGATCGACAGCCTCGCCGCCTCGATTGCCGGGCTCGGGCTAATCCATCCGCTGCTGGTGCGCGCCAATGTTCCCGGCTTCGAGATCGTGGCCGGACAGCGCCGCTTCCTCGCCATGAAGAAGCTCAATGCCGAAGGCGCACTGGACACAGACGCCGTGCCCTGCGTCGTCATGGAGAGCACGGACGATGCCGCCGCCATTGAAGCTTCGCTGGCCGAGAATGTCGCGCGGCTGCCGATGGACGACATGGACCAGTTCGAGGCCTTCGCCACGCTGCGCAAAAAGGGCCTCGATGAGAGCGAGATCGCCGCCCACTTCGCAATCTCTGCCCAGGTGGTGAAACGGCGGCTGGCCATCGGCACGCTGCATCCTGATATCCGCCGCTTCTATCGCGCGGGCGATATCGATGCCCGGACCTTGCACCTGCTCACCCTGGCGACGCGCGAGCGGCAAAAAGCTTGGCTGGCGTTGGCCGGCGATGCCGAGCAGGCTGTGCCGCCCTGGCAGTTGAAAACTTGGCTTCTGGGCGGCGCGGAGATCGCGACCACCGTCGCTCTGTTCGATGAGTCCTGGTACCAGGGTGGGATTGCGTCCGACCTGTTCGACGACAAGCGCTATTTCACCGACTGTGAC
>JANLQJ010000253.1:0-7110 GCA_031367715.1 Hyphomicrobiaceae bacterium | reverse complement strand
CGCACCGCTGTGCGCCCCTACGCTTGCGAGCACGAGTCAAACGATAGGTTGGCCGGTATCATACACTTGAACCGACGTTTCGATCCGAAGAGATCGAAACGTCGGCAGTCGGCCTGCCGGCCGGGCCGCCTTGCGGCCGCGACGCGCGAACAAAGCCGAAGAGTCTATCCTTTCGCGCGTCGGTATCATTGATGACGAATTGCATTTCCGGTGCCCAGACCAGCCGAGCCGGCGGCACCGTCCTGTCGGCTCAGGGAGCTAGAAGAACTGCGATTTTTTCTGCCACATTGGTGTTGAACGTCGTTGTCATCCTATTTGAGTCACGACCGGATTGGCGTTGTGGCTTGCACAGCGATCCCGGCGCTGGCGACGGCCACTACCACCTTAGCCGGTTTCGGCCGACAACGGCCCCCCAACGTCCACAACCGGGTTGAAATCGCGATCGAACACATTCTCAAGTCCGCTGCCGAGACCCGCAAGAGTGTCTTGGTCACCGGTGGTGCCGGCTTTCTTGGCTCACACCTGTGCGACCGGCTGATCGGGCAGGGCCACGACGTCATTTGCGCCGACAATCTGTTCACCGGCAGCAAGCGGAACATCGAGCATCTGCTGACCCATCCGCGCTTTGAATTTCTGCGCCATGACGTGACCTTCCCGCTCTACCTTGAAGTGGACGAAATCTACAATCTGGCCTGCCCCGCCTCGCCGGTGCATTACCAGCACGACCCAGTGCAGACGACCAAAACCAGCGTCCATGGCGCCATCAACCTGCTCGGGCTCGCCAAGCGCCTGAAATGCAAGGTTTTCCAGGCCTCGACCAGCGAGGTCTATGGCGATCCGGCTGAGCATCCGCAGCGCGAGTCCTACTGGGGCCATGTCAACCCGATCGGCTCGCGCTCTTGTTACGACGAAGGCAAGCGCTGCGCCGAGACACTGTTCTTCGACTATCACCGCCAGCATGGGCTGGAGATCAAGGTGGCGCGGATCTTCAATACCTACGGGCCGAGAATGCACCCGAACGATGGTCGCGTCGTTTCCAACTTCGTGGTCCAGGCGCTGCAGGGCCAGCCGATTACGATTTACGGCAGTGGCGAGCAGACCCGATCGTTCTGCTATGTCGATGATCTGATCGAGGGGGTCTTGCGACTGATGGCGACGCCTGCGGAGGTCACGGGGCCGGTCAATTTGGGCAATCCGGATGAGTTTACGATCAGGCAGCTTGCCGAGATGGTGATCGCGATGACTGGATCGAAGTCGACGCTGGTTTTTGTCGATCTTCCACAGGACGACCCAAGGCAGCGGCAGCCCGATATCGGACTGGCGCAAAAGCATCTGGCCTGGACGCCCGCCGTGCCGTTGCAGCAAGGATTGAGCAAGACCATAGCGTTCTTCTACCAGCTGATGTCGCGACGAGCCGCGTGCGACGACACGGAACCAGCGGCATTGTCTGTGTCAATGCATCGGGGCGTACGCAACAATCGGAGATTTTGAGCGAGCGTCCGATCTAAGACAACCGCCAAGGCGCAGGCATTGACATGAACCCCGTCAATGGCATTTTCGCGTATCACTATGCGGCCAATCCTGTTGATCGCGACGAACTCGTGCGCACGCGCGAGCACATGGCGGCGCGCGAACCGGATGGGATGAGGGAATGGTTCTCAGCCGACGGCCGCATCGGACTTACCCATCACCACCAAGCAATCATTGACCGCACCGATGCAGACCCCCAGCCGATGGCGAGCAGCGACAGCGGCTTGGTGGTCGCTCTCGATGGTACAATCGAAAATTTCCAGCACCTTCGAAATCGGCTCGAAACTGTCGGCTGTGTGTTCAAGACCAACTCGGATAGCGAGCTCCTGCTGCATCTTTACACCGAAGGGGGCGAGGCGATGGTGCGCGGGCTTCAAGGCATGTTCGCATTTGCGATTTGGAACGCCGAACGTCGCACGCTGCTCCTGGCGCGAGATCTTCACGGCATCAAACTGCTCTACTATGCCGATGATGGTTGGACTTTTCGCTTTGCCTCTCAGGTCGAGGCCTTGCTTGCCGGCGGTGCGCTTTCGCGCCAACCTGACGCTGCGGGACGGACGGGGTGGCATCAGTTCAGTAGCGTGCCGGCAGCCGTGACGAACGATCGTGAGATACGTGCGCTGCCGTCCGGTTGCACCCTCGTTGTCGACCAGATCGGCGCTCACGCACCCAAGCCCTACCACAGCAAGGCGCGAGTCTACGGTCAGCCCAGCTGGTAACCTGAAGGCACAGTCGATTCTGGTGCATGTACTCGCACTCGTAACTGATGCGTTCGGGGGCCGAGGGGGGATCGCGCGTTACAATCGCGACTTCATTTCCGCGCTGGCTGCGTCCGATGCGGTCGATAGCGTCACGGTGCTGCCGCGGCTCTGCCCCGAAGCAGTGGGCACGTTGCCGACCAAAGTCGAGCAAACAGCAGCGGTCTTACATCCTGCTCGCTACTCGATGCAGGCTCTGCTCTTGGGCCGAAGATTGCCGGAAGGCTCGGTGCTGTTCTGCGGACATTTGCTGATGTCGCCACTCGCGGCAATCATCGCCCAGCTGACAGCAACCCCACTGTGGCTACAGGTACATGGCATCGATGCGTGGCCAACGCCATGCCGGCTGGTCCGCTGGGGGGCTGGGCAGGCGACGCTGGTAACCTCGGTAAGCCGCTACACAAAATCACGCATGTCGGCGTGGTTTTCCGGTAACCCGTCACAAATCCGGGTGCTTCCCAATACCGTCGGGAGCCAGTTTTCGCCAGCGCCTAAACCGCCCGAACTCTTGAATCGATACGGGCTCATGGGCAAGAAGGTGATCTTGACTGTGTCGCGGCTCAACCATGCCGACAGGCACAAGGGCCATGATCGCGTGATCGCCGCGCTTCCAGAAATAGTCAAACGGCACCCCGACGCGATCTACCTGATCGTCGGTGCGGGGAACGACGTTGGTCGCTTACAAAGCCTGGCCGTTGCGCAGGGCGTCGCTGCACTGGTGGTGTTTGCCGGCCACGTTTCCGAGTCGGAGCTGCCCGCTCACTTCCGGGTTGCCGATGCCTTCATCATGCCGTCCACCAAGGAGGGCTTCGGCATTGTTTTCCTGGAGGCGGCCTTGAGCGGTCTGCCCGTGATTGGCGGCAATCGCGATGGCAGTGCCGACGCGCTCGCCGACGGCCAGATTGGACGACTGATCGATCCCGCAGCGCGCGAGCAGATCGAGAGCGCGCTGATCGAGGCCCTCGACGGACCGCGACCTTGCCGAACCGGCAACCCGCAGCGGTTTGCGTTTGAACACTTTGCGCATCACGTCGATCAACTCGTCAAAAGCCTTGTCCGCCACTAGTGTTCAGACCCACTCAAAAGGTACCCGCAAATTCGTCACCACCGCCGGCGGGGGTCCATGCATGCCAATGACTGGGCGCGCATTCCATGTCCGGAAGCCATTGATAATATGGCAGTATCTAGCGCCGATGCTCTGTCCAATTTACTGGCTTGCATGGAGTCTCGCCTACGCGGGAATGACGAATCCGGCGGCTACGTTATGATTGCTGCAGAACACTAGCGCCGCACAGCCAACCATGGCACAAGCTCAAACGACGCTGACGGCTGCTGCCACACCTGCTCCAAGCCAGCGTCTCACCATCCTTGAGCATGGCCGCAGTGAGCGCAATTACTGGCGCGACCTTTGGCACTACCGCGAGCTGTTCGCAATGCTGGCCTGGCGCGATGTCGCCGTGCGCTACAAGCAGACGGTTATCGGCGTCGCCTGGGCCCTCATCCGCCCGTTCCTCACCATGGTGGTGTTCACCACCGTGTTCGGCCAATTGGCGAAATTGCCCAGCGATGGCGACGCGCCTTATCCCATCATGGTGTTTGCCGGCCTCATGCCTTGGTTCTTGTGCTCCAGCATCCTTGGCGATGCCTCCGGCAGCCTGATTGCCAATGCAAACCTGATCTCGAAGGTGTATTTCCCGCGCCTGGTCATTCCTGTGGCTGCGGCTGTGGTGGCGCTAGTCGATTTTGCCATCAACATTGTCATGCTGATACTGGTCATGGCCTGGTACCGATACCTGCCCGGCTGGCAGATCATGTTCCTGCCGGCGTTCGTGCTGCTGGCCGTTCTGGCGAGCCTTGGGCCCGCGCTCTGGATCGCATCGCTGAACGTGAAATACCGCGACTTCCGCTTTGTCGTGCCGTTCATCATGCAGTTCGGGCTGTATGTTTCGCCGGTTGGCTTTTCCAGCTCCGTGGTGCCCGAGGGCTGGCGACTTCTCTACAGTCTCAATCCGGCTGTCGGCATCATCGACGGTTTCCGCTGGTGCCTGCTTGGCGGTCAAAGCCCGCTCTATGGCCCGGGCTTGCTCGCCGGCCTGGGCGTCATTGCCTTCTCCCTGTGGTTTGGCATCCGCTATTTCCGCGCCACCGAGCGCAGCTTTGCCGACATGGTGTGATGTCGTGAGCGACATCGTCGTGCGTGCCGAAGGCCTCGGCAAAAAATATCTGATTGGCCACCGAGCCGAGCGCGAGCGCTACACGGCTTTGCGCGATGTCATCGGCAACAGCGTCAAGGCTTATGCCCAGTCTGCCAGCGCCATGGTGGCGCGCCGCGAACCTCTCGCCAGCAACCGGATCGAGGAGTTCTGGGCCCTCAAGGACGTCAATTTCGAAATCAAGCGCGGCGACGTGGTGGGCATCATCGGCCGCAATGGCGCCGGCAAATCTACCCTACTGAAAATCCTTTCGCGCATCACCGAGCCGAGCCAAGGCCGGGTCGAGATCACGGGCCGGGTGGCCAGCCTGCTGGAGGTCGGCACCGGCTTCCACCCCGAGCTGACGGGCCGCGAAAACATCTATCTCAACGGCGCCATACTCGGCCTGAGCCGCGCCGAGATCCACAAGAGTTTCGACGAGATCGTCGCCTTCGCCGAGGTCGAGCGGTTTCTCGACACGCCGGTCAAACGCTATTCGAGCGGCATGTCTGTGCGCCTGGCTTTTGCGGTCGCCGCGCATCTCGAGCCGGAGATCCTGGTCGTCGACGAGGTGCTGGCGGTTGGGGATGCCGCGTTCCAGAAGAAGTGTCTGGGAAAGATGCAGAACGTGGCCAACGGCGGGCGAACCATTCTGCTGGTCAGCCATAATATCGGATCGCTCGATAACATCTGTAGCACGGGCCTCCTGCTCGAGGCCGGCAGGCTTCGAAAGCAGGACGAGATTCAGGCCGTGCTAAAGTTATACCGGACCGGCAGCCCACGAATCGCACCGTCGGCAAATCATTTGTGTTTCGGTGGCCCGTTGCGTTCGGTCAAGATCGACGGTTTGAGACTGAATACGCAACCCCTTGCTGGGCACGCAATAGTAAGTTCCGAAGCTGAACTGTCAATTGAGTTGGCGGGATCGGCATCCGAGCCAGTGGCAGGTTTTCGATTTGCGTTTGCGCTCTATCATCTGGGGACGCGCATCGTCACGTTCCACGACGGTCCGGCAGACTTGCCGGCAGGAACATTTACCGTGCGCGTCACGATCCCCGCCCGGCTGCTGAGACCGGGCGAGTACACGGTTGGCGCGGGTGGGCGCAAGGTGGCGGGTGACGAGTGGTGCTGGGCCCAAGACATTGCCACCATCGAGATCACGCCCATGTGGGGCCCGAGCTACGATCCAGATGACAATGGCATCTTCAATCTGCCGGGCCGCATCGTCAGGATCACAACTGCACCGGCCGCAACGGCGCAATTGTAGTCTTGCGAATTGACATCCTCACTCCTGGGTATCTACCCACCACCGGTGGCGGGATCGCCACGTTCTATCGCCACCTGCTTCCCAGGCTGGCCGCCGCCGGCCACGAGGTGCGCGTGTTCCAGGGCAGCGGCCGATCGGCGGCAGCGGCGTCATCACCGCACATCATCGATGGCGTGCGCACCGAATGCCTCGACGTCGCGCGGTTCAAGCGTCATGCATCGCGCTTTGCCTTTCTCAGTGCGATGCCGGGTCTGCAACGGCAGTTGGCCGGCGCATGGGCACTCGCCGAACAGGCCCGTGAGAGTGGCGAAGCCGACATCATCGAAGCCTGCGATTGGGGACTCTTGTTCATTCCGCCGATACTGTCAGGCACCACACCCGTGGTGGCGCAGATGCACGGCAGCATCGGTCAGATCGACAGCCATGACCCGATGGCAGGTGAGGAAACTCAGGGTGTACTCATTAGGCTGATCGAGAGCGCAGTGCTGCGCCGCGCCACCGCCATTCAGTGTTCCAGCCAGGCCAATGCCGCGTTCTGGCGTCGACAGACGGGGGCCAGCGTCGAAACACTAGCACCAGCCTGGCGTGCTATCAGCGACACCGGCGCGTGCGAGGCGACCAGTCGCGGTCTGGTGCTCGGCAGGGTGCAGAAATGGAAGGGACCCGATATCTTGTGCCGGGCGCTGACGCTGCTGGGCGGCCAGTCACCGGCCATCGACTGGGTCGGCCCCGACACCGCGGCGGGAGTTCCAGGGACGTCTCTTTCGGCCGAGCTCGCGCTCAATTTTCCGGATATCTGGGGCGCACGGATCAACCACCTGCCGCCCGTGTCACCTGAGCGTGCAGCGAGCCTGCAATGCGCGGCGCGCTTCAATGTCGTGCCATCGACCTGGGACGTCTTCAACTTCACCTGCGTCGAAGCCATGTCGTCCGGCCGGCCAGTGATCTGCTCAAGCGGAGCCGGCGCGTCCGAGCTGATCGAGGACGGCGTCAATGGCTTCCTGTTCGAAAGCGGCAACCCGGCATCGTTGGCCGCCGCGCTTGAGCGGACGCTCTTGTTGAACCAGACCCAACAAACCGAGATCGGCACAGCCGCGCGCGAGACCGTGCGACGTATGCTTGACCCTGAGCGCATCGCGGCCCAACGGTTGGCCGCCTACCAGGCCGCGATTGCCGCCTTTGTGCCGCAAGCCCCGATGCCGTCCGACTGGCTGGCCGAGGCCTGCATGGGGCGGGACCAGAGCGTTGCCAACCTGTCGTTCCTCGATCATTTGCCTTTGCGCCGGATACTTTCCTATGGCGGACGACGGCTGACGGAAAAACTGGTCCGGCGCGCGCCTGGCTAGAGTTCCGCAACATTCCA
>JANLQJ010000133.1:0-6015 GCA_031367715.1 Hyphomicrobiaceae bacterium | reverse complement strand
CAACTCGCTCAGCGGTCGCGACACGCTGAAGGGCAATCCCCCGGTTGAGGTCGTGGTGCCGAAGTCGGGCGTCATCGCCGGTGTCTACGTGCAGGCGATCTCGGCATACGCCCCTCACGTCAACGCCGCCAAGCTCTGGCTTGAGTATCTGTACTCGGACGAGGGCCAGATCGGCTGGCTGAAGGGCTATTGCCATCCGGCTCGTTTCGCCGCGATCTCGTCCAAGGTCCCGGCTGACGTGATGGCCAAGCTGCCGCCGGCCGCCGACTACGCCGCCGCCAAGTTCCCCACGCTCGACGAGCAGAGCGCGGCCAAGGCCGTTGTCGCCGCCGAGTGGGACAAGACCGTCGGCGCCGCCGTTAAGTAACTGAGATGGCTCCTCTTCCCGCTTCGGTGGGGAGAGGAGCCGGCCAGAATCCAGAGTTTTTCAGTTTTAGCTGAGTGTTCTGGCGCACCCAAACGCTCCCCGGCCGGAGCGCTTCTTGGCGCGCAGAGCCGGGGTCTTTACCATTGTGGATTGGCACGGCATCTCAACTGCACCGGGTAAAGATCCCGGATATTTGTCGCAAAGATGCGCCAAATTCCGGGAAGCGATCAAGTTTTCAGTTTGTCGCTTCAGGCCGGTGAGGCGTCCACCGAAGTCTGAACACCGCTAGGTTGGGTCAGGCTCTTCGCGCGACCCAACATCTTTCCTAGGTGCGTGCTGTTGGGTCGCGCTGAAACGCTTGGCCCAACCTACAGTCCTTGCCGCTCCGCAGCGTTTTTCAGGGCCGCAGATCAATGCCAGCAGGCAGTTCCAGGGGCGTGACGGTAGCGGCCTTGCAACTGGCGCCGTTCATGGTGTTCGCCACCATGTTCCTGTTGCTGCCCACGTCCTATCTGTTCGTCGGCGCTTTCCAAGACGCGAACGGCAATTTCACGCTCGCGACCCTGGCCAAGCTGTTCGCCCCGAACGTCGTCGAAGCCTACCGCCTCAGCATCATCATCAGCGCCGCCTCCTCGATCCTCGGTGCAATCCTTGGTACGGGCGTGGCCTGGGCCATCAAGGATGGCGTGCTACCGGGTTGGGTGCGCTCCGGCATCACGACGCTGTCGGGTGTCACCTCCAATTTCGCCGGCGTGCCGCTCGCCTTTGCGTTCCTGGCGACGCTCGGGCGAACTGGCCTGATCACCGCGGGCCTGCACCTCATCGGTATCGATCTCTACCGGGATGGCTTCTCGATCTACAACGTCACCGGCCTGACGCTGGTCTACCTCTATTTCCAGTTGCCGCTGATGGTGCTGGTGATCCTGCCCGCCATCGACGGGCTGAAAAGGGAATGGAGCGAGGCCTCCGCCATGTTGGGCGCAACGCCCGCCCAGCATTTCTTCGGGGTGACGCTGCCGATCCTCGCCCCTAGCGTGATCGGCGGCACGCTGCTGCTGTTCGCAAATGCCTTCGGCGCCGTCGCCACCGCCTATGCGCTGACGTCCGGCTCGATCAACCTCATCACCATATTGCTCTACGCGCAAATCCGCGGCGACGTGCTGCATGACACCAACCTGGGCTATGCGCTCGCCTTCGGCATGGTGGTGATCACGGGCCTGTGCAATCTCGGCTATCTCTGGCTGCGATCTGTCTCCGAGCGGAGGAGCCGATGACGCGCGGGCTGGTCTGGCGTTGGTTCTGGTTGATCCTGGGGCTGAGCTATCTGCTGGTGCCGCTGATCGGCGTCATCGAATTCTCGCTGCGCTTGCGGCGCGGGCAATACAGTCTCGATGCCTATGGCATCGTGCTGGCCGACCCACAGTTCCAGGCGACCTTCCTCTATTCCGCTGTGCTGTCGCTGGCCGCCGTGGTGCTCGCGGTGCTGCTGGTGGTACCAGCCGCCTATGTGGTGCATCTGCGCCTGCCCGCCTTTCGTCCCGTGCTCGAGTTCGTCACGCTGCTGCCGCTGGTCGTGCCGGCCATCGTCATCGTTTTCGGCTATTTCCGCTTGTACGGCTCGAGCTCTTGGTTGGCGCTCACCACCACCGACACCAGGGCCAACATCCTGCTCGCCTGCGGCTATGCCACCCTAGCGCTGCCGTACCTCTACCGCGCCGTCGATACGGGGCTGACCGCCATCGATGTCCGCACCCTGACGGAAGCGGCCGAGAGCCTGGGCGCCGGCCCCATCCGCATCCTCTTCCAGGTCATCCTGCCCAACATCCGTGCCGCGCTGCTCTCAGGCGCGTTCCTCACGGTGGCGATCGTGCTTGGCGATTTCACCTTCGCCAGCCTGCTTGATCGCCCCGGCTTCGGACCCTACATGCAATTGCTCGGCGCCAACCGCGCCTATGAGCCGGCCGCCCTCAGCGTCATCGCCTTCGCGCTCACCTGGGGCCTCATGGTGATGATCGGTAGCTTCAGCCAGACCCGGACCAAATCCAGATGACGATCACTGCCGCCAACGCTGCCGCTACCGGTTATCTGTCGCTGACAGATCTGGAAAAGTCCTTCGGACCGACCCGCGTGGTCCAGGGCTTCTCGCTGGAAGCCAGCAAGGGCGAGTTCATTTCCCTGCTCGGCCCGTCCGGCTGCGGCAAGACCACGGTGCTGCGCATGATCGCTGGCTTCGAGCCGCCCACCGCCGGAACCATCCGCATCGGCGATGCCGACGTCACGCACAAGCCAGCCAACCAGCGCCAGATCGGCATGGTGTTCCAGTCCTATGCGCTGTTCCCGAACATGACGGTGGCCAGGAACATCGGCTTTGGGCTGAAGGTCGCCGGCAAGTCGCGTGCCGACATCGACAAGCGCGTGACGGAGATGCTGGAGCTGATCGACTTGCCGAAACTGGGTCATCGGTACCCGTTGGAGCTGTCGGGCGGCCAGCAGCAGCGCGTGTCGCTGGCAAGGGCGCTCGCGCGCGAACCGAAAATCCTGCTGCTCGACGAGCCCTTGTCCGCGCTCGACGCCAAGATCCGCGTGGCCCTGCGCGACGATCTGTGCGCACTGCAACGCAAGCTCGGCATCACCGCCATTTTCGTCACCCACGACCAGGAGGAAGCGCTCGCCATCTCCGACCGCGTGGTGGTGATGAACGGTGGCAGGGTGGATCAGATCGGAACGCCGGCCGACATCTATTCCCGTCCCGCCACACCGTTCGTTGCGACCTTCGTCGGCGCCATGAACGTGCTCGAATTGGAGGCTGTCGATAGTCATGCCGGCCACATGGCGCTGAACGGCCAGGACGTCTGGCTCGCCCAGGGCGTGAACGTCGGCAGCGACAAGAAGCTGCGTGTCGGCGTTCGCCCCGAGGCCATGACGATCACGCCCGTGCCCGGCAGCAACCAGCTCACCGGCACGGTCGAGGACATGACCGTCCTTGGCCCGATCCTGCGCCTGCGTGCTCGCGTCGGCGAAACCGCCATTCGCCTCGACCTGTTTGGAGCTGCACGGACATCGCCACCTGCCATCGGCGCCACGGTGGCAATCTGGTTTTCCCCCGAAAGCGTCGTGCCGCTAACCTGACGTCGGGTTCACAGCTTGGGCACCCTGATGGTGCACTCCTTGCAGACCACACCATCAGTATCGACTGGCCTCAGTCGGGCGCCTACATGCCCAACGCCTTGCGCAGTTCGGCTTTCGCAGGCTCGAATTCCTTCTGGAAGTCCGCGTTCAGCATCAAGGCTTGGGCCATCAGCGCGCCCGAGGCGTGACCGGCATCGAGATCGCTGCGATAATGCACGCCCACGATCATCCGGCTCCAGCCATAGTCCTTGGCGCGCACCATCAGTTCGTCCTTCTTTTCGGGCAGCATCTTGGCTAGCACAATGGCGATGGCAGTGCCATTGGTGGTGTGACCCGACGGGTAGGCCCCCGATTTCGACAGCTGGATCAGCGGCTTGATACGATCGTCAACGGTCGGGGGACGGGGACGGCCGAAACCCTTCTTGGCCGGGCTGGTCACTTCGTCCTCGGTATCGATCACGCGCTGAATAAGAGCCGTGGTCAGAGGAACCTTGTCCTTGTCCAGCTTGATGCTGGTGCCGGCGATGAACCGCGCCAGGTTCTCCTCGTCGTCGGCGATGGCCTGCTTCTTACGGTCTTCGCTTGCGCTGGCCATGAGAGTCGCAACCTCGGCAAGTTCGGCTTTGGTTTCAGCCGAATCCTTGGCCGGTGGCGGCACGATCAAGTCGAGCAAGGGCACAACGTCGGCCTTGAAGTACGGATGGGTATCGTCGGCATTGGCGGGCTGGCTGAAAGCAGCAGCGGCCAGAGCGAGCACGCCCAGAAGCGTCCTGCGGTTCAAAGTCATCACATCAATCTCCTTTTGCATTCCCCTTGTCGGGTGGCTGCGTGATAGGAGCCTTGGATGACGAGCGCGTGACTGTTCCCGCTCGCCGTGCATTGGGCTGCGGCGCAAGGCGAACGCGAGCAGACGCGCACCAGGAGCGGCAACGCCAAGTCGAAAGCAATCGTCAGGATGTTTTGCGATCCCGCCGCCACTGACTATAAGGCGAACCTACTCTCGACACCCACGATGCCGCGGAGGTCCTTACGCTCGAGGCTACCGTTGGATGTCGCTGGTGCTCCATGTCGCTTTCCGGCAACCGCAACAAATGTCATCGCCCGGTCCAGCGAGACCTGAAGCCGATGTCGGATGATCTTGTGCGAGATGATCGTCCGGTCCGCTCTGGGTATTATTCTTTACCCGGCAGATCGAAGAAGCCGCTGATGGCCATCAGCCTCCCGTCGGCGGCGAGGTGGCCGTAGCTCACGCCATCCTGCAGCGTCTTGCCATCCGGCCCGAGCATCGGCCAGTTCGCGAGCGTGCGGTCATTGTGAAGCTTCAGCGTATTCAGCTTGAATGTTCCGCCCGGGACAGTCTGCTGGAATCCGGCCATGTAGTCGGACAAGGCGGCGCGTCCCTCGATCAATCCGTTCGGATCGCAATAGCTGACGTCTGGATGGACGCCGGTTGTGGGCGAAGCGGACTTCCGGTCGCCGCGCACGATGGCGGCTTCGAGCACGACGCGCATGCGCTGCAGGACCCGTTTGGCCGTTTCGGGCTTGTCCGTCCAGATTGGGTTGAGAATGTCGATCACCTGGGGCCGGCGTCACGTCCGCGACCGGTATCGCGCCGATGGCCGGGACGACGTAAGCGTCGAGCGTTGAGCGCCACTGGGCGGCATGTTTGGGGTTGGAGAGCTGGTGCTCCTTCATCTCAAAGTAGCTTTCAAAGGCCGAGCTGAACGTCACAGGGGGCAGCTCCGCTTGAGCCTTTGCAACCGACCGCCGGCCGAGATGCGGGGTGATCAGCCCGTCGCCGATCTGGTCGCGCAACTCGTCCGCTTCGCGCCGGGCGACCACTAGCGAGACTTTCGGATAGAGACCAAGGCCGAGTTGCCCGCGACGCCCGCTGTCGCTCACTCGAAGTTCCCAGCGTTTAACCCCGGCGGCGGTCAGGACCGGGCTGAGACCCGCGCCGTCGGCATAGGTGCCAGGGGTTCGCAGCCTTTCGACTGCGATCGCCGTCAATCAATTCCGCGAGCGCGTTCCTGCCATCTGGCCGGTTCCTCAACCCACCATTCGTCGGGTCGCTTCTGTGAGAGTTAGAGGAACAAAATGAGACAGAATTAGGGCACCACCGCCCGGGTGCTTTGGAATTTCTTGGTTCAATATCAGCGTATTGACGCTGTCTCAGGTCGTCTCGGGACGTCCCGTTGCGTCCTTTGATGCGTCGCGAGGAATGAGAACAAACAAAGAATATGGCGGAGAGGGTGACCGCCCATGACCATTGAAATAATTGATACATTTCTAAAGCTTTTTCTTAGGTCCATACTTCGGTCCACCCAAAGCCAGTCGAATGGGTCCGAAAGGATGCGAACAACATATGGTCCTCTCGAATTGCGATCAGGTTGAACAACGGGTCACTCCGCTCGTTCGAGTTATGAGAATGCAAGGCAGAGGGGTGGCGGTGTAACCTGATGTCTGGAAATTGCTCTTGAGGCAATGAGGCTGTGGACGCGGGGTGCCGCCCCCCCGGG